>MNWW01000013.1 GCA_001871415.1 Candidatus Woesearchaeota archaeon CG1_02_57_44 | reverse complement strand
CGGCGAGGTCATCAGCCCGACCTTGCGCCCGTCAGCGCGAAGCGCGGCGGCGAGCATCGCGCACGTCGAGCCCTTGCCGTTCGTTCCGCCCACATGCGCGGTCGGATAGGCTAGTTCAGGATGCCCTAGTGCAGCGACGATTGCCCGTATCCGGGAGAGGTCAGGGTCTATGCCATGGCGCATCCCGGTGAGCCAGGAGGTGGCCGGCGCGCTCATGCGCCCTCCCCCACGGCTGGCTCAATGCGTGTCATGGTGTGTTGTGTCCTTCTGCTGACCCTGCGGGGATCCTACAGAAGCGATGAGAGAAGCGACATCCTTCCACGATGCGGCAATGGCGTCGCCACCGTCTATTCCCAGTCCGATGGTCCTGCATCCAGCTGCCTTGCCGGCGGAGATGTCCGCTGTGGAATCCCCTATCATCCACGACGACGCAAGGTCGATGCCGAGTTCATCGGCCGCCCGAAGCAGCATGCCTGGCTTTGGCTTTCTGCAATCGCAATCCTCCTTGAGCGAGTGAGGGCAGAAATAGAGCTTGTCGAATATGACGCCGTCGAGCAGGCGCAGCATCTGGCGGGTGACGGAATAATACTCCTCTACCGTGAAGTGTCCGATGCCGATGCCCATCTGGTTTGTGACCAGTACCAGCCGATAGTCTTTCTGCAGGGAGAGCAATGCCTCTTTGGCCCCGTCTCTGATCGTGACCTTCTCGGGCTCGTGCAGGTGATCGATGCTCTCGATGAGCGTGCCGTCGCGGTCGATGAAGAGAGCGTTATTCCGCGCATCTTTCGCTCCGGCCTTCATGGTCAGCGTCGCGCTTCTTCCCAGCAACGCTGCTCGTTCCAGTAGCGCCGTCGTGCTCAGGTTGTCGCGATGCGGGATGATGATGGTCTTACCGCCATACGAGGCAACAAGCGGCGCGGAGCTCAGCTGCGCCTCAGCATAGTCGCCTGCTTTCAGGTATACGTCAGGGCGAAGCTGCGTGATGTTCTCGTTGTTGTTCTCTTCGGAAAACAGAAACACGCCGTCCACGGGCTTGAGCGCGGCGACCACGAGTGACCGGGAGCGCTCATCCTGCACAGGCCGGCTCGCGCCTTTGATGCGGCGTACGCTGCTGTCGGTATTAACGCCGACGAGCAGCAGGTCGCAGTGCTGCTTGCAGTCATAGAGGAAATGCACATGCCCGCGATGGAGGATATCGAACACCCCGGAGGTGAACCCCACGACCAGCCCGTGCTGGCGGGCGAGTGCCGCTGCCTGCGCCGCCTGCTCGCGGGTTATCTGCTCGAGCATGCCGTTGACAGGAGCGTTGTTCTGGTCCACATCTTCAGCATCCTTGCTTCCTGGTTTGTTCGTGTCCATGCGTTCGCCCGTGGGATATCGATGGTAGTGCCTATCCGCCATGGTTCTTGACAACGCGACGGATGAGCGATTCTGTGTCCAGTTCCTCGTCCTGCGGGAGCAGTCGTATCTCGCCGCCGTTGCGCTCGACAATCTCGCGTTCCACTATGTCTCCGACAGCGAAGTTGCCTCCTTTGACGTGGATGTGCGGCTTGATGGACGCCAATGGCTTGCGCGGGTCTTGTTCATTGAAGAACACGATGTAATCCACGCTCGTCAGCGCCGACAAGACCTCGGCGCGCTCACGTTCGGTGAGTATCGGACGGTCAAGGCCCTTGAGCTGTCTGACCGAATCATCGGAATTCAGCAACAGCACCAGGACGTCGCCCATGGCGCGTGCCTGCGAGAGCAGGTGGATGTGTCCGGGATGGATGATATCAAAGCAGCCGTTCGTGGTGACGACTCGTCGTCCCTCTTGGCGCAGGCGCTCGGTGATCTTGGCCACCGCCTCCAGCGTCTTGACCTTGTTGTTCTCTTTCTCCATGACGGCGACGAGCTCCTGCTGGTAGACGGGCGCGGTCCCTGGCTTGCCGACCTTGATGCCGCCCGCGTGGTTGGCCACGATGGCCGATTCGCGAAGGTCCATCGCCGAGGCCACGCACAGCGCGAGCGCAGCCACGACAGCGTCGCCGGCGCCAGAGACATCGTAGATGGCCTTGGCCTGCGTCGGGATATCGACCTGCTTGCTGCGCTTGCCCTTCTCGAAGATGCTCATACCCTCGGGGCCGCGGGTGATGATGACGCTTGAGCCGAGCGATGCGACCAGCTCCCGGCCAGCGTCGGATATATCGGCGCATCCGCTCATGCTCGCCGCTTCGGCCGCATTGGGCGTGATGAGCGTCGCTCCAGCATACAGCGCCTTGTTGGCGGGCTTTGGGTCGATGATGATAGGTTTTCCTGCGGCGTGCTGGCGAAGCGCGTCCATGACCTGCGTAGTGATGCATCCTTTCGCATAGTCGGAGATGATGATGCCGCTGCAGTCAGGGAGGTGCTGCTCGATGGCGCTGAGGAGCCGTGCCTGCGCGTCGTCGGACAGGGTGCGCTTGTCCTCATAGTCGAGCCGGACGATGTGATGCTGATGCGAGACCACGCGCACCTTCTGCACCGTGGAGCCATCATGGATGAGCGCTGCCTGTATGCCTGCGGTGTCAAGCGCGTGCTCAAGCTGCTTGCCGGCAGGATCAGCGCCGCATACGCCGATGAGCAGCGCCATGCCGCCCATGGTGACGATGTTGTGCGCGACATTGGCCGCGCCGCCCGGGTACGCCTTCTCTTCCTGCACATGCACGATAGGTACGGGCGCTTCAGGGGAGATTCTTGTGATGTTCCCCATGATATATCTATCTAGCATGATATCGCCGATGACCAGGATCTTCTGATTGGAGAACTTGGTGACGGACATCTGCTATGCCTCCGGTCGATCGGTTTTGGTTCTACCGTCGTCCGCTGCGCCCATGATGCCGTCCTCGACAAGGCCGCACAGCAGGTGGATGATGAGCAGGTGCGCTTCCTGGATGCGCGGTGTCGCATCGGCGGGCACGCACAGGGCGACTTCGCACGCTCCTTCCAGCTTGCCCTTGCCGGAGGGCCCGCACAGGCCTATGGTGAGCATCCCCTGTGTCTTGGCGGCGTCGACCGCGGCGAGCACGTTCGTGCTGTTGCCGCTGGTGGATAATGCCAGCAGCACATCTCCGGGCCGTCCCAGCGCCTCTACCTGTCGTGAGAACACCGTGGAGAAATCATAATCATTCGACCAGGCGGTCAATGTGGCTCCGTCGCTGGTGAGCGCGATAGCGCCCAATCCCGCTCTCTCTTTCTCGAACCTGCCGATAAGCTCTGCCGCGAAGTGCTGGCATTGGCTGGCTGAGCCGCCGTTGCCGCAGGCGAGAATCTTGCCTCCTGACGCCAGGCAGTCCTTCATGGCCTCGGCCGCGATGAGCAGCTCCTCTTCGAGCGAAGCCACGCTCTTGATGGCCTCGCTGCTCTGCGTGATGAGCGCCTGCGTCTTATCGTGGGTCGCGGTGTCCATGGTTACGCACGTTGATGGGTTGTCCTGATACGATTATTGCTTCTTAATCAGCTTCCTTGCCTGCTCCGCAATGCGCTGCGCCGACAGGCCATAGGCGTCGTATAGCTCGGCGCCCGTGCCGCTCTGTGCGAAGCCGGTGATGCCGATGCGATGCACGATGCCGCCTATGCTGGCCGCGACTTCGGCGACCGCTGAGCCCAGGCCACCGTAGATGCTATGGTCCTCGATAGTGACGATGGGTCCATGCGAGGCGCACAGCTTGATGAGCGCCTCGTCGATGGGCTTGATAGTGTGGATGTTGACGACGCCCACGTGCTCACCGAGCTGCTCAGCGGCGTGCAGCGCTTCAGGGACCGTGGCTCCTGATGCCATGAAGGTGACGATCGTGCCGTCTGCCCCTGCCTTGGCTTTCCGCAGCACGACGCCTTTGCCCAGCTCAAAGGGCGTGGCATCGTCGGTCGTTGTCTCGACCGAGTTGCGCGTCAGCCGCAGATAGCAGGGGCCCTTGTGCGCCGCTACTGCCTTGACCGCTTTTGCCGCCTCGACCACGTCGCAGGGCTGAACGACTACCATATGCGGAAGCGAGCGCATGCTGGCGATGTCCGTGATGCTCTGGTTCGTGGGCCCATCCTCTCCTATCTGGATGCCCGCGTGCGTGCCGACGAGCTTGACGTCGGCGTTGTTGTAGCAGACAGATATCCTGATATGGTCGTGCGCGCGATTGACGAGGAAGCCCGCGAAGCTGCACGCGAAGGCGGTCTTGCCGGACAGGGCCATGCCGGCGGCGATGCCGACCATGTTCTGCTCCGCGATGCCCACGTTGAGGAACCGTTCAGGATACGCCTGCTCGAACCATTCGCTGCGCGTGCTGTTGCACAGGTCCGCGTCGAGGACGACGATGTCCTTGTTCTCGGCGCCGAGCGCGACCAGCGCCTTGCCGAATCCGTCGCGTGTCGCCTTGCTGGTGGCTTTTGACATTATGCGCTCACCTCGCCCAGCTCGACGAGAGCTTTTTGAAGTTCTTCATCCGTCGGCGACCTGCCGTGGAATTCCTTGTTGAGTTCCATGAAACTGACCCCCTTGCCCTTGAGCGTGTGGGAGATGATGCAGAACGGTCCTGTCTGATTGTCTGCCGCGGTGAGCGCGTTCATGACCTGCGCCATGTCATTGCCGTCTATCTCCGCGTATTCCCAGCCGAATGCTTTGAGCTTGTCTGCCAATGGGCCGATGTCCATTATCTCCGTGACCTTGCCGGTCTGCTGCACCTGATTGTTGTCGATGATGAGCACGAAGTTGTCGGCGTGGAATTGCTTTGCTGCCATGATAGCTTCCCAGAGCGAACCTTCCTGGCTTTCTCCGTCGCCGACCATGCAGTAGACTTTCGGTGTGTGGTCTTTGTCCATCCCTTCTTGTTTGGCGTCTATCTTCACAGCGAGCGCCATGCCCAGCGCGACATTGCATCCCTGCCCGAGGCTGCCGGCCGCGGTCTCGATGCCGGGTATCTTTGGATGCGGATGGCCCTGCAGGAGCGCGCCAAGCTTGCGCAGCTTCCAGAGCTCTTCCTCCGCGAAGTAGCCCTGCCGCGCGAGCGCGCAATACAGGATAGGGCAGCAGTGCCCTTTGCTCAGCACGAACCGGTCCCTTCCCGGCCAGTGCGGTTCATCAGGGTTGTGCTTGAGGCGTGAGAAGTAGAGCGCGCTGATCATGTCCGTCGCGCTCAGGCTGCCGCCCGGATGACCTGAGCCGGCGTGGTGGATGACCTTGAGGGTCTGCACGCGAAGCTGCCGCGCTATCTCTTCAAGTTCCTTGATGTCGTGAGTTGTTTCCATTATCGTGGCCAAGTTTGGTTTTGGTATATGTTTGTTGCGGTCGGATGGCGCAGGA
>MNWW01000072.1 GCA_001871415.1 Candidatus Woesearchaeota archaeon CG1_02_57_44 | reverse complement strand
CTTCTGCGACGACGCAAGCTGGGCTGCACCCTGGCTTGTCAGCCGCGATATCAAACCACCAGGTCCTGCTGTTCGGATTGTACATGCCCTCGGCCACGACAGGACCGATGTCAGCGCATTGGTCCCCTGCGATGACACGCGCGTCATCCTGCGACAAGACGATGCGCTCTGGCAGCGCTCCTGTGCAGCGCCAGTTCACTTCAGCAGAACCATCTTCTGCGACGACGCAAGCTGGGCTGCACCCTGGCTTGTCAGCCGCGATATCAAACCACCAGGTCCTGCTGTTCGGATTGTACATGCCCTCGGCCACGACAGGACCGATGTCAGCGCATTGGTCCCCTGCGATGACACGCGCGTCATCCTGCGACAAGACGATGCGCTCTGGCAGCGCTCCTGTGCAGCGCCAGTTCACTTCAGCAGAACCATCTTCTGCGACGACGCAAGCTGGGCTGCACCCTGGCTTGTCAGCCGCGATATCAAACCACCAGGTGCGACTATTGGGATTGAAGAAACCCTGGTCACTGACCGTGCCCTCATGGCAGGAATCAAGCGCGATGCCATACGCGTGCTGCATGCTTTGGCCCGGCGCTGTTGTCTCAGGATCCATGCGTTGCAGGGGCGCGCAGGCTGAAGCCATGATCAACACGACCAAACATAAAGGGAGCGTCTGTCTCATGCAATCACCTTGCGGTTGGGTCATCGCAGAGTATATAACAGTTTTGAAGAGTGCGATGCCGATTCGCCTGATGCGGGCTCTCCGCGGCAGGGCTGAGAGATGGCGATCAGGTCTTGCGTCCCCGCCACCCAACTTTGCTCACCCGGATGTAGGTCGAGCCGACAGGCGCATTGACCTCCAGGTGCCAGAAGCGTCGCGAGGCCTTTCCCTCATCATCGTGGCCGCCCAGCAGCAGATAGCGCTCAGCATTGCCAGAGGGGAATCCCAGGTCAAGCTGCTGACCTGCGCACGCGACAGTGGTGAGCCCACCGCTGTGAGGGTCATACAGATGCATGACGCCTGACGCGTGCATGTAGCGAACAGAGAGATGCTGGATGTCCTCTTTCTCAAGCAGAAAATCCAGCGTGCCCTGTCCAAGCTCCCAAAGCCGGTTGGGAGGGAGGATCACCTTGTGGCCAAAGTAGATGGGCCGAGGCTCGAACGTGACGGGCTGGCCATGGTACGTGCAGGCGATGCCTTTGGACACATTGACTTCCGCAGGAGTGCCCGTTGCGATTCCGGTCTGCCCAACCATCCCGACGCGCAGCATCGGCTCTTCAAAGACCGGATGCGAACCTTCAATGCCAAAGACGCCAGCATCGATCGTGAAGCGTATGGTCGTGAACATGGAAGGGGGAATAGACAGGAAGTATTTGAAAGAGGGGCATGGGAAATACGGCAAGACTGCCTGCATTCCCTGACACTTATTTCCCGGCGCCCCAACCCAGCGCATCCCGGAGCACGGGATTGGATATCAGCGGACTGCCATCAGGCTGATAGGTGCTGCGCATATAGTTGGTGATGAAACCCGGGGCCGTGGATTCAGCCTTCCGCAGTCCAGCCGCGAGCATCGTGATATAGTCCGGATGTATCTGCGCATCACGGGACGCCTTGATGAATCGCAGCTGCCCCTCCAGGTCTGCGACCATGGGGCTTTCCTGCAGCCAGATGCCGCCCGTGACATTGACATCGCTGCCAGCATAGGATCTGACCCGATGGTGCACTATCTGCCTGAACACGTATTCGCCAGTGCCTTTGTTCTCGTCAGCGAGCCATTGGATAGGATCAGCAGACACAGAGCGCGGGTCGAACAGGATGGTGTAGGCAGTGCCAGGTTCCGTGGAAGCGTTCAGCACCGCCCATTGCTTTCGCTCAGCTTCAGGGAGATGCCCAAGGCGCAGCGTGGCCATGCGGTCAAAGCTTATGCTCACATCCTTGATGGTGACATAAGCGACATCATCAGGGACAGGAGCTCCGCCGCCAAGGAGCGTGGCGTAGCCAGCGATGGTAGGGACCTCAGCCAGTTGCTCCAGGGCAAGGGCCCTGGGCCCATGATGGTCAAAGAGCACGACAAAATCGCGTGCGTCCTGGCTGGGAAGCACGTGCGCGTAGGATACTCCGGGTATCTGCTCAATAGACTGATACGCGTGGCGCAGTTCTGTGTTGAAGGCAGGCAGATCACCGGTATCCCGGGGCGCTTGCAGGTGTCTTGCCACGATCCACAGATTACTGATGGCGTCGGTGTCCGGTATCACCAAGAGACCTGTCTTTGCTGCGTTGTTCTCGATGCGCCGGGCCACTTTCGGGTCCCTTACAATGCCATGAGGGATTATCATGCGGGGACAAGCATGCTCCTGTTCTTAATCCTTCCCTAGTCTTTGCCCCCCTACAAGGGTAGCAAAATAGCGACAGGAAGTACGAAAAACCGCAGGATATGCGATGGACAACAACAACCCAGGCAAGTAAACACCGGGCTCTCTGCGTCCGAAACATTAAGGTCGTACTTCGTGCGCAAGAAGCACGCACTATCTGCATCTTCAAATACCTGCAGGAACATATCCACGCCATGACCATCGCCCAGGTAGCTGCCAGCGCCAGAAGAAGCCTTGGCCCATACTGCGAAAGTGAGTGCCGCGCGCTCTGCTGCAGCAAGGGCATACTGCCCATTGACGCGAAAAGCCAGCCGCGCTTCGGAAATCCAGGATCATTCATTGTGCTCGACAATGGCT
The DNA here is from genome assembly GCA_001871415.1 of Candidatus Woesearchaeota archaeon CG1_02_57_44. Taxonomy (GTDB): domain Archaea; phylum Nanobdellota; class Nanobdellia; order Woesearchaeales; family CG1-02-57-44; genus CG1-02-57-44. The sequence goes on along the minus strand of MNWW01000072.1, from coordinate 17,059 downwards.
GTCCGCATCTGTTCGCGAGCAAGTGTCGCATTTACCAGAACCGTCCATCAGCATGCAGAGAATACCCCATATGGGTGCGTGGCAACACCGTCACGCTCAGCACTGGCTGTCCAGGTGTGCAGTCAGGGAAGTTCTATGCGCATGAGAGACAGTTGCTTCGTCTAGGGGCTACCGTGCTGCGCCAGTAGCTACGTCGCAAGTGCACAGTCAGGCCGTTAACGCGGCAGGGTTTTGCTCACAAGTGTCCTGCTGGGGAGCGCCACCGTCTCCTTCAACGCCAATACGCGAGAGCAACGATTCCAAATCCTTTGAGCACTGCGCCATGGCAACGTGTGCATCGTCAGTCAACCATGCGTTTCGTTGACCAAGCCGTCCCATACAGGACGCGATTCTTGGTTGCAAATCAAGAGCCGCAGCGTCGGTGAGGCTCGCTATGCCCAGGTAGAGTTCCGCTTCCAGCAGGAGCGAAAGCCCTTCAGCAAGGGAGCCGTAGCTGTCCTCCAGCAGCTCAGCATCAAGCGCATAGGCTGCGCTTTGCCGTGGAGCATGCATGCCCATACGCTCTAGCGAGGCCGCTTCCCTGGCGCAGCGTCGCAGATAATCCAATGCGTGTTCTCCCGAGCGGGGCTGGCAATATCCGGCAAGACGTTGCTCAAGGGCAAAAGCCAGTTCATCGCGCGTCCAAGCAACCAGCACGCAATCGCCCGTGCGGGAATCGCGAGCATCATACGGGTCAGGTGATGACATGAACAGGCGAAGGACAGGAAGGGTCAGGAACCACAGCCGTCCAGGGGGCAATATATATCCAGGGGCAGTATGTATCCAAGAGCATATGGCGTTCTGCAGCCTTGCAGCGCTGTGAGCGAAGCGTCCGAGGCGCACGCGAGCACTTCAAGGTACTGCCCGTAACTGACCGAGGTCAGCACATGACTCAGGCCATCCTCAGGGAACAACGCCCGGGCACGCCAAGCATCGCCAAGCGCGATGCCTGCGGATGCCGCGTCAGCGCCGAGCATATAGCCGAGACATCGATCACCGATGAGCAGCGTGCCTTGCGCATTCCCGACCCTGGCGAACTCTTCTTGCGCAGGGAATCCCGTCTCCGCATTGACCTTGAGCACGTCAAGACCCAGTGAACCTAGCGCCGCTGATGCTAGGCCCATCAATCCGTGGCTCGGGTCATCACCATTGCGACGATAATACAACAGGCTACAGGCCCAAAGTGACGTTCGTAACGCCTCGCAGTACGCATAGGCGTCAGGCTGCGCGAGTACGGCATAACGCACTTGGCATCAACCCCCCCTGCCTCCAGCGCCAAGCCCTGTGTGAGGATGATCAGCCACCTGACCAAGGTATCTGAATTGCACATCCTGCGCCAGGTCTTCATTGACCGCGAGCGCCGTCTGGCGCATGCGCTCAAGATTATGGTCCAGGCTATTGCCCGGTGACATGCGATCGGGCAGGGCGCGCACTTGCATGGCGCGCTCTGCGATATGTGAGGAAGTGTCCCGGATGTAGGCGTGCTGGCTGGCAACATGTCCTCGCAAGGTCGCGAGCGCTCCCTGCATGGCGTCCATGCCAAGGCGGCCTGCCTTGAACGCGATGTATACATCCCGCGTCGTGTGCGCTGAGGTGATAGCATGGGATATACCCTGGCGCATCTGGGCCATGGTGATTGCAATGACATCAAGCAGATCCGTGTACGTGCGCCGTGAGTCCTGCTCGACCGTCAGCCAGTGCGCTTCTGAAAGTACCATGGCGTATTCTCCTTGCGAATACGCGTGCTCGCGCATGCGCTCGCGCGCAGCGATCATCTCTGCTGTGGCGCCAGGTTGATTGCGATGCTCCCGCAATGAGTCCAGGCGCTCGGATTCAGCAGCAGGGTCGATGTCATCTAATATTCCTGACAGTTCTGTGTAGTGCGCAACGTTCGCTTCTTCCTGGACCACTGACTGATTGTACTGCTCCCCGATGCCATCAGCCAGCCGCTTGGCACCAACTGCCATGCGTTCCAGAGATTGCGATAAACCATCCATGATGTCCAACTGCCGCCCCAGAATATCCTCTGGTGCGCCGCAGTCCGAGGCCTTGCCCGTGCGGTGCCGAATCCAGCGAAGCAACAGAGCGTACCATCCCTGGGGCATGACTTCGTTCTCCAGCACATCCTGCAAGGACGCGACCTCACGCGTGCCCTGCACAACCGTCCGATATTCCTCGGCCATGTCAAAGCCGACTGTCGCTGGTAGCATCCCTCGCATCAGAATCCCCTCCAATCCTGGATATTGTCGATGATATCCTGCTTGAGCGTCTCCAGATCGATGCGCAGGTCACCTAGGATAGTGTCTGTGCTTCGTAGCCCATTGCGGATACGCTGCCTGCCAGAACTACCGACAAGATAGGGGACCAATTGCCCACCTTCCTGCACATAGGCGATGCCCAATGAGAAGATATCCTCCTGTGGCGCAGTGCCGTAGCTGCCAGCGAGGATGCCACAATCCTGATACTGGCGCTTGGCAAGGCCCTGTTGCATGCGTATCGCCGCGTCCGTAGTAGCAAAGTAATCAGATGGCGTGAACTGCTGGGGTGATGACGCGAGCGCCACATCAAGGGCAGATGACACCGCATAGGCAGGATCGCCAGCGATGACGCTCTCGTCAGAGCGATGTAGGACCAGTGCGTCAATGCCCTGTGCATGAAGGCGTGACGGCGCGTTCTGATCCAGGACATCGCACGTGACTGTATACTGTTGCTGATGAGCCGCAGCGTATATCCCCTGGTCCGCGACGGGCCGAAGGAGCAAGCCTGCCGCAAGACCAGCCATCGCCGCAAGGAATATCTTTTTGCGCATAGCTTGGAGTGTAGCATCGCACCTTAATGTGCACGCGCCAAAAAAAATCGAAAGGGTTCTGCTATCAGCAGTAGAATCTACGAGTCAGGTCGAAAACGAGAAAAGGAATCCTTGAGAAGCAGTATCTCTTAGGCACATTCATGGAGCGCATCGCCATATAGTTCTCGCAGCACAGCGACCACGCGCTCCTGTAGCATTCCGACATGCGCGGCAGGTGTGAAGACACCTGAATGCGCGCTCTGGGCAATCGTCACCAGCTGCGGTTCCGGCAGCTCCGAAAGAATGCCACGCATCTGGCCGATGCGCTGCGTCGCGCTGTCTGGTAATGCCGAAGGAGGATCATAGTCGGACTCCTCCATACACATGAACGCGTCAAGATCGATATCCAGGATGTAGGTTGCATCGATTGTCAGCGTATCCAGTCCGGTCCTGTACGCTGTCGGGACACGCCAGCTGAAGCCTAAACAAGGTGAAGCCCAATAGAGCCCATCATCCTGCTCGCGCGTGTGAAGATCGGTGTACATATCGACCCGCGCCTCATGGAGCAGCACATGCGCGACTGATGCGATACCACCGTAATGCACCGCAGGACAGATGAATTCCGCGCAGGAGACCTTGCGCGCGTACGTTGCATCGCTCCCGCCATTGCGCAGGGGGACATCCATCGCGTACATATCAGAGTGATAGTCGAGGTGCAGTACAGCTTGAACAGGCACTGCCAACCAGGGCGCCAGCACCATATTGTGCTCATCGACGATGACCAAGTCCATGGAAGAAGAAAAAAGGACGCAATATAAAAAGTGTCCATCCGATTGAAGGAAGTGACGACCCGGCTCTTCATCGTCAAAAAACAGAAGCATATAAAAAGGATGCACCTTTTCATAAGGTACAGTCAGAGGCGCTGCGATCCGCGGATGCTGATCAGGTGTTGCTGACATATAATACAGCGATAGGAGAAAGGATACGCTATGGGAAGAGGAAACCTACGGTCAACAAAAGGGCGCGGCTCAGGCAAGCGCTCAGGAAAGAGCAGCGATTCGTCAAGCAGGTCAGAGAAAAGCTATGGCTCTGACAGCTTCAGCAGCTATCGGCCCCGCACGGGCGGCGGCGGATTTGGCGGCGGGGGATTTTCGTCAGGACCACGGAGCATGGCCCCTCGCGAGATGCACAAAGCGACCTGCGCCGACTGCAAGAAAGAATGTGATGTCCCATTCAAGCCGACCGAAGGAAGGCCTGTCTATTGCCGAGATTGTTTTGCGAAACATCGGCCACCACGAGGCTTTGACAGATGATGAATTGCAAGCAGTGTAAGAGTTCCAAGATAAAGTCGACCACTAATTATCGTCATGGGAAAAATTCGCGGGGGACCACGACATTGACGTGCAAGGCCTGTGGCTCGCATGCGATAGAGTCCAAGTCTGAGTTTTCGGGGAGGAGGCGCTTTAAACGCTGACCCGATGGTAGACTATCGTATCGTGAAGCACTGCAGACTGTGCAGGAAGAGATTTCTTGTCAACAAGGGGGAGTCCAAGCTCATCTACTGCCCTCCCTGCCAGGAACGCGTGACGCGCGAACGTCAGGCGCAGGCGAACACGGAAGCATAGCATTATCTGTGAGTTCCACACATCGCTGCAACGGTAAGGTTCACCGCAATCACGGCCAGTTTACCGTCCCAGCGCGATTCTGATCGGAGTATTGCCGCTCACATGGAATGGCTCTGCGTATCTGCCCGCCCCGAAATGCTTCGCGCCCCAGAGCAGGGCCCTGCCCTGCATCATGTCCTTGAAGTGCTGCAAGTAATCGCCACGCGTCTGTGAGACCTGCGTCTCCATAGCTGTCATCTTGGCGTCAAGGTCTGCTTGTCCAATCTCCAGCACCAGGTTGGACGAGTAGTCACCCTCGAGCTCACGCTCGACGCTGTAGTGAAGCACAAGAGAGGCGTTGTGCGGTTCGCCGAGGTGGTCGAGTATGGCCTCAGATGCCTGGAAGACAGACTGGGAGGTGATGAGCGCGATGCCGCAGTGGTCGCGGTGGTTGTCAGGCGAGTGCGTGAAGATGAGGTCGGGTTGATACTCCCGGATAAGTCTGATGAGCTTGTGGTGCAATGTCAGCTGGTTGCCCGGGGCGTCCCTATCATAGACCGGGACACTGCCCATGACCGCGCCATACACTTGTTGTGACGGCACCTGTAAGAGGTACCTGGTGTCGACCCCCAGGATGTCGTCAGCAGCCTTCATCTCACGCCTGCGCTGCTCAATCATGGCGTCCATCGCAGCGGGGCTGGCAGCGGCCGTTCCTCCACCCGTGAATGTGACGACAGCTACCTGTCCACCACGCTCATGATGCCCGTGGATGCTTCCACCCGGCCCGATGATCTCGTCATCAGGGTGCGCCCCGAAGACCATCATGCGCTCGATACCGTCAAGGTTGAATCCTGCCATGCAAACACCTCATCAGCTAAGTTGATGATGGGAAACAATTGGAGAATAAATATTGAGCGGCGCAGAGACGTAGCAGGCATTCAGCAAGGATATAAAAGGAAAAAGAAAACAAATCAGGGCAATCAGCCCTGCTATCTCACTTCTTCATCTGTTCCAGCAAATACCGGAGCAGGTAGTGGTTCATCTCTTCTCTGCTCTGGCAGAGCGAGAGGATGCCCGCGAGCTTCTCGTCCTTGTGGATATCGCGTATCCAGTTGGAGAAGTCATTGGCGTCGTGGCGCACGTGATAGAAGAACACGTCATCGCTCATGCGAAGCAGCGCGTCAGAGAGCTCAAGCAGGTTGAGCAGCTGCGTGCCATCGCACAGACCGAACCCGACATCGTTTGGAACATCGCTGAAGAAGGTCACGTTCACCTTCGAGTTTCCAGCGGCCGCTTTCTTGGTAGTGGTCTTTTTCGGTGCTTTTGATCCCTTTGGTTCTGATATGCTTTTCTTTTTTCTTGGTGCCATAGTTCCCCCCCTTAGGTGAATAATACTGTATAGCCGATGATCATGACAATGCTGATGGCAAGGCCCATCATAATGCCCTTGAGCACGAGCTCGATAGGCTCGCGGTGCGTGTTCATGACCCGCTCGAGCAAGGATTCTTTGCGTAGAATCTCCTTGCCCTGGTCCTCGATGCGTTTCTCTTCTTCGAGTATCTTGTTGATGCGATCGAGTATCTGGCTTATCTCCTGGTCGTTTGGCTCATCCTTGGCGTTGCCAATCATGCCGGGACGGACAGGCGCTGATTGCGTAACAGGAGACGCAAAAGGAGCAACTTCGGCCCTTGCAGCTACCTGTGCGGGCGATGACCCTGTCGTTGTCGGACCTAGTACAGGAGACTGCGCTGATGGCTTTGGCGCTGGCTTCGCGGACAGGGCACCGCCAGACTGCTGATGGATATATGTCGATAGCGCGTCTATCATACGCTCGCGGCCGCGGATCTCGTTGATGCGAAACGCAAGATCATGCTCCTCAAAGACATCGCGTATCCAGTTGGCGAAATCATTCTTCTGGCTCGTGACATGGAAATAGAAGATGCTGTCATCCACATAGCGCAAGGCGTCGCGCAGCTCCTTGATGCTGCGGATCTGCCGTCCTGAATGAAGCCAAAACTCCTTTCCGTGCGCTGCTAAGTCACGCAAGTATCATACACCCCTTTTTTGATTGTTTCGAGACCCAGGTTGCTTATAAATTTTATGCTCCCCCCTGCAACCGGGTGACTGCCTTATTGTGGGCCTCGAGATAATGCTCCGCGAACACTTTCCAGTCAGCGAGCGCCGCCAGCTTTTTCGCTTCAAGCTTATGACGCATCCTGCCCTCCCTATCAAGGTTCACGAAATCGTGCAAAACTCTGGTGAGCTGGGCTGTGACATCTTGCTCAGTTCTTCCAAGCCGGTCAAGGATGAAGATGCCACGCTTGCCCGCGTCGTGGCGATCAAGATGCTTGATGTACTGGCCGAATCCTGCGAGGTCCGTGGTGACCGCAGGTACGCCAAGCGCGCCTGCTTCCAGTGGCGTATATCCCCAGGGCTCATAATAACTGGGAAAGACTCCCAAGTGAGAGCCAAGCATGGACTCATAATAACTTGTCTGCAGCAACCCATCGGTACCTGTGAGATAGATGCTGTAGAAGATGGCCTTGACCCGGTCCTGCTCTGTGTTGTTGAGACCCGCCGCCTTGAAGCCTTGCATGATCTCATCAGTGTCTTCATTGAAGAGATTGTGCGTGCTGAGCGGGGGCGTCCCTTTGCGTGTGAACGTGCGCAGCTTATGCGAAAGCTCCCCGGAGACCGTATCAGGGAAGATGCTGTGCATATCATCATGCTTTCGGATGAGGTTGAACAGTATCCGAGTCTTGATGCTGGACAGGTTGTCATCTACAGACTCGGCGATGTCATGGTAGCGCTCACGATTCTCGAGCAGCTCTGGCCTAATGCCTCTGATGTTGCCCGGCACCCAGAAGAACGCGACGACGGTGCGCTCGCTGCCGGCTTCCTTCAAGCGCTTGTTGAGCTCGCCCAACGCATTGACGAAGATGTCGATGCCCTTGTCATGGTACTCATACCTGCCGCACAAGAACAGGATGAGGGTCTTGTCCAGGTCGAAGGTATAGTAGGGAAAGAAGTAATAGCTGATGAACTCCTTGATGCGCGCCTTATAGCGGTTATGCTGTAACAAGGCCTCTTCCATGACAGGAAAATTCTTGTTGAGCAAGCCATTGGGCAGCACGATGTCAGCAGGCTTCTGCAGCATCTTGCCCGCCTCGATACTGGTAATCTCGGAGACCGTGGTGAACACATGCGCGTTCTCTGCCGCCCGTCTCTCTGTGAGATGCTTTGACTGACAACCCCTGGCATACGCCTCCTTATCAGGATCCGTCGGAGGATTGCCATAGATATCATGGCCTCCTGATGCCATGCTCCTGCCAAGGACCGTGGCGTGCGTGGTGAAGACTGTCGCGACCGGCGCGTTGTTCATGCGACAGTACAGCAGACCAGCGCCCGCGAGCCACTCGTGGAATTGCGCTACCACGGGTTTGTCCTGCTTCTTGGCGAATGCTTCGATAAGTTTTGCGGCAGCGGTCGACCAGACCACGGTCTCATCGTAATCATAGTATTGAGTACCTAAGCTGTCGACGCGATACTTGTCCCAGAGCGTGCCCTTGATAGCGTCCTTTTGGGATGCGAAGCGTGAGAAATCGATAAGGATGCAACCAGGACCGCCGGCGACCGCCCAGTTACCGTAGTGGCAGTCGATGCCCTGTTGTGATAGGTCAGCGAAGATGCTCTTGAAGGGCTCAGGCGGCGTTGCTTCCTCGAACTCACCATAGGCCTTCTTGACAAAGTACGGGCCGATGACGAAGTAGTTGGAGCCATAGTACTCCATCATCTGTCCTGCCTTGCTCTTGACGACTGTGTAGATGCCTCCAACTTTGTTGCAGACTTCCCATGATACTTCGAAGCAGAACGTTGCTTTTGGCTCCATGAGTTCACCCCTTTTTGTCTTGTAGCGGTGACGCTAGTATTTAAGCGTTTACATGACATATATTGCAGTGCAACTGGGATGCAGGAATATCCCAAGCAGACTACCCAGTGCTCAACAACGATGACCAGCACCCCCGCTCAGGCACACAAACCCATTATGCAAACGCATATATGCGCAGCAGAATTTGCCCGTCACAATGAACAGCGCTAGCAGCCCATCCTCGGTTGACCAGTCTGACCAGTTCCACCTGCTTATTGACGCCATATCCTGGGAGCCCCGCGCTGCTGTCTTCTGCGCCCTTGATAGGGAGTGGACTACATCGACCGGATTGGTTGAACGCCTTGGGCAATCGCACGGCATTGCCCTGTCCCCTCAGAAGATATTGACCTACCTGATGCGCACCCTTGGCAATGAGCCGTGGAATCTCGCGGATCACAGTGCAGAAACATGGGGGCGCAGGAACCGGCACTTCTGGAGACTGAGTGACAGGGGAGAGACATTGCAGGACACGGTAGAGTTTCTGTACCCGCAGATGAGCATACGCTTTGGCTCGACCAACAGGCAAGTCTTTGGCTATGTGAATTCAACAGCTGATCAGCGGGCAACACATGGCCGGGCCGACTGCTTGTTGCTGATGGCCCTTAGAGCAGGGAACAACCAACCCGAGGTGAGTATAGCATCAGCGAGCGAGATGCTCCGGACCGAAGTGCAGCTGACCCAAGAGTACCTGGAATTCCTGGCTACAACGCCGTTGGTAACCCAATCAAAGGAGCAGATGCCTGGAAAAGTATTCTATCAATGGGAAAGCGGGACCCCTATTGACGTTTGGGGCGCCCAGCAGCAAGAGCTTGCGGGATTGCTTCAGCAAGGGCCTCTGAGCAGACAAGGCATCAACGCAAGGTTGAGCCGACCATATAAGCTGCCCTATCTTCACACCCTGCTCAGCAGGTGGGCTGAGCAAGGCCGTGTCCGCAGGTTAAGCACAAGAGAAGTCCGGTCCTACTGCCTGACGCCTGAAGGCCAGCAGTATACTGCACATTGCCTGCTCCCTGCCATGGCCGCTCTAACAGGCAACAGCATGGGAGAACGCTACCTTGCGAACGTTCTTCCAACAACCGAGCAGCAATCCTCTGCAGTCAGGACAGCACTGGAATACGCAAATTCTTCGAGATAAGTAGTATAAAACATATACTCAGCGATAATTGCAATAATAAGTAAAAAATAGAAATCAGACTGCCAATAGGTATTGTTACCAATATCCGATTAGATTCATCTCAGCCCAGATACAATAGGCTGTCAGGCCAGTCGGATTTCATGCTGCCATGTTGCATGTTGATGCCCTGAAAGTAATTATGCAGCACTTGCAGACCTTCATGCAACGTGACCGCTTCAACCTGGCTGACGCAGCCAAGCCCGTATTGCGACTCAAGCCAGGGTATCAGCTCCGCATTGAAGATATCGATGATATCGCTCTCCAGCCTGCTTTCAATGAGCATGACCAGTAGGACCTTGCCATCCCGCTCACCCATGTAGAACAGTTTGGTATGTTTTGCCAGGAACCCTAGTTTTTCTGATCGCCTGAAGAACTCCAGAAAACTAGCACGGGTGACTCCCGTACGTAAGGTTACCATGTACAAGACCCTTGCCCCAAACGTTCCTGTGCCCGGAGGATATGGCCCATATTCCACTTTGGCCATGTACGATATAAGCCCACGCGCTTCAAGGCCTTTGCGCTTCCTGTTGACCGTATTCAGCGGTATCTTGGTCTGTCTGCTGATCTGGTTGTCCGATACGCGGGGGTTGCGTACCAATTGTGCAATGATTTTGCGTTCCTGAAGGTCAAGTGTCATTTCTGCCATGCCATCACCTTTGGAATGTTTATACCACAATTAACTGATATAATGTTATATTTATTCCTTTCTACTGTGTAATAAGGTATTTATATTGACAATACTTTTTCACTCATAAATGACAGGATAAGTATATATACGAGGGGGTTTCCATCACATTTATGATGGGTCTTGGGGGTCTGAACCAGTGAGGATTCTGATGTTTGGATGGGAGTTTCCACCCCTGTCGTCAGGAGGACTGGGAACTGCCTGCGAAGGTCTGACCACAGGTCTGACCAATCTTGGCCATGATGTCATCCTGGTCCTGCCACGCCCGCTGCCAAAGGAAATAAACGGCAAACTGACCGTCAAAGACGCTCAGCGCTACGCGACTATCGACCTGAAGCGTCTCAAGACCATTGCCATCGACAGCCCGTTGCAGCCGTACATCAATACACGCGAGTATGCGGCTTGGCTGGAGCATCATAAGCAGATACTGCACATTAAACTGGATAAGCAGGGCGAGCTCTATGGCCGTGACCTGTTTGCGGAGGTCCAGCGATTCGCGTTATTGGCGCAACGAGCAGCTATTGCTGAAGATTTTGACGTCATCCACTGCCACGACTGGATGACCTATCCTGCGGGCGTGCTGGCCAAGCAAGCCAGCGGCAAACCCCTCGTTGTCCATGTCCATGCCACAGAATTCGACCGGAGCGGAAATAACGGTGCCAATCAGCAGGTCTACGATACGGAGCGCTGGGGCATGGAGAACGCTGACAGGGTAATCACCGTCTCCTATTTCACCAAGCGCCAGGTCATGGAGCATTACGGCATCCCGGATGAAAAAATAACCGTTGTCCACAACGCGGTTGAATTCACGAATCCGACAGGCGATCGATTCGCCATCAACAAGAGCGATAAGGTCGTCCTGTTCCTTGGTCGCGTCACCTTGCAAAAAGGACCTGATTACTTCATCAAGGCAGCCAAGCGAGTGCTGGAGCATCAGAAGAATGTCAAGTTCATCATCGCGGGAACAGGCGATATGCTCAGTCGGCTGATTGAGGAAGCGGCCAGCCTAGGCATCGGGGATAAGGTCTTGTTCGCCGGATTTTTAGGCAAAGAAGACGTAGATAAGGCATTTCGCATGGCTGACGTCTTTGTCATGCCTTCTGTGTCAGAGCCCTTTGGCATAACGCCATTGGAGGCGATGCGCAACAAGACGCCGGTCATCATCTCGCGCCAGTCAGGAGTCTCAGAAGTCATCCAGCACTGCCTGAAAGTCGATTTCTGGGATGTAGAGCAGCTGGCAGGCAAGATCCTCTCTGTGCTGCGCTATGCCCCCCTGCATAAGGAGATGTCTGACAAGGGCCTGCAGGAAGTCCACCAGTTCAGCTGGAACGATCCAGCGCGAAAGTGCGTTGACGTGTACTCCCAACTTCAGCCCATGAGGGTTCTGGCGTAAATGAGGAGCCAACAGGACATGCATGCCAAGAGGAAATCATCATGAGAGTCACCCTAGCCCTCACCGCAGCCCTGGCATCAGGAGCCATTTCTATTGCGCTTAGCAGAGCGCCATTTAGCCCGACAACAGCTATTTTGGGAGCTGCAGCAGCTGCTTGCGCCGTGCTGCTTACCGCCCTAGCCATCCTGCTCATCCTGAGAATAGCCTGGGCGCCTCGCCTTGGGGTCTACTTGATACTTATGCAGGTGATAACGACCTGCCTGGCCCTGCTCTTCTCACCAGCCATCATCCTTGCGCAACTGCCCCTGGCCGCTGGAATCGGCCTGCTTACTGTACTGGGAAGCGAATTTTTGCTGACCCTTGACTTGCGGAGGCCCTGCTGATGGTGTCAGTCTGCATGTACTTCCAGGTGCATCAGCCGCACAGGCTCAGGCAGTACAATATCTTCGATATCGGCAAGCATCAGCAGTATTTTGATGATGAGAAGAACCGGGAGATTCTGCTACGTGTCGCAAGAAAATGCTACATTCCAGCGACAAATCTCATCTACAATAAAATCAATCAATTAGGCGGCAAATTCAGGGTCTCGTACTCCCTGACAGGAACCTTCCTGGAGCAGGCGCAGAAGTACAGCCCTGAGCTCATCAGGCTGTTCCATAAGCTGGCAAAGACAGGCTGCTGCGAATTCCTCAGTGAGACGTATTATCACTCCCTTGCGGCCCTGTACAATGAGGAAGAATTCAAACAACAGGTAGGCATGCACAAGAAGCTCATGAAGGACCTCTTTGGCCAAAGCCCCAAGGTGTTCCGCAACACCGAGCTCATCTTCACCAATCGCATCGCGCAGATTGTCGAGCAGATGGGTTACAAGGCAATCATTGCTGAGGGCACTGAAAAGATACTATCCTGGCGCTCGCCCAATTACCTGTATCAGCCTGCAGGCACTAGGAAGATAAAGGCCCTGCTCAAGAACTACCGGCTCTCTGATGACATCGCGTTTCGCTTTGGCAACAAGGAATGGAAGGCCTACCCCTTAACGGCGCCGCAGTTCGCGCAGTGGGTCTCAGCAGACCAGAGCAGCCACTGCATCAACCTGTTCATGGATTATGAGACCTTTGGCGAGCATCAGTGGGCAACGACGGGCATCTTCAAGTTCCTCGAGCACATGCCAAATGAGGTCCTCAGTCATCCGAACAATGAGTTCCTGACCCCCAGCCAGGTGGCGGACAAGTACCAGCCAGTCGGGGAGATAGACGCGCCGTATCCCGTGAGTTGGGCTGACGTGGAGCGCGACACCTCTGCCTGGACAGGCAATGACATGCAGCGCTCCTCTTTGGCAAAGCTATACCTGCTGAAAGACGAGGTAGAATCCCTGCAGGACCCTGAAGCGTTGGAGATATGGCGCAAGCTGCAGACAAGCGATCATTTCTACTACATGTGCACTAAATGGTTCGCGGATGGTGATGTGCATAAGTACTTCAACCCATACGAGAGTCCGTACGAGTCCTACATCACCATGATGAACGTGCTCAATGATTTCGCCATCATGCGCCAGAAGAAGCGCAGGGAGATGACCGCGAGCAGTCTGAGCGACAGCGAAGCAGAGCTGGACACGCAAGCGCAGGAATCCCTCCAGCCAGAGGCCGCGCTCGAGGAATTCCAGACCCAGCTGGTGCCGGATGCTGTCCCAGAGCTGCAGGAGAGCAGCGTCATCCTGTCGTAGGGTTATTGAAATCCTTTCTGAGATTCTCATGCGATGCATGTATGACGTCCGGTTGATCAGCAGTGAAAGATGCCTGACGCACTCCAGCGAGATGCCGTTGGTAGTCCCTGACACGATGCAGCACTGATGACATCATCCACAAAAGCCCCCTGCCTTATCCCTCAGTGTGCCGCTTAGCATCAATGCATGCGCAGCAGCTATCACCAAGCCCATCGCAGGAAATCACAACCTTTTTCTAACCCCTCCCTTCCCATCTCCGCATGATCACGCAATCCAGGATCCTGGCAGGCATGGGCACCTACGCGTTCGTCGATGTGCGAAACGAGGTACGAAAGCTCAAAGCGCAGGGCATAACGCCCATTGACTTTGGCATCGGCGACCCAAAAGCGCCGACTCCGGTGATAGTCCGCGAGGCCTGCAAGAAGGCCATTGACGCGAGAGCGACTTCTGGCTATCCGAGCGAGCCGGGTGAGCCAGAGTTCAGGCAGGCCGTAGCTGATTGGACCAAGCGCAGGTTCGGCGCGACCCTTGACCCGGATACCCAGGTCTGCGCCACCGTGGGGGCAAAAGAGGCTGTCTTCAATTTTCCCCTGGCATTCATCAATCCAGGTGACTATGTCATCATGCCCAATCCGGGCTATCCGCCCTATGAGAAAGGCACGCTCTTCGCGCATGGCAAGTGCCACTTCCTGCCGGTCGATGAGGAGAACACCATGCTCCCCGACATCAGCAGCATCCCTTCAGATATAGCCAGGAAGGCGAAGATCCTCTGGCTCAATTCCCCCCACAACCCCACGGGCAAGGTCGCGCCAAGAGCATATCTCAGGGAGTCCATCGACTTCGGCAAGGACAATGACATCATCATCGCGGCGGACGAATGCTACTCCGAGATGTACTTTGAGCAAAAACCGACGGGCATCCTGGAGCTGGCCCAGGAAGGCGTGGTCTCGGTCCAGTCCCTGAGCAAGCGCAGCAACATGACCTGCTATCGTGTCGGTTGGATAGCAGGCGACCAGGACATTGTCGGCGCATTCAAGAAGCTCAAGCCCAATATCGATTCAGGCACAGCCACATTCATCCAGGACGCTGCCATGGCCGCGCTGGGAGACGAGACCCATGTCAAGCAGATGCGCGATGAGTATCAGGAGAAGCGCGACATCATGGTTGACGCGCTGGAACAGGCAGGACTGCCTCGTTGCGTCCCTGAGGCAACCCTTTACATCTGGCAAAAGGTCCCCAAAGGCATGACCAGCGTTGATTTCGCCAAGGCCCTGCTCAAGCCAGAGGTAGCTGTTGTATCGACGCCGGGATCCTGGCTGAGCAAAGACATCGATGGCAAGAACCCGGGAGAAGGCTATGTGCGCCTGGCCCTGGTCCCCACCATGGCAGAGATAAAGGCCGCTGCCGAGCGCATCGGGAAGCTGCGGTTCTGACCCGCCGCACGCGGTCATGACAGAAGCCATCCAACCAAGACAACCTATCACCTGCCAACATTCAGGCAATTAATGCAACGCATCATCATGGAACACACCTCACGAAAGACGATAGTCATTGTCCAGAAAGCAGTGACGCTTGATGGCGATAAGGCGCTTATCATCCGCCGGAGCATGGATTCCAAACGGCATCCTGGCCAGTGGGACCTTCCCGGCGGCAAGCTGGAGACGGGCGAGGATATGCAGGAGGCGCTCATCCGTGAGATAGAGGAGGAGACAGGCCTGAAGGCGACTGATATCCGATTGCTCTGCGCGTTCTCGCAAGACGAACCCAGCCGATATGGCATCCGCCTGGGATACGCGGTGCAGGTCAATGGCAGCAACAAGGATATCACCTTGTCCCATGAGCATACGGAATTCGCCTGGGTGCCTGTAGAGCAACTCGCGAAAATTGATACCTCTGAGGCGAATATGCGCATCATAGCGTCATACCTGCAGTCCAGGACCCCGACTTGACGGCCTGAGCAACAATAAGCATAAGAAATCCACGATATTTGCCTTTGCTATGTACTTTTTTGACTACCGACAGCAGCAGGTCGCCCCTGAAATGGTCATGGGTGCTCAGTTGACCGCATTGGATTACGCTGGAGGCAGGCAGGTGGAGAACGGGCTCCAGTCGATATGTGCGGACGATTCTGTCATAGAGAGTGGTAGATTCCTGTTTCACGGGCTGCAATATCGCATCTGGTGGACAAAAGACGTTTCTCTGAATTCTCTGCCAGAGGTCATTTCCAGAAATCTGGAGGGAGTAGGATTCTCAAAGATAGACTACGTCTCACAATTCGTGCTTGACCCTTCCTTATGGCCATCGGATGCCGAGCGTGGCCCTTCGAACATACCAAGGGACGCTCAATTCGAGTTTAGGCCTACCGAGGAGCAGCTCAGATTGCTTTCGGACACAGCTAAAGGAACATATGCATGCATCCCACAAGGTCTGCTCGCGTTGGCCTGGGAACCATTACGCAGTCATCTCGCCATGGGAGTATTAGGTGTCAGAAGATGATACCTGACAAGACCGTGCAGGAAAGCAAAGCAGAGCAGGTCAGCAGAAGAAACAACCAAGCACAGAATTGCGCAGAGTGGCTCTTGAGCGGATTCAGCGTTTCTTCCTGAACACGACTTCCGTGTGCGGATAGGCTATCTCGACCGTCTTCCTGTTCCTGTGGAACGCGTCGAACACTTCCTTGGTGATGGCGCTGGAGACTTCCTGGCGCTTTTTAGCGAGCACATTGTAGCGTATGTACACATCCACACTGCTGCCAGCGAACTTGCAGCGCGTGTATGGTTTTTGCTCGCCATGACAATGTTTTTTCGCTGCGCCCACACATAACGCAAGCGCCTTGTCCAGGTTGCTCTCATACGTGACCGATACCACGACCTCATCCTTGACATAGTCATCCTTGCTCGTGTAGTTGATGATATTCTGGTCAAAGAGCGTGCTCGTGGGGATAAGGATGGTCCTGCCGCTCTTCTCCTCGCCCTGTATGGTGCCGCCGAACTCCGCGACCTGGATATGCGAGAGCGTGATATCCTCCACATCGCCTTGCACCGTGCCGATGATGACCCGGTCGCCTATCTCAAAGGGCCTTTTGGTGACGACCATGGCCCAGGCCGCGATACCGGTGATGGGCTTTTGCAACGCCCATCCGAGCGCCGCGGACACAAGCCCTGCAGTAAGACCGAAGCCTAACCAGCTGCCCGAGTAGGTGAAGGTCGCGACCAGCAGCAGGATGAGGAAGAATCCGTATCGAGCAACCCTCGCGAAGAGTTGCACATTGGTGACATGGTGCTTGGTCTTGGCGCGCGCGAGCATGCGGCGGGTGAATATGCCAAGCAATGTCTGGAAGATGGCATACAGCACCATGACCGCGATGACCGTGCGGAACAAGGGGATGAGGGTGGAGATCATGGACCATGCTGATGACGCGCCTCTTTATGAGCTTTTCGGAGCAGGAGGAAGAAAGGAGGCAATGCAAGGACGAGGAATGAATAACAAAAATCCGCCACTCGGCGCTAACCGCGGCCTGAAGGCCGCGGTATTACCGCGCCTCGTCATTGCAGGCGGATTTTTGAATTGCAAAGCACGTCCTGAAGGACGGGGTATTCAACCCCGTGCTTTGCAATAACACTACAGCTTCCCTATCGCCTCAAGCAGACGACGGTGTCCTTCGACAAGGCGCTGAAATTCCGCTTGCGTCTCTGGTGACAGGACCATCGCGCCCTTACCTCTCG
>MNWW01000004.1 GCA_001871415.1 Candidatus Woesearchaeota archaeon CG1_02_57_44 | reverse complement strand
ACGTGACGTGTCGTACCACAAGGGGGATGACGCTCGCTATGGTTTTCTATACATCCCTCTCATCCAATTCCATCGGATGACGAACAGGTCACGGAGCATGCGCAGCGCGTCGCGCACCGGATGCACCTTGCTGCCCGCGGCGTTGCGCCATTCGACCGGCTCCTCCTTGATGGAGAACCCAAGTTTTCGCGCGACGAACAGCGCCTCCACGTCGAAGGAGAACCCGTCCAGGCGGCACACCGAGAACACGCGCGCCGCGTCACGCGAGAACAGCTTGAAGCCGCATTGCGTGTCTTTGATGCCGGGGACGGCCATGACCTGTACGAGCAGGTTGAATGTCTTACCGATGAGCTCACGATACAGCGGCTGGTGCACCACCACTCTCGATCCGGTGACAGACCTGCTCCCGATGACGACATCGTGATCACGCGCCAGCGAGAGAAAACGGGGTAGCTCCGTGATGGGCGTGGAAAGATCAGCGTCAGAGAACAGTATCAGTCCCCCTTGCGCGGCGAGCATCCCCCTGCGGACAGAGTATCCCTTGCCGCGGTTGCGCTCATTGACCAGCACCTTGGCGCCCGCCCGGCGGGCGAGCGCCACCGTGCCGTCGCTGCTGCCATCGTCGACGACGATAAGCTCTGCATGAGGGACATGTTTTCGTATCTGCGCGAGCGTCTTGCCGATGCGCGCCTCTTCGTTATAGGCGGGTATGACGATGCTCAGGGATGCGGTGCGTGGCATGGTGCGGTTTTCGTGGGTGGTGCGTTCGCGATTGCTTGCGAAGGGGATGATGCGGGTTGAGGCGCCTGCTCAGACGATGAGCCCTTTCTTCTCGAGCTCTGCAGTGGCTTCATCCACCGTGTCGTTCGCCTCGACCGTGTCCGACCAGGCGATGATCTCCTTCATCGCGTCAGTGAAGCTCACCTTGGGCTCAAAGCCCAGCAGTCTCTGTATCTTGCTGATGTCCGCGTAGCAGTGGCGGATATCGCCCTTGCGAAAGCGCGAGGTCACTTCGGGGATGACGTCGCTGCCGTACAGCTGCGCGATGACCTGCGCGACCTTCAGGATGCTCGTGGGCTTGCCTGTTCCGACATTGACGCTCTCGTAGTCCGCGCCGTGGCCCTCCATGGCCAGCACATTTGCCTGTACGATGTCGTGCACGCTGACGAAGTCGCGCGTCTGCAGGCCGTCCTCGAAGATGGTGGGTCTATTGCCGTTCTTGATGCGGCTCATGAAGATGGCGGCGACGCCTGTGTAGGGATTTGACAACGATTGCCTTGGGCCGATGGCGTTGAAGTAGCGTAGCGCGACAGATGGGATGCCGTAGCTTCTGCCGATGTTGAGCACCATGTCCTCCTGCACTTTCTTGCTGATGGCGTAGATGCTGTTGCAGTCCTGCAGCTTCTCTTCCGAGGTCGGCACGGCCGTAAGCTTTCCGCCCTTGGCATCCACGGGCTCAAACTGCTTTGCCGATAGCTGCGCTTCCGGGCGCATGTGGAACGCATAAGGGTTGCCGTCGGCGTCGACGTAGGCGCCCTCGCCATAGCTGCTCATGCTGGCCGCGACGACCAATTTCTTCACATCGTGCTCCTCATTGACCAGGATGTCCAGCAGGTGAGAAGTGCCGATGGCGTTCGCGTCCATGTAGCGTGCTATCTCATACATGCTCTGGCCGACACCGACCATGGCGGCCTCATGGTAGACCACGTCAGCGTCGAGAACAGCCGCTTTAAGCTTCTCCTTATCGAGAACATCTCCCTCGATGAACGCGGCGTCAGGGTTCAGGTACGTGGGCTTCTTGCCCTGGTGCACTTGCGGCTCCAGGTTGTCAAAGACCGTGACCTCATGTCCCTTCTTGACCAGCGTGTCGGTGAGATGCGAGCCGATGAATCCGGCGCCGCCCGTGACTAATATCCGTACCATGGTGATTCCCCCTTGTCTCTATGTCTATGATGCCTGTCTACGCTGCGTTTCAGGATGCTGGGCAGCGTCTCCCTATGCTGCCCTGTCGGGTTCATCCCTGCTTTTTCAATGTTTCCCCGACCACCGTGCGTGCAGCGTCCGCGAATTCCTTCATGCTGCGCTCCTTCGTGAAGGTGGCGGACAGCTTCTTGCACGCCGCTTTCCAGTCCTGATGCTCGATGGGATGCTCATCCAGCCAGCGCACGGCGGCTGCGACCGTCTTCGCGTTCGGTTCGCCTTCGCCGAGCACTAGTTTAGGTGAGACTTGTTTGACGATCCACGACGCGCCACAGCGCGATGATACGATAGGGGCGAACCCCGCGGCCATGGCTTCCAGGATATTGATGCCAAAGGGCTCGTGTCGCGCGCAATTCACGTAATGTCCGCACAGGCCAAGGTATTTTTCTGGATGAGGGGTGATGCCCGTGACCAGCACCTGCTTGCCCGCGGTGTGGATGCTTTCGCGCACGTCATTGTCTGCCCAGCCGATGAGGCGCAGTTTGCGTTCCCCCAGCAGTGCTGTCGCCGCGATGAGCACGTCGATGCCCTTGTGCCTGTCCAGCCGGCCGATGTAGCCGATGTCTTTGCCGTGCGGTTCAACGCTCGAGAACTTCTCATGATTCACATAGGGCGTCGCGACGATATTGGGCGTTCCGATGACGCGCTCTGCGAGTTGTTTCATGTACGGTGATGTGGAGACGATGAGGTCCACCTTGGATAGCATGCGCAGCAATAGCTGCTGGCGCTTCTTGCCGAGCGATGGAAAGCGGTAGAAGAACGTGTCGCTGTTGATCATGACGAGCATGCATCCGGGCCGCTTGCCCATGGCCGCTGGCGCGAGGCAGTCAGCGCCCTCCAGGACGATGACGCGCGCCTTGCGAACCGCGGGCACGCGCAGGAGCGAGAATGCCTGTTCGATGGGCATGGGCCCTGGCGCGGGCGAGAAGCGCAGCGGGCGAAGGCCCAGCGAATCGCCCCATTCGCGATGCAGGGGGTGCGGGCCTGAATAGAGGAATATGCCTTGATGGGTGTTCTGGGCTGATATGGTTGTCTTGTTCGTGTCCATCATGGATCCATCCAGGAGTCGGTCTATGGTGCTGCGGGAGTCAGCAGGGGGTTTATAGATGTTGCTGCGAGAGCAGCAAAGGTTCCCCGTGACGCCGCCCTGCCAGTGAGCGTCGGTAACCTTATATGGTTAAAAGCCTTTCCTGGGCGTATGCGAGACCGTAGTGGAGACGGCCAGCGGGAAGACCCGCAGGATAGGCAGCCGGGCAGCGCGCAGGAGTACGAGCGAATAATCATCACCGGTTGTGGCATTCTCGGCGCGTGTGTCAAGGAAGTGTTTCCTGGCGCGATAAGCGTGGATCGTTCCAGCAAAACCCGCAACCATCGCAACGTGGACATGACAGACCCTGCTGCGATGAGCGCGCTGCTTGGCGAGCTTCGACCAGAGGTCATCATCCACACCGCGGCCATGACAAACGTTGACGCGTGTGAACAGCGTCAGGACGAGGCTCGAAGAGCGAATGTGGAAGCGACCGCATGGCTCTGCAGATGGGCGGTGAAGCATCACGCGCGCCTGGTCTTTATCAGCACCGATTATGTCTTTGATGGTGAGCAAGGAGCTTACAAAGAGACCGACGATGTGCGCCCGCTCAGCGTGTACGCCAAGACCAAGGTCGAGGCCGAAGCGTCGGTCCGAGCTCTCCTCCCAGAATCTCAGTACCTTATCTTCCGCGTGAGCGCGACCATCAGCCCGTATGGGCGTGATTGGATGCTGGAAGCGCTGCGGGAAGGCAAGCCGATACAGGCGACAGACGAGATAGTCACACCGACCTACGCGCCAGATGCTGCAGAATCCATCCGCATCGCCCTGCAGAACCAATTGTCCGGCACGTATCATCTGGCCACTTCATCCTCCCTGACGCGCTACGCGTTAGCCAGGAAGCTGGCAGCGGCGTTCAACTACCCGACCAACAGTATCAGTGAAGTGAGCGGCGAAATCTTCTGGGCCGGAAAAGCGCAGCGTCCGAAGAACAGCAGCCTTGATACCACAAAAGCATTAAAGCAGGGGCTCATTATCCGTTCAACTGACGAGGTGCTCGCCGATTACACGGCAAGGGTGCAGGGCAGGTGAGGTTGCGGTGGCAGGTGAGACAGCAATGGCACAAGTGACAGAATCAAGCCAGAAGAGCGTGAAAGGCGTCGCAGGAGATGTGAAGAAGCGCACCATGAAAGGGGTCATCCTCGCGGGAGGCACAGGGTCCCGGCTGGCACCGCTCACCAAGGTGACCAACAAGCACCTGCTGCCTGTCTACGACAAGCCGATGATCTACTATCCTTTGCAGACGCTGGCGAGCTCCGGCATCCAGGATATCCTGATAGTCTCTGGCCGTGGCCACGCGGGTCATTTTCTTGATCTTTTGGGCTCTGGCTCTGAGTTCGGGTTGCGCCTGAGCTATGAGGTGCAGGAAGAGGCGGGCGGTATCGCGCAGGCGCTCGCGCTGGCCGAGGATTTTGCTGATGGCGCTCCGCTCGCGGTCATCCTCGGGGATAATATCTTTGAGCAGACGTACCCTGATCAGGTCAAGGCGTTCCTTCGCATGAGCGCGCTGTCAGGCGAGGCGTCGACAAAGCGGGCAGGAGCAGGAATAAAGGACGCTCTCGGTGCGATGCTCTTCCTCAAGCAGGTGCCTGACGCGCAGCGTTTCGGCGTGGCGAGCGTGGATGCTGGCCATATCACCAAGATAGTAGAGAAACCAACTCATCCCACGTCGGACCTCGCGGTGACCGGATTGTACTTCTATGACGCGCGAGTCTTCTCCATCATCAAGAACCTCAAGCCATCAGGCCGCGGCGAGCTTGAGATCACTGATGTCAATAACGCCTACCTGCAGAAAGGCCAGTTGTCATACCACATCCTCGACGGTTTCTGGTCTGACGCTGGCACGTTTGAGAGCCTGCACCGCGCGAGCGCGTTTGTGAGAAACCAGCGGGATTCTGAACAGCGCGGATTCAGGTGAGTGAGCGCGACAGGGCGAAGGCAAGGTCTGTGCAGGCGATGGGCTTGCGGACAGCGTAACAAGGCAGGACGACCTGATGCCAATCCTTAAATAGCCATTCTCCTCCCTGCACGCCATGTCCTACGCCAGGCGTGTTGTGCGCTCGACCATCATCATGTTCTCCTTGTCTATCCTGGCAGCCCTGGCTGGTTATCTCTTCCGCATCATCATCGCGCGTCATGTCAGCGTAGAGGACTATGGACTCTACTACGCGGCGTTCTCGCTGATGATGACGCTCTACTTCATCGCTGACCTGCGCCTGGGCCAAGCGCTCATCAAATTCCTGCCAGAGTATCTGCACGACAAGGATTACGGCAGAGCCAAGGGGGCATTTCTCCTGACCTTGGGCGTTCGTCTGGTCATCACAGCGTTCATCGCGCTGATGCTGGTTGTATTCGCAGGGTCTATAGCCGAGAAGCTGTTTCATCAAGTCCAGGCGGCCAGTGTCGTGCAGTATCTCGCGCTCATGCTCATCCTGCTCGCGTTCCATGTCATCAATGATGCGTTCGCGGGATTCCAGCGCATGGGATTGTTTGCCATGGTTGATGTGCTCAAGATGGGCGGCTCGGTCGTCTTCGCGCTGCTGGTGCTCAAGGCAGGTATCGCGGGCGTGCGCGTCCCTATCTATGCGACCGTGCTGTCCTATGCGCTCCTGGCAGTGATTCTCGTGGTGGTCTTCTTCAGGTCGGTATTTCCGCAGTTCTTTCGCGTGCGCGCGGTCCTTGATGTACCCATGCGTCGCAGGTTCATGAAGTATGGCGCGTACATCTTCGGCGCGATGCTCGGCGGCTATACGCTGGGCAATCTGGGCTCTTTATTTCTGTCCTACTATCGCACGCTGCAGGAAGTGGGTTGGTACAACGCGGCCATGCCAACGGCCATGATCCTGTGGGGATTCGGTAATGCCGTCGCTCTGGTCATGCTCCCGCTGTCATCAGAGCTCATGCACAAGGGTGAGCGCGCGAAGCTCGGCAAGGGCATCCTGCTGGTGCTCAAGTATACGCTCCTGATACTCCTGCCCATGTCCTTGAGTCTTGCCCTGTTCGCGCCGCAGGCCATCTATCTTCTCTATGGGGCAAACTATCTGCCCGCGGTGCTGACCCTGCGCATCCTGGCCATCGGTGTGCTTATCTACTCGCTGGCCCTGATGGTCGCGACGACCTTCATAGGCCTTGGCAAGCCGCAGGTCATGATGTGGCTTTCCCTTGTTTCCGCCTTTGTCAATATCGGGTTGAGCGTGCTGCTGATTCCGATGTTTGGCATGGAGGGCGCGGCTGTCGCGTTTTCCCTCTCGTTCCTGGTGATGTTCCTTGTCGGGTTTGCGCTTATCCATCGCGAGCTGCACGGGGTCGCGTTGACCTGGGGAAAGATACTTCGGCTCATGCTATCGGTGCTGGTATTGTCTGGTCCGTTCGTGGGCGTGGTCGCGCTGCTCAAGTCTGTGCTGGTCATGAACATGTGGCTGGAGCTGGTGTTGTGTGTGATTGTTGCCCTGGCGGTGTATGGGTATTGTGTCGTGCGTTTCGGTGTGATTTCGCGTGAGGAGCTCGCGCTGGTGCTGAACCGTGACATCTTCAAGGCGTGAGCGCATAGGCGGGACTTGTGCGTCGTCCTTCTTGGGATGATGGTGCCGCGCATCTGCCGCATATCGCGTGCGCCCATGCATAGCGCACGCGGCGTGCATAGGAGGTTTTATATCCCCTGTTCGCTTCCATCGACGGGTGAAGACAGCGAAAAAAGGGGCGGTTGAAGGAATGGTTGAAGGAACATTTGGCGCGGCCAGCAAAAGGAGGCTATCCCCTCCTGCTTCTGGTTCACGCGCACCTGGCTTAACTATTCTGGTCACCGGCTCCGCAGGATTTATCGGCTTTCATGTCGCGCGTCGTCTGCTCGAGCAGGGCGATGCTGTCGTGGGGATAGATGCCTATGTTCCCTACTATGACCTGCGCATCAAGCAGGCACGCTCGAAGTTGCTGTGCATGTATCCCGCGTACCAGGAGATAAAAGCAGACCTGGCAGGTCCTGACGTGATGGATGAGGTGATCGCACAGCACGTCCCTGATGCGATAGTCCACCTCGCTGAGCAGCCCGGGGTGCGTCATTCGCTCATCAAGCCAGGAGCATTCGAGCAGGGCAATGTGCGCGCGACACTGGCGGTGCTTGAGGCGGTCAGGAAGCGCAAAGCCGGTCCAGGCAAGAGCTCCCGCGAGTATCGTCCAAAGATTGTGTTCGGATCAAGCGTCAGCGTCTATGGGGATACACAGCAGCTTCCCTTCTCAGAGAAGGACGCGCCGGGCAATCCACTGTCCCTATATGCGGCGACCAAGCGGGCGGGCGAGCTGCTGGCCGGAGTATATAGTCGCTCGCATGGATTTGATTGCATCGGGCTTCGCTTGTGCAATGTCTACGGGCCTTGGGGCAGGCCTGACACGGCGATATGGAACTTCCTGCTCGCCATCCTGGATGGACATCCGGTGGATGTCTACAATCAAGGGGGCCTGAAGCGGGACTGCATCTATATCGATGACGTGGTCGATGGCGTCATGGCGTCGCTGCGCTCAAGAGAAGCGGTGTCCGGTGAGATCATCAACTTGGGTTCAGGGGTGCCCGCAGGACTTCGTGAGATGATCCGTATGCTTGAAGGCGCGGCGAGCAGGACCGCCAGGCTTCGCATGCTGCCCATGCAGCCCGGCGAGGCGCAGACGACCTGGGCGGATATCAGCAAGGCGAAGCGGTTGCTGGACTGGCAGCCGCGAACAGACCTGCGCACAGGCTTGCGTCTGTTTGTGGACTGGTTCCTCGAGCGCAGACGGGAAGACCCACTGTTTGGCAACCTCTCCGACGGGATGTCTGGCAGGACACTATCGCATGGAGCGCTGGATGGAGCGCTTCAGGACAGATAAGCTTGGAGCGCTGCAGAATAAATAAGCCATGGCAGCGCCGCGCTGAACGTTCTGGTGTATGCGAAATCAATAGGTACCGGCGGAGAAGCTGGGGCGTGGTTCAGCGCGCGCCGAGCATGCGCTGGAGACATTCGCAGATAATAGGACCCGACGTTCATTGCATGGAGCTAGCGCTTCCTGGCCGAGGGTTCAGTGTGATCGTTCAGCGTGTTTCTTGAGCAGCAGGATATTGCCCTGATAGAGCTTCGTCGTCGCGAGCATGCTGCCGAGCAGCCCGAAGAGCGCTCCTTTCTTCTTTCCGTTGCGTCGCACTTCTTCCGCGCTCAGATCAATGACGTTCACCGGCTCTTTGCAAAGTATCCTGCGAAGCCCCCAACTAGTCACGTACTTGATGTGATTGATGAACGCAGGATTGCGTCCGCGCAGGCGAAGGTATGCTCGGCCGAGCGGCTTTGGCAGCAGGGGCGGCCAGAATATCTCATAGTGCTCCTCGAATGGGAACAGGTAGTTTGGGCACATGATGAAGAGCGTGCCACCTGGCCTGCAGACCCGTATCATCTCATGCAGGGTCTTTGCGACGTCATCGACATGTTCTAGGACCGTGAAGCTGGTGACAATGTCAAAGGAATCATCCTCGAAGGGCAGCGATTCGCCGACCGCGTGTGTGATGCGAAGTTTTGGGTCAAGCATACGGGAGATGACGATGCGCTCAGGGTCGGGCTCGATGCCTTGGGCGTTGACTAGTCCCTTGAGCTCATACAGGAACTCTCCCCATCCAGCGCCGACGTCAAGGAGTCGCATATCCGCACGCAACGCTACGAGCCCCCGGAGCCTGCGCACATACTCTTTGCCCGCTGTCCGCTCCAAGCGGTTGGCAAGATGCTTCTTCCAGTCCGCGACGCCGTTCGCGTCCAGGCACAGGGATCTGACACTCTGGGTGACGAGCTCTTCATACGTCTGGTGCTCGTCGCTGGCAGACGCGCGCGGGTCTTGGTACGTATCCTTTCCCATGCTGCGCGGGGGCTCTGCTCAGTTTATTAGGTTTTCCGTACTGCCTTCGTGGCGTCGAGTAGAAATAATTATAAATGCGCCGGATGTGCTCACTACCATGCACATAGCAGCAACACCCCTTCGCATGAGTTTTTGTGGCGGGGGAACAGACCTTCCTGCCTTTTATCAGGAAGAGTTTGGGTGCGTGGTGAGCGCGACCATGAACCGCTATATCTATCATGTCGCCCATGAGAACTTTGAGGGTAACTACCTGCTCAAGTACCGCAAGACCGAGGAGACGCCAGACATCGATGCCATTCAGCACCCGTTGTTCCGCGAGGCGCTCAGGAAGTATCCGCCTGCGCGTCCCATCGAGCTGGGCAGCATGGCGGATATACCTTCTCAGGGCAGCGGCCTGGGTAGTTCCAGCGCATTCTGTGTCGGGCTCGTCAATCTGCTCAGCAGCATGCAGGGAAAGCAGCTGAGCGCTGAGCAGCTGGCGCAGGAAGCCGTGGACATTGAGATAAATCGTCTGAAGGATCCGATAGGAAAACAGGACCAGTATGCTGTGGCGTATGGTGGGCTCAATTTTATCAGGTTCAATCCGGATGAGAGTGTCAAGGTTGAGCCGTTGCGCTTGCCGCAATCGACCCTGACGGAGTTGGAAGAATCATTGTTGCTTGTCTACACCGGCGACTCGCGGAGCGCGGGTTTGATCCTCGCGGCGCAGCGCGAGAATACAAAGTCAGGCGCGGTCAATGCGCATCTGCAGCAGCTCAAGACGCTCGCGCTCGAGATGCGTGACGCGCTGCGCGCCGCTGACTGCACGACCTTCGGGGACTTGTTGCGCAGGAATTGGGAAAGCAAGCGCCAGCTGGCGGCAGGCATCACCAATGACCGGGTCGATGCCATCGTGAACGCGGGGATGAAGGCCGGAGCGCAGGGCGCCAAATTATTGGGCGCAGGCCAGGGAGGTTTTGTGCTCTTCGCGGTGCCGGAAGGCCGGCGGGCGCTGGTCCGCCAGGCGCTCTCTGACTATCGTCAGGTGCAGGTGCGCCTGAGCATGCGCGGCTCGCGTATGCTCTATGACTCGGGGTGATGATATGGGTGCAGTGAGGTCAAGAAGCATGGATGCAGTGAGGTCAAGAAGCATGGATGCAGTGAGGTCAAGAGGCATGGTCGCGGACTATCTCAGGGAACTGGGTGGCGCGCTCGACGAGCTCGCGTCCCAGCAGGAGACGCTCGGCGACATCACCACGATGCTCCTGCGTACGCTGCAGGATGACCGCAGGGTGTATCTCTTTGGTAATGGAGGAAGCGCCGCTACCGCGAGTCACGCGGCCTGCGACTTGATCAAGACCGCGGCAGTGGAAGGCAAGCCGCGGCTGCAGGCGCAGTGCCTGAATGATAGTATGCCGGTCATGACTGCGTTGGCCAATGATATCTCCTACAATGACACCTTGTCCTGGCAGGTTGACGCGCTGCTGCGGAAAGGGGATGTCTTGATAATCTTCTCTGCCAGCGGCAATTCTCCGAACCTGCTGGCGGGCATCGCGGCGGCGAAGGCGAAGGGCGTCAGCGTCGTGGGCATCCTTGGGTTTGGCGGTGGCGCAGCAAAAGCGATGTGCGACGCTGCCATGGTATGCTCGTCAAGGGAGTACGGTCCTGCTGAGGACTTCCATATCATTGTGACCCACGTGCTGACTGTCGCGGTGAGGAACGCGCAGCGATGACCCCGATGGTCAAGGCGTGCATTCTGGCAGGAGGCAAAGGGACCCGGCTGGGAGCGCTAACCAAAGACATCCCGAAGCCATTGGTTGCGGTGTGCGGCAAGCCCGTGCTTGACTGGCAGTTGGATCTTCTTGCCCGTCACGGTATACCTCACGCGATCATCCTGACCGGTCACCTAGGTGAGCGCATCCAAGAGCATGTGCGGGGCAGGAAAGTGCCCCAGGTCCGTTGTGTGCGCGAAGAGGGGCCGCTTGGCACCGCGGGATGCGTGCGTCAGGTCCGCGACCTTCTCGACGCTGAGACCATAGTCATCTATGGTGATGTCCTGCTTAACGTCGAGCTTCCTGCCATGCTGGCCGCGCATCAGCGTCATCAGGCAGACGCGACATTGTTGCTGCATCCGACCGACCACCCCTATGACAGCGACCTGGTGCTCGTTGACGGCCCGTGGGTGACGGGCTTTGCCGGAAAACCAGAGCGGGGAAAACCCTTTGTGAACCTGACCAACGCAGGACTCTACATCATCAACAGGCGTATCGTGGGATGCTTGCCCGCGCAGGGCGACTTCTGCAGGGATGTGTTTCCCGAAGCATTGGCGCAGGGGCTGCGCCTGCACGCGTACGTGACAGACGAGTTCATCAAAGATATGGGGACGCCTGAGCGCTTGCGTGCGGTGGAGGCTCAGTGGAGCGCCCGTCTGCAGAATGCGTCGAACTGAGTCACCATGCGCTCCCACGTGAATGCTTCCGCGGTCTTGAGCGCTGCTTTTCCCAGCTGATCCCGTAGCGTATCATCGCGCAGCAGCCGGACAATGGCAGCGGTCATGCCTTCGGGGTCATGGGGGCGTACGAGAAGGCAATTCTCTTCATGCCTGGCGTAGTCGCTGGGTCCGCCGCAGTCCGTGATGATGCTGGGGATGCCGCAGGCAGCAGCTTCCAGCGGAGGTGCGCTGAATCCCTCAAGCCAGCTGGGCATGACATGAAACGCTGACTCGCTGAGTATCTCCGCAAGATGGTTGTTGTCAGGCGCGACGCTGTTGCCGAGTTCAGGTGGTATCGGAGGGACATCTCTGCCGATGAGCACGAGTCGTAATGGCGTCTGTTTGCGCGCGAGCTGCGCGGCGGCGATGAGATCCATCGTGCCCTTCCACTGCAGGGTGGAGCCGAAGGCGCAGATCTGCGTAGGTTTCTTGGTGACCTTGCGCGGATAGAAATCCTTATGGTCAATGCCTGGATGGATGATGGTGCAGTCAGGCCCGCCGACCCGCACTATCTGGTCGCGTATCCACGACGAGACGCTGGTCGTCGGGCCGAGGGTGCGGTAGTAACGGTCGACCAGTCCGCGGTAGGGTAGCTTGATGCCTCTGAACATGATAGGTTCGTAATGCTGGGCGAGATACACCATGCGTCTGGCCTTGTCCTGTCTGACCGCTGCTTGGGCCGAAGGTATGGTCAGGCACCAGGTGCCGACGACGATATCGACCTTCGGGCAGTTGCGGGTAAGCACCTGCTTGCTCCAGGGGATCTCCAGGAAAGGGACCTGCCGGAAGGGCTCGGTGGCGATGACCTTTGCGGTGATGGGGTAGAAATCCTTTATCGCGTTGCGTGGCGCGACGATGCTCGCGTCCCAGCCTTTCTTCTGCAGGCCATTGGCGAGCTTGACGATGACTTTCTCGCCGCCGGATCTGCCGATGCCGAAACTGAGGAACGCGATGGAGGGCATGCATAACCGGATCCGGGATTCTTAATAAAACTATTGGCGGGGTTGTGCTGGCAGCACGCTGGCAGCAGCGGGAAAGCTTTATTACGCAATGGCTTTTCTGGGACAGGATGCGTGAAGTGCTCAAGAATTTCCTGCTCGTCTGCGGCTCGCTCATCGTCGCCCTCCTGCTTCTGGAGCTGGGCCTTCGCCTGTTCCTGCCGCAATCGCTCAACAATGTGCGTGCCGATGAGTACCTGCTCTATAGCTATGTGCCTGACAAGATGGCGTGCTCGTCACGTTCCGCGGACCTTGACTTCTGCAATCGCATCAATGCCAAGGGGCTTAATGACATCGAGCACAGCTACAACAGATCCCGGCCGCGCATCCTTGTTATCGGCGACTCCTTCATCGGAGGTATCATCGGCAAGGAGGACGAGCAGTTCATTGATTTCCTGCAACAGCGGCTGCCTGACTACGAGGTCATCGGCATGGGCGTCGGTTCTTACAGCACGGACAACCAGCTCATCTGGCTGCAGACAGAAGGTTACAAGTATCATCCCGATGTGGTGCTGCTGGCCATGAGCATGAATGACATCTGGGACAACACGGTCAAAGACCTCTTCATCGTGGATGCGTCAGGCCAGCTGCAGCATAACGTGCCGCTGCGCATCAGCCCGGTCAAGCGCGTAGCCATGGCGTGCGCGGCGCGCCTGCAGGTCTGCGCTCTGGCGTACAATACCCTGCTGCAGAGTCCGCTCATCATCCGCATCCTGCATCAGGTGGGCGTGTCGAATATCGCCGCAGACAGCGATGCGCCAAAGTTCATCATGCAATCAGTCCCGGCGGCGTTGTTCGTCGGCTCGAACTCGCAGGTCGACGCGGCGTGGAACCGGACGTATATGCTGCTTGATGCTTTCGCATCATATACGCGTCTCATCGGGGCCAAGCCGGTCGTCATGATGGTCCCTCTGCGCGAGCAGCTTTTCCCTGCGGATGACAATCGATCGTTGGCACTGGCGGGCGAGCAGGGTGCGGACATGGCGCGTCCCGAGGAACTGCTGGCATCGCATCTGGGCGACGTGGGCGTGCCGTTCATCGACCTGCTGCCTGTGTTTCAGCAGCATCGTGATGAAGGGATGTACTATCCTGTCGACGGTCACTGGGCGGTCGATGGCACGAGGACGGCTGGCGGGTATGTCGCAGATACGCTCAGGGGCGCTGGACTCGTGTAGCGCAAGACATCTGCGCAGTGCGCATCAGCGGGCCAGGTGGTCTATCTCTTCAGGAGGCCTGTTTCTTTTCCAGCACAAAAAGATAATTAGAGAACGGGTAGAACGGAATGGGTTTCTTGATTCTGCGCGCTGTCGCGGTGATGTGGTTCTCATGGAACAGGTCCATCCAGCCCTGCTCGTTCCTGAATGTGCAGGGGACAGGTGTTCCCGCGTAGTTGAGCCGGTTGAGGATGATGTCCGAGACGCTGGCGAGCAGAGAGGGCTTCACCTCAAAGATGAGCAGCTTCTTGCAGACCCGAAGCGCGTCCAGGATGATCTTGACTTGCATCTCGTTGCTGGCGTGATGCAGGGTGTCGATGAACATGCCCACATCAAAGGCGCCATCCTCAAAAGGCAGTTGGTCATCCCGCAGCATCTTGATAAAAGGGATGCTGGTAGTCAGGTAGGATTGCGGGTCGGTCCCGGTCAGCGCGCATCCAAAGTGCTTGGCGAGCTCATGGCTGACGACGCCATTGCCGCATCCGATGTCAAGGACCTTGGCTTCTTTCGTAATATAAGGCGTGATTGCTTTGATTATCAATCGACTGCGATAGAGGAGCGTTGCTTGCATCAATTGCTTGACATCTTCCCTTTTTTTAAACTTTCCTGTTGGTGGGGGGCAGACCCGATGGACGAGGACAGGGATGACATTGCCTAGGGTCTGCCCAGGGCTTTCCCTCGCAGGCTTTGCGCACAGCAATATTTATTAACGACGGAGGAATGGCGAGTGCCATGGCTGCGCGGGCAAAGTCCCAAAGCAAAGGAGATCTGGCAACGACGGCCACGCGCGTTCAGACTGGCTTTGCAGGTTTTCTTGAGACCCATGCGGATGCGGTGCGTGTCGGTGCTGTGCTCCTGCTGATACTGTTCTCGCTTTCTTTCACACTGACCAAGTCCTTATGGGCTGATGAGCATAGCGATATCACTGCAGGATATAGCAAGCTGCTGACCGGCGATTTTCGATTCGCGTTCATCCACGCGCAGGGCAATGTCATCTACGGCATCCCTCTCTTGTTGATGCGCCCGCAGTTTCCGCTCGATAATACCTGCTGGACAGAGCTTTATGCCAAAGAGGGCATGCCGGGCTGGACACATACATATTCTGCCATGGAATGCGAGTATCAGTTCCTCTTTGTCATGAATCCGGGCAAAGAGCGGCAGATGCTCATCGCGGCGCGGCTCATGGCGCTGCTCATGGGCGTCATCCTGCTGCTGGTCGCTGCGGGCTGGGTAGCACGCGCGTATGGCAAGGCGCAGGCAGCGCTGTTCTCTTTGCTCTTCGTCACGAGTCCGGTGGTGCTGATGCGCACGAGCACGGCCAATGTCGACATTGTCATGGTGCTGCTGCTGGTCTTGTCGATGAGCCAGTACTGGGCGTACACGCAGGACAAGCAATTCCGTCACATGCGCTGGTCGGGCTTCTGGTGTGGGTTGGCGATAGCGGCCAAGATAAGCCCGTTGCTGATATTCTTCCCCGTGATGCTGCTCTATCCCCTGCTGGCGCGCATGTTCCGGCTTCGGGTGCGAAATCCCTGGAAGGTGGCTCTTGTCTTCTTGCTCTTCTGCTGGCTCGGGTTGAACATGGGTTATCTTTTTCAGGGGACCTTTGTGCCTGTCGGGACCTCCCTGGCCAAAGACCCTATCATCTGGGACAAGGTGGCGACCGTGGCGCGCATGGAATCATTGCCAGGGGCATCGTTCCTGCTGTCTATCCCAAGTCCTGTTCCCTATTACTTCGCAAAGACTCTGGGCTTTGTGGCCAATGACATCCTTTATGGCGGCGGCCTGCCAACCTACGCGTTCGGCAGGGTCTGGCCCGGGCCCGTGCCATGGTATCTGTCGGTCCTGTTCCTGCTGAAGAGTCCTCTGCCGTTGCTCGTCCTGCTCGCCGCGGGCCTGTGGGTGGCGCGCCGAAGGCTGCGTGACCACGCATCAGCGCTCATCATCTTGGTCTTCTTTGCGGGATTCCTGCTGCAGCTGAAAAACAATCTGCAGATAAGCGTGCGCTATGTGCTGCTCGCGTTCCCGTTGGCGATGATGCTGGCATCGCGCAGCGTCGAGGTTTGCGGGGATGCGATGAAGGAAGGTGAAAGGAAGGGTGCAGGGTCGTCCAGGCCAATAAGGAGCGCAAAGGCGTCAGCGTCAGGCAGCGTTCGTCGCCTTGACTTCCTGGTGCTCTTCTGCGTCATCTGGTCGCTCGCGTCGGCGTTCTTTATCATGCCGCATTTCGAGGCCTACTATAATGAGCTTGCAGGCGGCCCTTGGAACGGTCTTGACCTGTTCGCCTACAGTCCATTCTACGGCGGCGCGAATGTGTACAATGTCCAGCGCTATGTCGAGCAGAACAATATCACGCGCTATGGCTTCCACGAGGACGCGGGATTGTATCCGACGGCCATAGGCCCGGGCGATACAGGCGTTCCTTGCGTCAGGACGCCAGGTACCTATTTTGTCGGTGCTAATGCCCTGCGCCCCATGGACACACAGTGCTATCGGTGGCTGCGAAGCGAGTCTCCGACAGCAGTGCTGTGGTGGACTATCTACCGGTATGATATCAGTTGAGCCTCCTGTATCGTCAGTCCCTTTCCTGTTTTTCATCCTCCATCTTTTTATACCCTGTTGTCATCCATGCAGGGTATGGCGCAGAAGCAGATGCGAGGGAAGCGCGAGGCGGGCGAGGGTTTATCTGGCGCGAAAAGAGGGGGCCGATTGCTTCGTCCATCCCTCTCCATCATCATCGTCAACTGGAACGGCAAGGAGCTCAATGGTAACTGCCTGCGCTCCATACAGGCGCAGGACGCGCGGTGCGTTGACGCGGACCGCGGGGCGGCGCCAGGGTTTCGGGATGCCAAGGGCGTCAAGAGAGCAGGGCGCGCGTCAGCGTCAGGCAGGGCGCGCGTGACCTATGAGGTCATCTTTGTGGACAACGCCAGCGTTGACGGCTCTGCCGATGCCGTGGCAAGGGAGTTTCCATGGGTGCGCGTGATCCGCAACGCGACCAACCGCGGCTACGCCGGAGGCAACAATGACGGCATCAGGGCGGCGCGAGGGGATTTTGTTCTGCTGCTCAACAATGACACCGTGCTGCACAAGGGATTCCTCAAGGCAATGCTCGCTCCGATGCGCGACGCTGCTGTGGGCATGGTGGCGGCCAAGACGCTGCTCATGGACGGCTCTATCGACACGCTTGGCCATAAGGTGTATGGCTGCGGTCTTGCCTGGGATGTGCGCAGGGAAGAGGAGGCGGATCTGGTGCTGAGCCCTTGCGGCGTGGCTGTGCTGTATCGAAAGACAGTGCTCGATACACTCCCCGGCGGCCTGCTCGACGAGGATTTCCACCTGTATTCCGAGGACCTTGACCTGGGATTGCGCATCCGTCTGGCAGGATATACGATGGCGTATGCTTCTGACGCGGTATTAGACCACATCCACGGCGCGTCCAGCAAGAAGGTCAGGAACAGGGCCATCTTTTACGGCCGCAGGAACGAGCTCTGGGTCGTGGTCAAGGACTGGCCCGCGCCCGTGATATGGCGCCATCTGCATCAGATCCTGCTGGTGCAGCTGGGCGAGATTATCCGTTACACCAAGATGTTCAAGCTGCACGTCCTGCTCGCGGCGAAAGTATCATCGCTCTGGGGCCTGCCCCGGATGCTGCTCAAGCGCAGGGCGGTGCAGGGGCAGCGTAGGATATCGGCAGCGCAGTTTGAGAAGCTGCTCGTAAAGGCGATGCTGCCGTGATGGGTGTGGAAGAGTCTGTGTCCACACTGCTTGCTTCCTGTCTATCATGCGGGGCGCTGAAAATACTCAATATTTATTACTCATTGTGCATTTCTTTAGTCCATGGGAAGCATCTACCGGGAATTGCTGCTGCCGGAGGATACGGCGTCAGCGAGCGTCAAGGAGCACGAGGCCGAGTTCCTCTACGGCTTGGTGAAAGAGCAGGGGCTTCGTCGGTCTCTGGAGACAGGGTTCGCCAACGGCGCATCGGCCGTGCACATACTCTCTGCGCAGCAGGGACTGAAAGGGGCAAGACACATCGTCATCGACCCGTTCCAGGAGCGCTACGCGGACGTGGGGCTCAGGAATGTGCGGCGTCTTGGTCTGTCGCGTGGCATGCGCTTTGAGCCGCACTACAGCCACGAGGTGCTGCCGCGCCTGCAGCGTGAGGGTGAGAGGATAGACTTCGCGTTCATCGACGGTGGTCATCGCTTCGACGAGGCTTTCGTGGATTTCTACTACATCGACCTGATGCTGGTGCATGGCGGGTTTGTCGTCATCCATGACGTGAAGTTGCGGCCCGTCGCGACGCTGGCGTCATGGATACGGCGCGATAAGAGCAACTATCGTCGCGTCGGCAATGTTCCCAGGAACATGCTCATGGTGCAGAAGACAGGACCCGATACCCGTCCATGGTGGCACTACCGCTCGTTTGGCACGATGAAGGGTCTGCTCACGCATAGTCTGCATGTCTGGAGAAGCAGGACGCGCCTTTCCACTACGCGCAGGGACAATCCTGAGGCATGATGGAGCGGAGTCGTCAGCACTCCTTGCATAGCAGTGTTGCATCATCCGTTCCTGTGCGGCCTTTTCCAGTGCAAGTGTGCATCTTTTTGCAGGGTTGCGATATCTACAATAGTAGAAATTTTGTATTTGTTTATGCTGTGTTGCATAACTCCTGAGATTGAGACGTAGCTCTCGCTACGATTCGCCGTATCTTTTGATTCGTTGGTACGCCCAGATCTTGCTTGTTGCTTCTTGCAGCAAGCCTTTTTCGCTCGTCGCGACGAGTTGCTCACCAAAAATGCGTTTTGACGCGCTAAAGATGCCTTCTGTCGACGGCCAACGATGACCATAGCCTCGTCATCGAGCCCAACTATGTCGTCACCATGACGCCGCGGATGATATCATGCGTGCTCTTCCATCTGCTCGCTGATACGAGGAGGGTGCTGCATGACGCACTCTCAGCGAGGTTGCGACGCTTAGTGTCATGGACCTTCTTCGCTGAGA
Source organism: Candidatus Woesearchaeota archaeon CG1_02_57_44 (assembly GCA_001871415.1). Classification (GTDB taxonomy): domain Archaea; phylum Nanobdellota; class Nanobdellia; order Woesearchaeales; family CG1-02-57-44; genus CG1-02-57-44. The sequence continues at coordinate 2,251 of MNWW01000004.1, read as the reverse complement.
TATGGTATTTCTTTCCTCTTGTGGGCGGGTTCTGCTGGATAGATGATGCCTCCGCATGGAGGTGGGGACGTGAGGACAGGTCTCTATCCTTTCGGCAGCTCTTGTATCGTTTCCATCAATTGGTGCACGAGCGTCACCGGGTTGCACTTCGTACTTAGGATATGCGTTCCTGCCCCGCGGTGTGCTCGCAATATTTTTTCGGCATTGGCTATGGCTTGGTGTTGCCGTTCCTTGATATGATCGTAGGTGTTGGGATCAACCTTCTCGTATCCGGGAAGGTGCTCTCTGAGTTTCTGCATCAGGGCCGTCTGGGAGTAGTAGTCTGGGTGATACCCGAAGTGGCAGAGGAGCCAGTACTCGAACGATGGGTTCGAGTAGATTGGGATGATGCCATTATCTTTCGCGAGTTTTTCGCAGCGCTGCAGCTGTTCTTCTGTGCTCTGATCGCAGTCAAAGACGCAGAAGACGAGATCGTCCTTCTGGAAGTCGCGGCTGTTTGATTTCCTGTAGTTGACTGCGTAGTGGATGATTCCTTCGACGTCCGTTCGCCTGCTCCGCTGGACCTCGATGCGTAGCCTTGAGAGCCGCTCTGCGACCCGATGCTTTTCGAAGTAAAGGCGTTCTGTCGTTCCTTCGCAGAATATCCAGACCGTGCGTGTGGATAGGTAGCCGCGTTGCCGTGCCATCTTAATCAAGGAGGGTCTGGTCTATTATCGGCACGCCTCCTAGCCGCCCGTTCAGGTATGCGCGTTCGAAGTCTGAGTCCTCTCTGAGGTCATAGTCAAGGAATGATCTGAGCAGTGTCTGCTTGTTGGGCGCCTTGGTGCAGAGATAGATCTGGTCTCTCCTGAAGAGCCGGTTGTCAAGGAGCGTCGTGCTATGGGTCGTGAAGATGAGCTGGGCGCCTTTCGTGTTCTTTCTGCTGTTGAAGAGCCGGATGAGCGACCTGGTGAGGTTGGGGTGCAGGCTCGATTCCAGCTCGTCGATGATGGCGACTTTTCCATTGTCCAAGGCGTCAAAGAGGGGTCCGAGCAGGGAGATTATCTTCTGGGTCCCCTCCGACTCCTCCTTGAGACTGAAGGTGAGGTGTTTGCCTTTGGCTGTGGTGTGTATGGTCTTCAACTCGTTGAATTCCCTTTCTTCCTGGACAAGATGGTTGAATATCTTCCTCTGCTTCTCTATCCTGAATTCCACGCCATCGACCTTCTTCTTCTCCGTACTCACCATGATGTCCTGGATGCCTCCGAAGTCTGCCTTGGCCAGGATGCCCAGGACCCTGGTCTTGAGTGCAGGATCTTCCTTGATTTTCTGCGCGGTGTAGACGAACCATGTCGGAGAATAGTTGATGACGAGGTTGTCGGTTATGAATGCATAGGCGGGCGCAGTGGCCTTCAGGCCCAGGGCGGTCGCTCTGGAAAGATAGAGGACATTGGGGGTGAGCCTCTTCTTGATGAGCTGTTGTTGGCGCTTGTCTTTGATGAAGGTGAAGTCCGTGGTTGAGCTCCGTTTGAAGATGAGTGCTTCCCTGCCCTTTGGCCAATGGTAGAGGTATTCATCGATTATTTTCTTGTCATCACAGGAGAATCCGTATCTGTACCGTATCCTCTTATGATAGAATGTCAGCTCGAATCTGCTGAGTTTGCCCGCCCATGCCTCGTCGAGTTTGTATGGCGTCCTTGGGATGGTACTGTCGATATTGAAGGCATGCGAGTTCTTCACCATGTCCCAGATGAATAGCGTCGCTTTGATGATGTTGGATTTTCCTGAGGCATTGGCGCCGTAGAGCGCGACGCTCCTGAGCAGCCGATCCTTCTTGGGCAGGGCTATGGTGTTCTGCAGGTTCTTCTTGCTGGCGCTGGCCTCAAGGCTGAGCGTGAGCTTGTCTCGTATGGATAGGAAGTTCTCGATGCTTATTGTCTGGAGCATAGGGGCACGGAAGGCAATCGTATATATATATTTATTGCCTATTTTTGCATATTTTATGCAAAATTTGCTGATAAATATTCTGTTTTTTGTTTTTATTCTTCTAGAGGGTTCTGAGCGAAGTTGCCTGTTGTTGCACCGCGACGAAAGGGATTTTGGTGCTTGAGGTACATAATCCTTTTGCATGGGGTCTGGTGGGGCGACGCTGCAAGATAAGCGTGTGCGCCTGTATTCCGGACACGCTTCGCCTTCCCCGAATTCCTTTGTTCCATGCTCATGGGCGCGATGTTCTTCTGATGGTTGCGTCCTTATCCGCTTTCGTTCTCCT
>MNWW01000042.1 GCA_001871415.1 Candidatus Woesearchaeota archaeon CG1_02_57_44 | reverse complement strand
CTTGCCTATCCGCTCAGCTTCTTCAGCAGAAGGGCATGGCACGTAGGCGACGAGAAGGTCCATCCTACTTCTTCTTGGTCTTTGCCTTTCTGGCGGAAACCTTTGCCTTGCCCGCTGATCCGCTCATCGGCATATATCCTGAGCCAGCGCCTACAGCCACAGGCGCTGCGGAGAAATACCTGCGCTTGAGCACAAAGGCGTAGAAGATGAGCAGGAACAAGGAATAGCTGACGATGAACACGAACACGGTCAGGATGATGGACTCGCGCTGTGATGGCGAGGCCATGACCATGCTGCTGGGGTTGATGACAGGGTTGCTGGTGAGCGAGACGAACCACGCGAAGGCGGCCACGAGCGGCACGATGAGCGCCGTGTGCGTCCATGCCGTGAGCTCTTTGTGAGGCTCACGCTTTGGCGAAGTGGAAGTGCGTTGAACAGGTGAGGCCTTGGTGCGGGATGCGCTGCGTGATGTAGAGGGAGCTGCTCGTGCCATAACGAGACTAAAGCAGGATGGATTATTTAAACATTATCCTAACAGGACCCCGGAACCGCCTAATGCAGCAGATAAACACCCCTCACATCCAAATGCTTTTAAAAAGACGGATTGTCCTGTCATAACAATGATACTCGCCAGCACCGCGTTGGGCATCCTGCGCATGGATGACCAAGGCAAGGTACAGGAGACCATCCCTCTCGATCCAGAGGAGCTGCAGGCCATCTGCAGAGGCGAGTATATCCAGAAGGAGCTGGACCTTGCGGCCACCGGCGAAGCGGCGCATGCCTCGACAACAGGCAAGCAGAAAGTGTATATGCTCACGCCAAAAGAGACAAAGCACGAGAATATCACACTCACCTCAGACCCCAGAAAGATCTCATTCCTGACAGCAGCCCTGCAGGAGCGAGCCCAGCAGCTGCGTGAGGAAAACATCCGGCTCTCTGCGCAGGCCGTGAAGGCCTCAGTCACCTTTGACACCGAGGCGATGAAGGCCGTGCACGCTCTTGATGAGCTTGAGCGTCAGCTCAACGCGCAGCTCAAGCGCCTTGGCGACTGGCTCTCACTCTATTACCCGGAGCAGAGCGAGAAGCATAAAGGCAGCCTTATCCTGACCAAGCTTGCCCATGACGCTCCTGAGCAGGAGATGGGCGCAGGAATCCATCCAAGGGAGCAGAAGGCCTTGCAGGCCCTTGCCGCTCAGGCAGAGGCCTTGGAACAATCACGCCTGGACCTTGAGGCGTATCTCGCCGAATCGCTCAAGGCCAACGCGCCTAACCTTGCTGCCATAGCTGGACCTACCATGGCAGCGCGGCTCATCGCGCTCGCCGGCGGCATGGAGCATCTGGCGAGACTGCCGGCCAGCACCGTGCAGATGCTCGGCGCCGAGAAAGCATTGTTCCGTCACCTGCGCACTGGAGCAAGGCCCCCGAAGCATGGCATCATCGTCAACCATCCATACATCCAGGAAGCGCCGCCGCGCGAGCATGGTAGGAGAGCGAGGGCCCTTGCTGATACCATCAGCATGGCTGCGCGCGTCGACTTCTACAAGGGCGCGGATATCGTCGAGCAACTCCAGCAGCGTCTTGCGAGGCGAAAGCGATGAAGGGCGATCGCATGGGCGCAGAGAAGGTTGACAATCCCCTCCTGATTGTGGAGAAGAAAGCCACATTCACCAAGGCGCTGGTGAAAGGGCCTGTCTATGGAGAGAAGACCTTCACGCGCAAGGACGGCCAGTGGCGCGAGTGGGTACCAAAGCGCAGCAAGCTGTGCGCTGCCATCAGGAAAGGCATGCGCCAGTTTCCCTTCGACAACGACTCCACCGTGCTCTATCTGGGAGCAGCGTCAGGCACGACCGTCAGCCATGTTTCAGACCTCTGCCCGGAGGGCATGATCTTCGCTGTGGAATTCAGCCCTGACACAGGCCGCCAGCTCATGCTCCTTGCCAAGAAGCGCGGCAATATCGCTCCGATCATCGCCGACGCGAATCAGCCCATCACCTACGCGCCGCGCGTCTGGCCTGCCGAGATACTCTATCAGGATGTCGCGCAGCGAAACCAGGTGGACATCCTCAAGCGCAACGCGCAGATGCTCCTTAAGCAGGGAGGAACAGCATTCCTCTGCTGCAAGGCGCGAAGCATCGATGTCGCGAGGAACCCCGCGGATATCTTCGCGCAGGTGCGAGGCGAGCTCAAGGGCATGTTCCAGATTCTCGAAGAGCTGGACCTGCGGCCATTCACCATGGACCATCGGTTCTATGTGATGCGCAAGCTATAGCACAGCATCTATACCATGCTACCAGAAGCGGATAACTGCGTTTCTCTACAGCAACGCGAGATACGTGCGATCACCCCGAGCAGAGATTCGCTATCTCCGCGCAGTGCCCTGCGATGTCATGCAGCGCGTGCTGCGTGCCTGCGCAGGCGATGCCTGATGCATAGACCCGCGCGCTAGCGACCCTGGGCACCGCAGGAGCTCCTGCTCGTCTCTTCTCCATCGTCGCCCTTCCAGCATCTTGCAGCAGTGCTATCTTTTTCCTGACCAATACCGCCTTCTGCCTTGCCGCGATGGCATCAGCGAGACTGTTCTTGAGGAACGCGTGGACCGCTGATTCATACGCGTCGCGAAGTTCCTTGACGGTCTTCTCTGCGACGCATCCTCTGGGTTCTGCCGCCGTATCTTTCAGCGCGTCACCGATGCGTTCTATCTTCTCCGCCGCCATACGATAGTCGACAGCGCGCAGCAACCCCGGCTCCTGCACGGCGAAGCCGCCGGACGCGAGGAACCGTCGAACCTCACGGATGAGATGATGATACACTCTGGTGACCTCGATGTCCTTTGCCGCGATGGCCTGTGCGTTCTCGTGCGCAGATACCTCGTCCTCAGGCGAGAGCAGGTCATCGAACATGCCCAGCGTGAGGAAGAACATGCGACGGAACGCCTCGTCGATGCCAAGGGAAGGAGGCGTGACCGAGAACACGAGTGCCTTGCCATCGTTTGCGAGCTCCACACCCAGTAGCCGCTCACGGACAAATCTGAGCACCGAAGGCTTACTCGCCTTGCGCACCCGGATGACAGAGGCGCCTGAGAGATATGCCGCGAGCAGCTTGCTCTCCGCATGCGGACCGGAGACAGTCGCCTCCTCGCCCTTGTTGATGATGCTTCCCTTCGGACCGACCCGCAGCACACCAGAGTCGATGCGTACATCCACTTCACTTCCCTTATCAAGCCCCAGCTGACGCGCCCATTCGCGCGGAACCGAGACAAGCAATGAGCCGGCAATCTCCTGGAGCCTGCGAGTGAATCTGGCCATATCCCCATAGAACTATGACATCTATAAAGAATTTACCATATCCCTGTGGATGCCTCCAGGATCAAGGCGAGTCAAGGCAAATCAAGGTGGATCACGGCCACAGATCACCTGGCGCATCAAGAGGGATTCCTGCTTGCTCTAGCCGCTGGCGCAGCTGCCAGGAGCCAGCGCCAAACCTGTCATCTATCTCGATCACGCTGATGCGCCCTGCGAGCCCGTCCCACGCTCCTGACCTGAGCGCAGCATGGTCCTGAGACATGGCCTCGACGCCTGCCCTCCCGATGAGAAGCCCTGTGTACTGCGCAGGATCCACAGGCGTATGCGCATCGAAGATGTCGACGAAGAGATTAGGATATATGGTATGCAGATCGGAAGGGAAGGTGGAATCAGCGCCTGCATAAAGCAAGCGCACCGGTTCTACGGCATCAGTGCCCATGGATGATGAGCAGCGCCAAGGCATAAATATTTTGCGCCAAGCATGGACTGCCTAAGGCACAGTTGACAAGGGAAACACAGGACCCGTAACAGGATACCCTCCTCACCCCGCGAGCCATGCGGTCTGCTCAGCGTCGAGCTCCAGCTCACTGGCCAATGCCTCACGGAACGCTTTCTGCCGTTTGGCCGTCGCATGCACATAGGGCAGAGCATCCTGACGCGCCTCCCGGCTGCTGCAATGCGTCGCCGCCCCAAGCTTTGCCGCGATGTCGATGGCTTTTTTCCACCGGTTCTTGGCTATCCACATCTGCAATATCCTGTCCGAGCGTTTATAGTCGCTCATGCCCGGTCGCTTCGCGTCCTTGGCGGCAGCTACTCCTCCGGACAGCATCGGCATGATGTAGGCGAGCAGCCGCCAGTACTGACGACGACGTATCCGACCGCGCAGGATGTCCGCCTTGCTCAGCACATCCATGCCTCGTGCGAGGTCAGCGCCTGTGTACTCATGCTGCATGTTCTCTTCCACCCAGAGGAAGATGGTATCTGGATCCTCATCGATGGAATCGAATGCTCGCAGTGCCACATCCAGATTGGTCGTCTTGAGCACCTTGAGCAGCGCCTGACTGATGCTCTCCGCCTGCCCGCGCTGCCCGAGACCGATGACATCCGCCTTCGCCACGGGACGCTGCTTGGACAGCGCGGCCACCACCTCAAGGTCCGTGATGGCTGCCCGCAGGTCCGGGCCGCATTGGGCGGCGATCTCCGCCACCACCTCATCAGGTACGCTTGCGCCCTCCTCATCCCTGACCCTAAGCAGCACGGCCTTGACCCCGGAGAACCCGAGGTCCGGCATGGTGATGATCGCTGACTTTCGCTTGATCTTGGACAGCTTGTCCGTGAGCGACTGCGCGGTCATGACGACAGGGAACGCGCTGCTCTGGAGCAGCCGCTCTATCTGCGGCAGCCCTCCTCTGTCAGAGAGCGCATCGATATCATCGATGAGGATGAGCTTGCTCTTGGAGAACAATGACATCTGCGTGCTGGCAGGACCGAGGATGGCTTCGATGGCCTTGGCTCCGCGGACATCTGACGCAGAGAGCTCGACGACTTCCCAGTCCCGCTCGTCAGCGAGCGCATAGACCAGCGTCGTCTTGCCCGTGCCGGTCCTGCCTACGATGATCACGGGCCTCTTCCTGTCGATGGCCTGCGACAGCGCCTTGACGCTGCTCTCCGGGAGCTCAGCCAGGGAGGGACGATGCCGCAGCGCCCACATCAGCCGGCCCTCCGCATGCCATTGTACGTGGTGCGCTCCTGCTTGGCCAGCATATGCCAGAGCTTGTCGAGCTGCTCTTCGCTGCCGATGGCGACTATCTTGTCGCCGATGTCCAGGCGCTCCGCCCCGGAGGGGTTGGTGCGCATGCGCCCGTCCTTCTTGACGATGCCGATGACGATGCTCCCCGTGACATCCCGGATACGTGTATCTGCGATGGTCTTGGTCGCTGCAGGGGCTCCCTCTTCAACAGGGATCTCCTCCATCTCCAGCTCAGCGCCCTCTGCCTGCATGGCCGTGTCGAGGAAATCCACGACCGTGGGCCGCAATGCCACGCTGGCCATCCTGTTGGCCGCGATGCTCGCGGAGCTGACGACCATGTCAGCTCCCGCGCGGCGCAGCTTCTTCTCGCTCTCCGCGTCGTGCGCTTTCGCGATGACTGTGGCATCCTTGTTGAGTCCCTTGACCGTGAGTACTACGACCAGGTTGTCCGCCATGTCATCACCGGCGATGAGCACGGCGCGTGCCCGTTCTATGCCAGCGGCGTGCATGGATTTATCGCTCTGCGGATTGCCGTCAATATAGAGGCATTTTGACTCCTTGAGCAACCGCAGCTGCTCTGGCCTGTCTTCGATGACGACAAAGGGGGTATTGCGACGCCTGAATGCCTCCACGATACCCCGACCGATAAGGCCGTAGTGGACGACGATGTAGTGGCCCTTGAGTTTGGTGATGTTTTTTTCCATGCGTTTCAGCTCCAGGATATTCTTGACTTCCTCTCCGACGAATAATTGCACGATGAGACCGAGTGCCCAGAACACGATGCCGACGCCCAGCAGCATCACGAACATGGCGAAGATTCGACCAACAGTGTTGAGGGGATGCACCTCAGCATAACCGACCGTAGTGATGGTCATGACGGTCATCCACAACGCGTCAATCAAGCTCCAGTCCATGATATGCATGAACCCATAGGTGGAAAGGCCGATGAGGCCAAGCATGAGGCCTACCGCGAACTTCATGCGATTGATGATCTCCTGCGCCGGATTCATGCTCGCACCACAGAAGGTCCTGCGTCAGTGTCATCGATGCGATAGCCCCGCTCAGCGACCTGCTGCCTGATAGCGTCCGCCTGCGCCCATTCCTTGCGCGCCCGATGCGTCTCACGTTGCGCGGCGAGGTCCAGGATGTCCTGAGGAATCTGCACCGCTTCAGGCAGGCTGATACCGAAGACCGCATAGAAGTCAGCGAGGCCGTCATGCAGGGCTGCCTTGTCTGCGGCGAGCAACGTTTCGCCGGCAGGGCCCATGCCCGCGGCCGCGTTGGCGAGCTTGACCATCTCGAACACGGCGGCGAGAGCAACCGAGGTATTCAGGTCGTCGGCGAGCGCGTCCTTGAATTGCGAACGAATATCATCGATCGCCCTGTCCGCACCCTGCGGCGCGGCGCCGTCAGCAACTGTTATAGCATCAGCAATGGGTCCAGCAGCATCAGCAGCAGGGGCACTGACCAGATAGGCATCATCAATGCGTCGCAGAGCGCGTTCCCATCCGTCCAGCCCTTCCATCGTGAAGTTGAGCTGCTGGCGGTAGTGCGCGGACAGCAGCGTGAGCCGCAGCGCTCGCGGGTCGATGCCCTTGCCCAGCAGGTCGCGCAGCGTGAAGAAATTGCCCAGGGACTTTGACATCTTCTTTCCTTCGACGAGCAGATGCTCGTTGTGCAGCCAGTAGCGCGCGAATGGCTTGCCGGACGCGCCCTCGCTCTGCGCTATCTCGTTCTGATGGTGCGGAAACACCAGGTCGATGCCGCCCGTGTGGATATCAAACGTGCTGCCGAGATACTTGGTGCTCATGGCGCTGCATTCGATGTGCCAGCCCGGCCTGCCCTTGCCCAATGGCGTCTCCCAATAGACCTCGCCATCATCGGCATCCCACGCTTTCCAGAGCGCAAAGTCATGGGCAGCGTCTTTGGTGTATTCGTCGTTCTTGACCCGGGCGCCTTCCTGCATGCCTGCTAGGTCCAGGTGCGCGAAGGTACCATAGCCGGGGAACTTGGCGACAGAGTAGTAGATGCTGCCATCGTCTGCCTTATAGGCGATGCCCTTGTCCAGCAGGGATTGTATCATGGCGACCATCTCATCGATATGTTCGGTGGCGCGCGGATGGACATCGAAGCGCTCGATGTTGAGCGTGGCAAGGTCATCATAGAACGCCTGCTCGTATTCCTTGGTGATGTCCTGCGCCGTGACTCCCTTGGCCGTCGCCTTCTTGATGATTTTGTCATCCACGTCTGTTATATTCATGACCTGCGTGACCTGATACTTGTTGAACCGAAACCACCTTCTGACCAGGTCCGCGAACAGGAACGCGCGGAAATTGCCGATGTGCGCGTAATCATAGACCGTTGGCCCGCAGCTGTAGATAGCGACCTTGCCCTCCTTTAGCGGCTTGAATTCCTCGAGTTTTCTGCTGGCGGTGTTGTAGAGGCGCATGGAAAAACAGAATGCAGGGGGTTTTTTATGGTTTTGCACAAGGATAGAGCATAAGGAGATAGCAGAATCGCAAATGATAACTACTAATTAATACATATATTAGTAATAAACATAGGAAAAAGATTACTAATTTATATCGAAATTAGTAATCAATATATAGGAGCATGACCGCCCACCCACAGAATGAAGCCAAGAAAAAGGTCGTTGAGTAGTGAGAGACTGGGCGCGTCCTTCATCGAGCGACTAGGCGCCCTGCTGGAGAACAGGGAGGTTCAGCAGTATGTGATAGAGGCCAATGACAAGTATTGGTATTGGGAAGAAGTACAACATAGGCAAGCTCCTGAGAACCTCAAACCTCATGAAGCATGGATGCTGATAAAGACGGGGAGAGCCTTGAGCGCCACACACCTCAATCCATTGAATGACCCCCAGGGAGGGTTTGCATTGAATGTGTCAGCGTCCCGCTGGATACAGGAGAAATTGCACGAGATCGACTTGAATGTTGGCGGTTCGCTTCAGAGCGATGGCATCATCCCCAAACAGGAGCAGACACAACTGTTGCTCAGCTCATTGATGGAAGAAGCCATCGCCTCAAGCCAATTAGAAGGTGCTGCGACGACAAGAAAAGTGGCCAAGGAGATGCTCAGGACCAAGAGGAAACCACGAAACAAGAACGAGCAGATGATAGCGAACAATTACGAGACCATACAGCTGATACAAGAGTGGGTAAAAGAGGAGATGACTCCAGAAAAGATTGTGACCATCCAGAAGACTATAACAAGAGGCACTTTGGACCACGATGGATGGGCAGGACGATATCGGGATAATGATGAAGTGCGTGTCGTCGATGTGATGACAGGAGAGATCGCGCACATCCCCCCCTCATACAAGGAAGTGCCCGCGTATATGGAGAATCTTTGCGCATTCGCGAATAAGACCAGTCACGAGACATACGTGCACCCTGTGATAAAAGCGTGCATCCTGCATTTTCTCATTGGCTACATACATCCATTCGAGGATGGGAACGGAAGAACGGCACGGGCATTGTTCTATTGGTACATGCTCAAGGAGCACTACTTGCTCATGAGGTATGTGTCCATATCACGCATTTTCAAGAATGCCCCTGCAAGATATGCAAAAGCATATCGCTACACAGAAGAGGATGACAACGACCTGACCTATTTTGTAAAATACCATCTTGAGGCCATAGTAAAAGGGATGACAGCATTGAAAGAGCACATAGAAAAGAAGCAGAAGGAGAAACAGAAACTAGTGGCCATCAGGAAATGGGGGAATCTGAATCCAAGGCAGATACACATCGTCTCAGAGTTTTATCAGGATGCATCGCGGATAATGACAATCAAAGAAGCGCAGGAGATATTTGCTGTGGTCTACCAGACAGCCAGAACCGATCTGTTAGGATTGATGCGCGAAGGATTTCTCATGAGCAAGACCGAAGGGAAGAGGATGGTATTTTTCAGGAGCAAGGAGTTCGAGAATAAGATGGAACAGATACTCAATAACAAAAACCTTTAAAACAAGACAGAGCATGCGACATCCCCATGACAATCACCATTGACGAGATGGCCACCTTCTGCAAGAAGAAAGGCCTTATCTTCCCGAATTCAGAACTCTACGGCGGCGTCGCGGGAGTATTTGACTATGGCCCCCTGGGCGTCGAGCTCAAGAGCAATATCAAGGCCGCCTGGTGGCGCTATCATGTGCAGCAGCGCGATGACGTGGTGGGTATCGATGGCGCGATACTAGCTAGCCCCCGTGTCTGGAAGGCGTCCGGCCATGTGGACTCATTTACTGACGTCCTGGTCGAGTGCGAAAAATGCCACAGCAGACATCGCGCTGACACGCTGGTCGAGGACGCGACCAGGAAGCCCGCTGACGGCATGAAGCCGGCGGATCTGGACGCCGCGATCACTGACCATGCAATAGTGTGCCCCAAGTGCAAGGGCCTGCTGGGAAAGGCAAGACCATTCAACCTCATGTTCACCACGCACATCGGTCCTACCGTGGACGAGAACGTGGCCTACCTGCGCCCCGAGACAGCGCAGCTCATCTTCGCTGACTTCAAGGCGGTCAATGACATCGGCCGCGTGAAGCTGCCCTTTGGCATCGCACAGATGGGAAAAGCCTTTCGCAATGAGATAAGCCCGAGGAATTTCCTGTTCCGCTGCCGCGAGTTTGAGCAGATGGAGCTTGAGTACTTCGTGCACCCGACCGAGCAGTCCTGCCCGTACTTGCAGGAAGTCAAGGACTATCGCCTCCTTATTCTCGACACTGACGCACAGGCCAAGGAGACCGGCGCGATAGTGCGCTCCATGGGCGAGGCGTTGGAGAAGGGTATCATCAAGACGGAATGGCATGCTTATTGGCTGGCCATGGAGCACCAGTGGTTCGTCTCTCTCGGCGTCAGGCCGGAGAACCTGCGCATCCGTCAGCACCTGGCTGATGAGAAGAGCCACTATGCCCTTGACACCTGGGACCTGGAGTATAACTTCCCCTTCGGCTGGAAGGAATTGCAGGGCATGGCCAATAGGACGGATTTTGACCTCTCCCAGCACGCGAAGGAATCAGGCAAGGACCTTGCCATCTTCGATGAGGCGACCCAGCAGAAGGTCGTGCCGCACGTCATTGCCGAGCCCAGTCAGGGCGTGGAGCGCGCGTTCCTGGTCTTCCTGTATGAAGCGTACCGCGACGACAAGGAGCGCGGCAATGTCGTCTTGGCTTTGCATCCGAGGCTCGCGCCAATCAAGGCCGCTATCTTCCCGCTGCTCAAGAACAAGCCCGAGCTCGTGGCGCTTGCAGAGCAGGTCCATCACGAGTTGCGCGCAATCATGCCCACGCAGCTGGACAGCTCCGGCAGCATCGGCCGAAGGTACGCGCGCGCTGATGAGACCGGTGTGCCCTTCTGCGTGACCATAGACTTCGACAGTATCGAAAGCAAGGACGTGACCGTGCGCGACAGGGATTCTACCGAGCAGGTGCGTGTGCCGATAGCCAAGCTCAGGCAGTGGCTGCTGGAGAAGGTGCTGGTGTGAGAAGCTCCGCATCATCCGAGGACTTCACGCACCACGACGCGGTCTATGAGTGAGCATCACGATTGCTCAAGCCCTGGCCCACAGCTGCTCGAAGAATCGCTTCTGTTTCTCTACGATGGCTTTCGAGCGTATCAGGATTGCCCGCGGCTTCTTCCCCCAGGTGATGATGGCCATCTTATCGCCGCAAAGCCCGGTGTTCTCTGGCAGAGGAAAATCCACGAATCTCATCTGAAGAGATGCTCGTTTCTCATAGAGACCCCGCAACGTCTTGGGTGCCAGTCCCTTGACCTTCAGTCCCTTTTCCTTCCGCTTTGCGTCGAAGCGCTCATAGAATTGCTGTATCGCGGTATTGCTCTCTTGCGCGTCCGCGGAGAAGAACAGGAATGCGTCCCCCGCCTTGGCATCTGCGATAAGGGCGTAGAGCGCGCTCTGCACGCCTCTGATGCCCTCGAAGAGCTCTGCCTCTTCTTTTTCTTTGGACAAGAGCTGCAGAGGAAGTGCCTATGTAGAGAGATACTGCAAGTCGAAGAGGTTATCGCGCCCCAATCAGAACGCGCCCATATCAGACACTGGGCCGCCGGCACCTCTGGACGCTACGATACCCGACAGCATATATGCAGGAGAGCCATCGACCATGACATAGGAACCGCCTGGCTTCACGCAATCAGTATTGAAGAGCCAGCTGCCGCAGCAGGGGCTCAGGAGCAGGTCGCAGTCCGTGACCCCCTCAGATGCCAGCACACCCGCATCGATGCAGACCTCTATGCCGACCTTCAGGCCATTCCATGCGAATGCGCCGCTGGCATTTCCGGGCAACCAGCTGAGACCTGCTTTTTTTGCCAGACGGCCTTCGTCCGCGGTCATTTTCTTCCCATAGGTGTGCAGGACATCACCTCCAGCGCAGGCGATGGTCTCATTGCGAAGCATTCCATTGTCTTGGTAGAGGAAATTCGCGACGAACAGGGTCCCACGGGACATACGGGCAATCTCTGCTTGGATATTCCTGCATTCATCGACCGCAAGTCCTGGCAATGTGCCAGTGAACGCGTATTCCGGCGTGACCAAGAGATCATAGCCCTTCGCTGACGCGAGTGCGTCCAGCACCTGCTCGGCCGGCGATGCATGGCAAGGTCGCGTCCAGAGCGTGAGTCCCCCGACCCGCAGCCCGTCGCAGACCAATGCATCCCGTATTTCAATGTCACTCATAAGTGAAGAAAATAGCCCCTCACTTATAAAGATTGTTGCATAGCCAAGCGATGCCACCACCAACACCACCAAAAAACATATATATCAAACCTTACTGTTACCTTACGGTAAATGATGAACATACGCATCATCAAGATAACGCCAGCGACCGTGCTGAAGGTGTTTGACAAGCACAATGTCCTGCAAGAGGAAATCGAGCAGGCCTTGAGGAACGGCAGACCAAGAATCCGTACCGCAGGCGCAGAACAATATGTTGCCATCGGCAAAGCAAAAGACAGGCATCTGACCATATTTTTCAGGTACGATGCATCAACAAAGGAGGCGGAGATTACGACAGCGTACCCGTCTTCAGAAAAGCAGATCAAAGCCTACAAAAAGAGGTGACAGCATGAAATCGGATAATCCTGATTGGGAAAACTTGGAAGAGGTTTCATTCGAGATAGAGAAAGAAGCATTCAGTCCCAAGAGCATGACCTGCTCGGACTGCAAGAGAAAGATGAGCAGATCAGCCATGGAAGTGCAGATAGATAGCAACATCTTTGTCAAGGTGAATGGCTTTGAGTGTGCGAAATGCCATAAGAAATATCTCGGACTGGAAGAATCAAAAAAAATGGACCGAGCCATGGTGCTGAACAGAATAATCAATGACAGCATCTCTATGAAGCGTAAACTGAGTTTCGACGGCGACAATTACACATTCAGGGTGCCAAAGGAACTGACGCAGAATGTCGAGAAGAAGAAGATAGAGATAATCCCCATCGGCCCGAACAGGTTCTGCGCGACCATGCAGTGAGAGCGCGACGACAACGGGCAACACTGTTGCTCCGCCACCCTTATATACCCATCCCCCTTGCTCCATCACCAATGATGTCCATCCGCATCATCGGAACCTCGCACATCAGCAGGAAGAGCGTGAGCGCCATCACCGCCGCAATCAGCGAGCAGCTCCCCTCTGTCATCGCAATCGAGCTTGACCCTAACCGATTGGAAGGATTGTTCGCCGACCCTGACGCGAAGAAGCCCGGGCCGCTTGAGACCATCAGGCAGGTCGGCGTACAGGGCTATGTCTTCGCCCTGCTGGGCGGCTACGCTGAGCGCAAGATGGGCGATCTGGTCGGCATGAAGCCGGGCGATGAGATGCGCCACGCGGTCATCCTCGCGCGCAAGCACCACCTCCCATTGGCCCTCATCGACCAGGACATCCACACCACCTTGAAAAGATTCAGCAAGTCCTTCTCCTGGACAGAGAAATGGCGGCTCATCTACGACCTCATGTTCGGGCGCTTCAACAAGGACCTCGATTTCGACCTCAACGATGTGCCGGATGAGGAGCTCATCGAGACCATGCTCGAGAAGGTCAGGCAACGCTATCCGGGATTCTATCGCGTGCTCATCACCGAGCGCAACAATGTCATCACCAGAAACCTCGCGCACCTGGCCAGAAGCCAGGAAGAAGGCACCATCCTCGCTGTACTCGGCGCTGGCCACAAGAAAGCGGTTGTCGCTGCCTTGAAGAGGCGCGGCATCGAAGTCATTGAGTGATGCTGATAGTAAATACCCTGCAAGATCGCATCGTTGCGTTGAGGAGTAAGTCAAAGAGCTGCTGAATAGGTAAGCCAAGCCGATGATGCCTGATGCTTTCCGCAGCACTGTTTCTTCGCTTCTCGAGGCATCAAGCACCGGCACACAGGTATTCATACACAGGAGCTTCAGGAGTTAACCATCGCAGAGTCCCATCCTGTATGCAAGCTCTCATCCACTAACGATCCCTACCCTGACCATCGCAGCATCCTGGGTGCGATGCATATGCTCAGGCACAGCAGCTTCCTGACCCATCCCCCCACATCATATAAAAACGTGGTCATGTTTCCACCAGTAATCATGCGCATTGACGAGACATTAGCAGAACTTGTCGCCTTTGACACCAGCTCAGACAATCCGACGCTGCCGCTCGCGACCCATATCGCCATGTGGGCCGCTGATCTCGGATTCGACGTGCAGCGCTACGGCGACTGTTTTGAGGCGCTCATCATCCGCACGCAGCCAGCGCTGAAGGCCAAGCGATACATTGGCCTGTGCGGCCATCTGGACACGGTGCCTGCGACTGATGGGTGGGACACAGACCCGCTCATGCTGACAGAGGCAATGGTCGACGGCGAGACACGATATTACGGTCTTGGCGCCCAGGACATGAAAGGCCCTGTCGCCTGCATGATGCACGCGCTGGAGAAGAACCAGACAGTGCCGGCAGCATTGGCGCTCACCTACAATGAGGAGACTGACTTTGGAGGTGCCCGACTGCTCGCCGCCAATGCGATGGATATCCTCGCCCCGATGACGCTCATCATCGGTGAGCCGACGCAAGGCAGGATAGGCTATGCCCATGCATCATACACCGAATGGCAGCTGACCATCACCGGCAAGGGCGGACATAGCAGCGATCCATCCAATAGCTGCAACGCGATGTATGGTATGGCCTGCGTGCTGCAGCAGGTCAAGGCACTCAGCGAGCGTCTCATGCAGACGCCGTATGATGGGTTTCCGGGAGCGGGCAGCATGAATCCAGGGGTGGTCCGAGGAGGCGATGCGAATAATCGCATCTGCCAGAGCGTCACCATGACCGGCGATCTGCGACTTGCGCCTGGGTACGAGCCGGATGATACACTGGAGGAACTGCAGACAGGGGCACAGCGTACCCTGCAAGAAGCCGGGTCAGCATGCTCCATTGAGGTCAGCACGGTCTGCAGCTACCCCTCATTCTTCACGAGCCCGAGCCACCCTTTGATAGCCTATCTCTCGACCATTACCGGCAAAGAGGCGACCACGCTCCCATTCTCCACAGATGCGGCCATATTCAATGGCGAAGCCGACCTGCCCGCCCTGGTGTGCGGCCCCGGTTCCCTGGACGTGTGCCACCAGTCGAATGAATACATCACCAAGGCAGGCCTGCAGAGGGGGACCGCCTGGTATACATCCTTGCTCGCGTCAGGCGTAGGTTGTATGGACACTTCAGGAAGACTATAGGCAAGCACCATCAGGGAAACGCTTATAAGTCCCCACTCCCCAAATAGCCCCCATGTGGGCTGTCAACATGCTGGACAAGATAAAGCGCTACTACCGCTTCAGCCCGCAGGAGCTTCGAGAGCTGGCGATAACCATTGTCGCCATATCCTTCATCGTCTCCTTCAACCAGTGGGGCGACGATGTGTTCAGTCTCGTGGTTGGCCTGCGAAACCTGCTGTTGGCCATTCTCGTCACGACGCTCATCATGATGGTGCGCATCACCACCCAGGCCATCTTCGCCCTGGCCAATGGCTATGACATCAAGTTTCGCGGTTGGTTCATGGGCCTTGGCATCGGCATCCTGCTGGCATTCGTCACCAAGGGGCATCTCTGGTTCCTGGCGCCCGGAGGATTCCTGCTCGTCCACATACCCGGCCATCGCCTGGGTAAGTTCCGCTATGGGGTCAACACGGGCGATATCGCCATCGTCAGCTTCGCCGGCGTCTTCGGCGCGCTCGTCCTCAGTCTTATCCTCAAATTCATGTATGTGCTCATGCCCCAGAACGAGTTCATCCTGCAGGCCCTGAAGATGACGCTCTGGATAACCTTCTGGGCCATGACCCCCATCCCTCCGCTTGATGGCGCTGGCATGTTCTTTGCCTGGCGCACATCGTACTTCTTTTTCCTGGGAACATTCTTTGGCTGGGCAGCACTCCTGCTCTACGCAAGCATAGGAGTGACATTCCTTGGCGCAATCTTTTTGGGTGCTGTCTTCGCGCTGGTCTACTACGCGTCATTCGAACGGGCGGCGTGGTCAAAATGAATCGCCTGAACAGACGAGGCATGGGACACAAAGCCGCGTACGCGGGCTACTTCTATGTCAACTGGCCGGAGATACTGGCATTCTTTTTCCTGATAGTAGGAGCCATACTCGCTCTGCTTGCCGGAAGCGCGGTCATGAGTTATCTCACCGTGTTTGTCGCCGGCCTAGTAGCCAGCAAGACCTGGTGGGACCATCGCAAGAACATGAAGCTGACCATCACCCTTATGACATTTGGATTCCTGGTCGGATTCACCCTTGGTGCCATCTACGGCAACCCTTTTATCATCCTTCTCTCGTTCATCGCCGGCATCCTGGTGGGTCTGAAAATCCAGAGCAAGGGGCTCATGAAGTGACCAGGAAGGCAGGAAAACAGGCAGCGAAGGCGACAATCCACAAGATACGACCCGATATCGTGAAGCTGCAGGGCTGGTCAGACTTCTATTACATCCGTCCCTTGCGCCTGCTCATAGACGCGGGCAAAGCAAGGGATTTCCTGGCTCATGATTTTCAAGGCATGCCGGTTGAGACCATCATCTTCACCCACCTGCACTATGATCATGTGGGGCACGCTCCCTTGTTCCCCAAGGCCGCGCTCCTGGCCAGCGCCGAGAGCATCGAGGACTTCCGTCAGGACCCGGAAGGAACAATGCTCGATGAGGTCATGGCAAGCAACCCCTGTTTCGCCCGTCTGCAGCCGATAGGACTAACCCGCCTGCCAGCGCTCAGGCACCTTGCCATCATCCCCACACCGGGCCATAGTCGCGGCAGTATATGCATACGCTACCAGGACATTCTCTTCACCGGTGATACCTTCTTCCGGCAGGGCTGCTACGGAAGGGTAGACCTGCCAAAGAGCGTTCCTGAAAGCATGCAGCAGAGCATCGCGACAGTGCTCAGCCAGAAAGCCAACCTGATCCTGCCAGGGCATGATTATTGAATGTGCCTGCAGCCAAATCCCTATCACAAAGACATCATCACCAAGCAGGCATCTGGCCTCCTTTCGGGAGACAATACATCATCCTCCATCAGCGCTTGTGATGGCTTTCAGCGCTTGCGATGATTGACCTCTCACCCCTACCACAATCCCACTGGCCATCCGCGCAAAGGGTTTTTTAAGCCAGCCGTCCTTGCCACGCCTCAATGGAAAAGAATGGGAAAGAAAAGGACAACCTGCAAACAGACCAACCCAGCAGGACAGAAAGCGCGGGACAATCCCCTGGCCAGCCCAACTCCCCCATCCAACTCAAAGATTTCACCCCGCGCGTCTATCAGGAATCCATCCTCGGCACTGCAGCAGAGAAGAACACCCTGGTCGTGCTGCCTACTGGGCTAGGCAAGACCCATATCTTCGTCATGCTGGCTGTCCAGCGCCTCAACCTGTACCCACGCCACAAGGTCCTCTTCCTGGGCCCCACAAGACCGCTCATCGACCAGTATCGTCGCGTGTTCGAGGAATCGACGACCATAGCCCCCGAGGCCATCGCGACCCTCACCGGGCGCATCGCCCCCGCGAAGCGCGCTGAGCAATGGCAGGAATGTCGCGTCATCTTCAGCACGCCCCAAGGCCTGGAGAATGACATCCTCGGCGGAAGGATTCAGCTCAAGGACATCTGCCTGCTAGGCTTTGACGAGGCGCATCGCGCTGTCGGCGACTACAGCTATGTCTGGCTGGCGAAGCGCTACGTCGAGACCGCTCGATTCCCCCGGGTCATCGCCCTGACCGCGAGCCCCGGTCATGAGCTCGAGAAGATAACAGAGGTCTGCCAGAATCTCGCCATCGAAGCAGTGGAGATACGTACGGACCAGGACCCTGATGTCCGCCCATATGTGCAGGAAGTAGAAGTTGAATGGGTAAGCATTCCATTCCCTACAGGCCTTGCCGCTGTGCGCGACGCGTTGCACGGCTGCTTCATGGCGAAGCTGCGCGACATCCGCGACCTGGGCATGCTCAATAGGCCTCTAGACAACATCAATCGCAAGGACATTCTCGCCATGCAACGTGAGCTGCACGCTTCCATGGCCGCAGGCGACAGAGGCATGCCTGTACTCAAAAGCATCTCCCTGCTGGCAGAGGCGATGAAAGTGCAGCATGCGCTCGAGCTCGTGGAGAGCCAGGGGCTAGAACCCTTGCTCGAATACATGGAAGTGATGAACCGCGACGCTGTGACCAGCAAGGTCAAGGCCGTGAAGAACCTGGTCTCAGACCCGCAGTTCAAGGACGCGCTGCTCAAGACCCGCGCCTTATTAGAGAAGCATGTCGAGCATCCCAAGATGCAGGCCGTGCGCGACATCGTGTCCCAGCATGCGACGCCGGCGAACCCTGACGTGAAGATAATCATCTTCAACCAGTACCGTGACCAGATAGGCCGCCTGGTCGATTCCCTCAACAAGCTGCCGGGCATACGCGCCGCTATGTTCGTAGGCCAGCAGAAGAAGAAGGGAACAGGCCTGAGCCAGAAAGAGCAGCTGCAGCGCATCAAGGATTTCCGGGAGCACAAGTACAACGTGCTCTGCATGTCCAGCGTCGGCGAGGAAGGCCTCGATATCCCGCAGGTGGATATGGTGCTCTTCTACGAGCCCATCCCCAGTGCGATACGCCATATCCAGCGCCGTGGTCGGACCGGCAGGCAGGATAAGGGCAAGGTCATGGTGCTCGTGACCAAGGGAACGCGCGATGAGGCCTATAGGTGGAGCGCGCACCATAAGGAGCGCAAGATGGTACAGACCCTGCAGGTATTGCGCCAGCGCTTAGGAGGTCCTGCGAACACCAAGGCAACGGTCCAACGCGCATCTACCCACAACAGGGCGTCGATGAGCGTCGCCACCCGCAGCCCCGGACATGGCAGCATGATGCATACAGGATGTCCCTCCAACATATCCTTCAATAGCCAGCAATCACTGGCCCAGCACCAGCCAAAGCCGGATCAGGTGGTCATCTACGCTGACCTGCGCGAGAAACCGAGCAGGATTGTCAAGGAGCTCGCGGAACTCAACGCGCTCATCAAGCTCAAGAACCTGCCAGTAGGAGACTACATCCTATCAGACCGTGTAGCTATAGAGGTCAAGACCGTCAGGGACTTTGTGGACTCGCTCATAGACGGCAGGATGCTCGAACAGGCCAAGAACCTGCGCTACGCGTATAGAAGACCGCTCATCATCATCGAAGGTACCGAAGACCTCTACGCGCAGCGCAGCGTGGACCCGAAAGCGATACGTGGCATGATAGCCGCCCTCACGATCGGCTGGGGCATCCCCTTGCTGACGACGCGCGACGCGCAGGATTCCGCATCGCTCATCCAGATAATCGCTGCGCGTGAGCAGCAGGAATCCGGCAGCAATTTCTCGCCGCACGCAGGCAAACCCACATCGTTGCAGGAGCAGCAGGAATACATCGTCTCCTCGCTGCCAGGTATCGGCGCTGGCATCGCGCCCAAGCTGCTAGTGGAATTCGGCAGTGTCAGAAAGATTATGTCCGCGTCAGAGCATGAGCTGCAGCTGGCCAAGCTCGTAGGCCCGAAGAAGGCGCAGGAGATAACGAGGGTGCTGGACGCGGCGTATGACGAAGGGAATGAGACAAGATGCTGAGGGACCTCTATCCCGAAGCTACATCGCGCCCACAAAAACGAACGCGCACCCTGCGATGACAAGTATCCACCCAAGGAAACGGAGCACTGCCCGCCATCCTGAGAAGATCATCCTGAACAACGGCCCTCCGGTGGCGCCCAATGTCTTGAGGTTCTTCGCCTCCTCAGAGCTCGTTGGATGGATGGAGGAGAGCAGCCATTCAGAGAGACGGGAACCGTCGCCGATCCTCCACGGGTCGCGCTGAAGGTACATACCGAAGAAGAACAGGAACACGCCGCTGATGAGGAAGGGGAGCTGCATACGCTATCGTCGATGCCGGAGTACTGCAGACCTTATGAATGTTGCTATCATAGCGGTCGCCGTGTCGACTGTCCCGTCTCCCTATGAATAGACGTCCTACCGCATCGCCCGCAGTCTTTTCACGCGCTCCTGCAATGGCGGATGCGTCGAGAACAAGGAGATGAACGCCTGCCCAGAGAAGGGATTGACGATGAACAATGACGCTGTCGCCGTGCTGCCGTGCCGCAAGGGTCGCTTCTTGTTCGCCTCGCCCAGCGCTTCCAGCGCAGACGCCAACCCTTCAGGGTCATGCGATAGCTTGGCGCCAGAAGCGTCGGCGAGAAACTCGCGCTGCCTGCTGATGGCCAGCTGAATCACCATGGCGATGAGCGGCGTGACAATGGCAAGCACAAGATACTCCAGGATATTAGGTCCGTCGCGATTGTTTCCCCCACCGAAGATCATGCCCCAGCGCGCCATGCTCGCGAGGTAGCTGATGGCGGCGGCGATGGTAGCAGCCATGGTCGCGATGAGCATGTCGTGGTTCTTGACATGGGAGAGCTCGTGCGCGAGAACGCCGCGCAATTGCTTTTCGCTGAGCAGCGATAGTATGCCAGTCGTGACAGCCACAGCCGCGTGCTGCGGGCTCCTGCCGGTGGCGAACGCGTTGGGCGTCTGGCTCTCGATGATGTAGAGCCGCGGCATGGGCAGGTGAGCACAACCCGCGAGTTCCCTGACAAGTCTATGAAACTGAGGATAATCTTTTTCAGCAGCCGGCTTCGCACGATACATCCAGAGCACGAAGGAGTCGGACCAGTAGTACGTTGCGAAGTTGAACAGAACAGCCATGCCGAGCGCGATGCTCATGCCGGTGCTGCCGCCCAGTAGATAACCCGCGAGCAAGAACAGCGCTGACAGCAGCCCCAGCAAGGCGGCCGTCTTCAATTGTGAATCAAGCTTTGCCATGCGCTCACCCCCATGCAATATCAGATATATGTCGTTATTAGTCATCCCGTGCTTATATGCCTTGTGAATCTGCGGTGCATGACAGTGAAGCACCCTGCGCAACAAGGACGGAAAAAACGCCTCTGCGACGCGAAGGAACTGCAACATTCTTAAGCCGATAAATACTTGCCTCAGGCATGGACATCATCTACAGCGTCTTTTTCGGCGTCCCATTGGATCGTCATGTGGATTCCCTGTGCGTACAAGCAGGCGCCCAACAGGGAAGAGGTAGAAGAACAGAACTAGAGCTTCGTACCTGCATGGAAGTCGAGCGGGATGGACTCACCATTGAGCAGATAGGAGACATCTGGAAAGGGATGTTTAGTCAGGCAGTATACGATGTGCTGGGGGGTAAGCACGGACGCGGCGCTCCCTGGCAGGTACGGGCGCGCTATGACACCTTGGCCGCGCAGGACGCGAACAATTTTCTTCAGCTTACGCATACGGAAGGCAGTGGTATGCAGAGATCAGACAGCAGCCCACCCATGGCGCATGCTCGCGTCAACCACCTTCCCGGCGCTCACTTGAGAGAGCAGGGCCAGTACGCAGGCATGATAAGCGTATTGGTATACCCGACAACTGATGATTTTGTGAAGCAATTGCAGCACGACCTTGACGAGACAGTCCACAGTCTCTGCAGCACATATGACGCAAGGATTGCTACAGTGCTGATGAGCGCGCCTACAGGCAACTCATTTCCCTTCCAACAGACCCAGGGAGTGCTCGTACCCGCGCAGAGAACGCCCGAAGATGCGAAGCGACTGGATACGCTGCTCGCAGAAGCGCAGGGCGATTTGCAGGTCTCGCATGTGCTGGCCGCCATTATGCCCCCAAAGGCACCATACGCATTTTTTGAGAGCCCTGCAAGGCCTGTGCTGCCAGTGAGAAGGCAATAGCGAACAACCAGCAGCCATCAATCAGTAGCGTTCCTGCCAAGATATCCTACCATCCCCTCTATCTGCCGCAGCGTGCTGTGCCGGAATAAAACATTCCTGAACTTGTTGTCGACGCGCACACCATTGCGCGACAGATGCTGCGAGAGCTGCCCATAGAGCTTCTTGCCCTCAGCGTCAAGGTCGGTAAGCAGCGCGACTTCATCCGCCACCGCAGCGACCTGCTCAGAAAACAGCACCAGGTTACCGCGCAAGTGCACCACCCGCTCAATGCCAAGCGCCCGCAGCGCAACCTCGTCCTTGGGCCCTTCGACGATGACGAGCATACCAGAGTCGCGCAGGCGCATAAGCGCGTCTTCGACAAATACCTTGTCTTCCACAGCAACCATGACATCCCCGTCACAAGAGCAATACCCCCGGCATTTAATACCTTTCCTCCGTGTTCCGCCAAGGTCGAAAGCCCTGCGAAAAAAACAGGCAAACGCATATTATGCAGAGGTTCATGAAGAAACCACATGCGAAGAATTGGCAAACGAGACCTTCCACAAAGAACGTGTACCGACGCTACACCGTCGACAGACAGCAGCGATGCGCTGCTCTTGACGACCCTATTTCTTGCCACGCTGTTGCTGTCCGCTCTGCCCATCACCTCTGCCCTGCAGGTGACCGAGATTAACGCGGCGCCGAAAGCAGGAACAGAATGGCTCGAGCTCTACAGCAATACGACCCTGCAAGTCATCAATTGGACAATCAGAGACAACCTGCAGGAGGACGCGTTAGCATGCTGCGAGGTGGGCGACGACGGCTCTGTGCTGCCGATACACGCGAGCAGCGCGGAAAGTGCGCCCAATGAGACAAATGGACCAGAAGTATGCACCATCAACAGCTTTGCGCTGGTCGTCCAGCTCGGCGCGGAGATGACCGCCGCGGACCCGCCGCTCCCCATGACCATCCCAGAAAATGCCTCGCTGCTCTGTGTGGACGACACGAAGATAGGCAATGGCCTGGGCAACGCCGGCGACACCATAATCCTGCTGCAAAACAACGGACATCTCACCAATGCGACCTACATCAGCGCCGCTGAGCAGGGCAGCACCATGCAGTGGAATGGCACTGACTACATTGAAGCGACACCGACACCGTTCGCGCTATATGAACATGGACCTCCACAGGTTCCTGACAGCGACGAGTCGGGGGCCGCTGACAATGGCACGGACACTGCTGACAGCACCGCAGCGGCCCCAGCATCGTCACCCCAATGCCCATCACTACGCATCACCGTCGGGCAGGATTCCCTGCCGCCAGGCGAGCCTGTCATTTTCTGGGCCCTGGCAGACCCGCTGCCTGAGGATTTCAGCGTCACCTACTGGATAGAGGATTTGACTGGCAAGATAGTCAAGACAAAAGTGACGAGCAGCACGAATCGTACACGCCAGTGGACACCACCAGAGAGCGCAGAAGAGCAGGCATTTATCATACGAGCCACCATCGACATCCAGAATCCTGCGTCCTGTCCGCAGCAGCAGGCAAGCCAGCTTTTCGCCGTGCAACCCGGCCGTCCGCCTGGCGCCGAATTTGACCTGACGGCCGGCAAAGTGCGCCTGCTCCTGTCAGAATCAGCGACAGTCACTGCCCAAGGGGCGACAAACCTGGACATTTTGCAGATAAAGCAGAAGGACGGAGCAACAGAAATACGTCTGGAGCCAAAGCTGCTCTGCTCGCTGAACACCACGCGCCTGCTGCTGGACCGCGATGGCACAATCTCCTACCTTCCTTTCCAGCAAGTAACGTGCCCGAAACCACCACGAGAGAGCAAACCAACAATCACACTGCAGGCACCCTCATTCCTGCAGGGCGATGGCGAATTCCTTTTGCGCGCCTCGGCAGAAGAACCTGAGAACATAACCATCATCTCCTATCTCGCGTCGCGCGGCAAGTGTGTCAATTGCGAGCCAGGATACCGCATCACCACCATCCAGGCCCACAACCCTACAACATTCACCGTGCCAATCAGCGTGCCAGGTCTCGACCTCGGTGAATACACGCTTCGCGTCATGGCGATAGGAGCGAAGGGGACCCTTCTGGACCAGGAGGAGCGCGTACTCATAGCACCTCTGCCATCCTCACGCCCCACAATACGGAGAGTAAGCACCAAGGCGAAAAGGCCGATGGACGCGATTCCCGTTGACATCGGTATCGACCCTGACAGCTATCCAGGCATCCTCAACCTGAGCATAGCGACTCACCATTGGTTTTGGCGAGGCCCTGCGAAAGCGAGCATGCATATTGATATCCCACTAACGACCAAGCGCGCGATAGCATTCATCCAGCTCTCCAATGAGTCCGCGGTACTGGACACCAAGACCCTGGTCTTGCAGCGCGACGCGGCAGGCGTATCGCTCATCACAGGCCCGCTGCCTGAGTTGTCAATCTACGAAAACATTATAATAGAACCCCTGATTCAGTTACATCACCATGGCTGAACCTGATATTGATGAGGATGCGAAGATACAGATGGATCACACAGTAGTCCTGGACGAAAAGCAGGTCAAGGAGAAAGTGGAAGAGGGATGGCTGCAGTTTCGCACCATCATCGAGATACTAGGAGCGCCAAAGGAACATATCGAGAAGACCCTGGCAGACTACCTGAAAAAGATACAAGACGAGGAAGAAGGGGTCCTGTTCATCAGCAAGGGCATAGCGCCGGCCGAGCCGAAAGATAACCTGTTCACGACATTTGCCGAGCTTGAGCTGCTGGCAAAAGACCTCGCTTCCCTGATGGGATTCTGTTTTGACTACATGCCGTCATCAGTGGAGATAATGGAGCCGCAGAAGGTCCCCCTGGATGCCCAGGACTTCACCGACCTGCTCAATGACCTGCAGACGCGCCTGCACCACGTAGACATGGAGTACAAGCAGACCAAGGCCCTGCTGGATGTCGCTGAGATGAACATGGGCAAGATTCTGCAGAACTTTGTGCGCGGGCTCTGCGAACAGGAGCCAAAAGACCTGCCCGAACTGATCCACAAGACAGGTGTAGAGGCAAAAGTTTTAAAGCAGGTCCTTGACTTTATGGTCAGCAAGAAGTTCATCCTGCTGCAGGATGGGAAATTCGCGACCAATGGCAAGAAAGGATGAGACCCTCAAGAAGGACATTGAGGCGCTGCTTTTCGCTTCAGGCAAGCGCATGCACGTAGACGAGATAGCGAAAGCTGCAAGGGCGACAGACCTGGAGCAGGTGCAGCGTCTGCTTGAGGAATTGCACAATAAGTACGAGCAGGACGATTCATCGCTGTACGTGCTTAATGAACATCCGTTCTGGAGATTGTCCATCAAGGACCAGCACCGCAAGGTGGCGGACCAGGTGGTATCAGGGACCGAACTCTCAAAGTCCCTGATTGAGACATTGGCTATGATAGCCTACAAGGCGCCGGTGCTGCAGAGCGATATCGTGCGCATCAGGAGCACCAAGGCCTACGACCACATCAAGGAGCTCGAGGAGCTCTCTTACATTCGTTCATCGCCAAAGGGACGAAGCAAGGAATTGCACCTGGCGGACAAGTTCTATGAGTATTTTGACGTGAGCAAGGACCAGCTCAAGGCGACTATGGGAAGCTTCGCGAAGATAGAGCAGGTCATCGACAGGTTGGGCGAAGGAGAAGCGAACGAAGAAACCGCAGTGCAGGAGACAGACCAAGGCGAAGAACCTGAAGAACAGTCCACCTCAATTCCTGCACCTGATCAGGAAATAATAGAACAGACAGCAGACGAAGCTGCAGATGCGCCATTGACAGAATCCGTGGACAAACAGCCATCTGATGCTGAAAAAAAAGAGCAGTCACTGTTAAAAAGCGATGAGTCCTGACAAACCGCAACGTATATAAGAAACCTCCATCGTGGCGATTTCTATGAGATTCCTTGTCCAGTGCCCTAAATGCAAGCAGACCATGCAATATGAGATGCGCGGCGGCGACATCCAGACAAAAATCAAGCGTTGTGTGTACTGTGGCAGATTCTTCAAGGTGCACAGCAACATCAACAAGACACGGATCGTCAAGCGGGTGTGACAGCATCCGCATAGCAAGGCCAAAGTTTCTGTCCTACACCCGTAAAACCAGATTGAATCTCGGTTTTTCTGCCAAATCATACCCACAACCCTTATAAATACCTCCCTATTTGTTTCTGCCATGGATGATGATATTTCTCCGTCGACAAATGAGGATGGGAACAAGCAGGACGCGCCTGCCAACAAGCAGTCCGAAAACCAGCCAGAAGAAGGAGAAGAGAGCTCAGAAGAGACCCCGACAGAACAGACATCTGACCTGACCCAAGAGCAGGAAGACCAACAATCAGAGGATCCAGCCAATAACGATCCAGAACCAAAACAGCCCTATCAGTCAGATAATCCTGACGCGGGCAGGATAATACCTCGTGTCATCGAGGATGAGATGCGCCAGTCATACCTGGAGTACGCCATGTCCGTCATCGTCGGAAGAGCCTTGCCGGATGTGCGCGATGGGCTTAAGCCCGTGCACCGTCGTGTGCTCTTCGGCATGCAGGACCTGAGCCTCACGCACGACAAGCCCTACAAGAAATCAGCGAGGATAGTAGGCGAGGTTCTCGGTAAGTATCATCCGCACGGTGATATGGCGGTCTATGATACCTTGGTGCGCATGGCCCAGGACTTCTCGCTGCGTTATCTGCTGGTCAATGGCCAGGGAAACTTCGGCAGCATTGATGGCGACAATCCCGCGGCGATGCGCTATACTGAAGCGCGCATGACCAGGATAGCAGAAGAGATGCTCAAGGATCTGGAGAAAGAGACTGTCGATTTCCAGGAGAACTTTGACAACACGCTCAAGGAGCCGACGGTCCTGCCATCAGCGATACCTAATCTTCTGGTCAATGGCTCAAGCGGCATCGCCGTCGGCATGGCCACCAACATCCCGCCGCACAACATGGCCGAAGTATGCAAGGCCGTGGGCGCGCTTATCGACAATCCTGATATAACCGTGGAACAGCTCAATGCCATAGTCCCTGGCCCTGATTTTCCGACAGGCGGCATCATCATGGGAACCGACGGCATCAAGCAGGCCTACCGTCGAGGAAGAGGCCATCTGACCGTCAGGGCGAAGACCCATATCGAAGAGCACAAGGGCCGCCAGAGAATCATTGTCGCAGAGATACCCTATCAGGTCAACAAGTCCCTGCTGCTCGAGCAGATGGCATTCCTGGTCAAGGAGAAGCGCCTGCCAGGCATCAGCGATATCCGTGATGAGTCTGACAGGGAAGGTATGCGCGTTGTCATCGAACTCAAAGGCGACGCGAACAGCGACGTGGTGCTCAACCGCCTGTTCAAGATGACCAAGCTGCAGACGACTTTTGGGGTCATCAACCTCGCGCTGGTCGATCACAAGCCCAGGATGCTGCCCCTCAAGGACATGCTGCACCATTTCGTGGAGCACCGCCGTGTGGTCGTGGTGAGGCGCACGCAATACGACCTGCGCAAGGCAGAGGAGCGATTACATATCCTCGAAGGGCTCATCCGGGCGCTGGACGCGATAGACGCCATAGTCAGCCTGATTCGCAAGAGCAAGGACGGAGCTGATGCCAAGGAAGGCCTCATGACGCGATTCGCCATGTCAGAGCTGCAGGCCAAGGCGATATTGGACATGCGCCTGCAGCGCTTGGCGGCGCTCGAGCAGAAAAAGGTCCGCGACGAGCAATCAGAGTTGCTGGCCAAGGCCAATGAATACCGCTCCATCCTGGCCTCAGAAGCGAAAGTCATGACCATCATACGCAATGAGACCGTCGCCCTGGCAGACCAGTACGGCGATCCGCGCCGCACGAAGATAATGGGCCCTGCTGCGGACATCAACATCGAGGACATCATTGACGAAGAAGACGTCATCGTCACCTGCACGCATGAGGGCTACATCAAGCGCATGCCCATGGACGCCTATCGCCAGCAGCAACGCGGCGGCAAGGGCGTGACCGCGACAGACATGAAGGACGAGGACTTTGTCGATCACCTCTTCATCGCGAACACGCACAGCTACCTGCTCATGTTCACCAATAAAGGAAAAGTCCACTGGGTCAAGGTCTATGACCTGCCTGTGCTTGGTCGCTACGCGAAAGGAAAGCCTGTCGTGAACATCGTGGAGTCCCTGGATTCCTCGCGCAGCGTCAGAGCCATGATAGCCACGAGCGACTTTTCAGGATTCCTCTTTTTCGCCACAAAAAATGGCATCGTGAAAAAAACACCACTGGATGAGTTCAGCAGGCCCCGCAAGGGAGGAATCATCGCCCTGGGACTGGATGACGACGATGAGCTCGTGGACGTTCGCATCACCTCTGGTAAGGACGAAGTGCTGCTGGCGAGCGCTGACGGCATGGCCGTGCGCTTCAATGAGCAGGATGTGCGGTCCATGGGACGCGGCGCCCGCGGTGTCAAGGGCATCAAGGTCGATAAGGACTCCCATGTCATTGGCCTGGCAATCCCACAGACAGGCCAGACCATACTGTCCGTCACCGAGACAGGAACAGGCAAGCGCTCGCGCATCGAGGACTATCGTCTGACCGCGCGCGGGGGCAAAGGGGTCATCAATATCCGCAGCGAGCGCGTCGCGGCGGTCAAGACCGTCGATGACACGGATGAGCTGATGGTCATCAGCCAGAAGGGCATTCTCATCAGGGTCCCCATGAGCAGCATCCCGGTGCTGGGCAGGGCTACACAGGGGGTGCGCATCATGCGCCTCGAGTCAGGCGACAAGGTCGTCGCCGCGGAGAAGATTCATGAAGGCGATAGCTGAAGTCCTGGTAGGCGCGCAGGCCTATGCCGCGCAGGAGCTTACGCTGCTGGGATGCACGGTGACAGGGCAGCAGGACGGCCTGGTGTTCTTCGATGCTGATGATGCCACGACCTATAGGGCATGCTATCGTTCCCAGTCGTCTGAGCGTATCTGCAAGGCCCTTGACCTGCAGGACCTTGAAGGATCCTTCTGCGTCAGGGCGCGGGTGCTCAGCGACGACGTTGCTACGCCCGCGGCAGAAGCGACCATCGGCGCGCGCCTGCTCGAGGAGTGCAGGAGCGCAGGCGTTGAGACCAAGGTCGATCTCTCATCACCAAAGGCAATGGTGCGCGCGACTATCGTGCCGCAAGGAGATGATACGTCCGGGGAAGTCCTGGGCATCGACCTGTCAGGCGACATCGGCAAGCGCGACTACAAGGTCTTCGCCTCGCGCTCGTCGCTGCGCGCGACCCTCGGATTCTGTGCGGTGCTCGCCTCAGGATTCACCGGCAAGCAGAACCTGCTCGACCCCATGTGTGGCGATGGGGTCATACCCATCGAGGCCGCAATGTTCGCCGCATGCCTCAGCCACAACCGCTTCCGCAAGAAAGATCTGCCTTCCTGGCCCATTGACCTGGATGCCATAGACCGCAAGGGCAAGGAGAAGATCAAGGGCATCATCAACGCGCTCGACGGCGTGATGCCAAACGTCGTCGCGGCAGGAAAGAACGCGAAACTGGCAGGAGTCGAGCGCATCCTGAATTTCTCGAGGATATCACCTGATTGGCTGGACACCAAGTTCACCGAGCATGAGGTGGACTGCATAGCGACGTGGATGCCTAATGAACGCGACAAGGACGCGCTGGCAAAGCGTCAGCAGGAGCTGCTCTATCAGGCAGACTACATCCTAGCCAAGACAGGGACGCTGGCGTTGCTGCATGAGTCGCCCATCCCTCCTGCGCTGTTGGGGCAGTACCATTTCTCTGTCCAGAGAGCGACGCACATCCAACAAGGCGGCCGGCCCATCATGCTTTCTGTGCTGAAAAAAATCAGCAAATAGAAACAAATAAATACCCCATTCGCCACAACAGCAGAATAAGCCCTGTTGGAGGCGACAAACAACCATCCGCAAGGTAATGAGTTCTATTCACTGAATCAAATATCAGTGAGGTGAAAACTATGGCAGCAAAGAAGAAAGCAGTCAAGAAAGCAGCCCCAAAGAAGACCGTCAAGAAGGCAGCTAAGAAGAAGTAGGTGTACAGCTATGAGTGACGACGACTGGGATTCCGACGACAACGATTCGGATTCAGACGGAGACGATGATTGAGTGCCGGTTTTCCGGCCTTTTTTCTTTTTTAAGGTGATGCGTGTTCTGTAGGATATGATGTAGCAACATCCCGAATGCGACCAGTAGGATATTCCACTGTACCTGTTTGCCTTGCGCGCGGCAAGGTCAATCCAGGAAGCTGCTGAACACGCCCCTTATCGCGAGGCGCTCTTGCCGATAATGCGTTGTCTTTCCTGCTGCTTATGTGATGAGCAGCATCGTGAGGTGCTCGACCAAATGCAGCGGAGAATCCGGCGGCAGACCCCTCACCTCGTAGAGCAGGAACATGCTCATGCACAGAAGCTCCATACCGTAACCTCTGTCGACCAATACATGCAAGACTGATTCGTTTCCGTCCCAACCCTTAAATACCCTGCAGTAATTCTTCGCCTTGAGCCCCCCGACCTGGCGACCGTTCACTCGGGGGAAAGTCCGCCCACAGACAACGGCCGCCCGCGCAAGCGGGTATCGGCAACGGTGTGCGGCAGGCAGAAGAAACGACACGTCCTTTGGGCAGGATGATGCGCGCGACGCATTCGGCGACGTCTGCAAGCTAACCCGCTGACGTTCCAAAGGGAGCGATGAAACGGCCATGCCGCCGGCCCTGTGCAAGGCCTTCGCGCCGCTCAGTTGAATGCCAGGATGTCCCGACGCCCATGGCGGGGAGAACAGAAGGCGGCTTACCGGGGGGCTCGACTTTTCATATCAGTCCTTCACCCAGAAATCATCCAGCCGCTTTCTCGCCTGCTCGCGCCGTTTCTGATGCCCTGTGAGCAGACCATTCAGCTTCTCGACGAGCATGAGCTTGAGCTCACCCGAGAGCAGTCTCCCTGACTTGTAATCATGATACACCTGTGTGAGCTTCGCGTCATTCTCCTCAAGGAACGTGAGCCACTGGTAGCTGACATCGATATCCGGATCGCCGCCCTTGGCGCGATGCTCCTCCACCGTGGGCTGCCCGCCCGAGAACGCGTGCTTGAGCACTTTCTTCCTGACGGTCCTCGCGTCATCTGTCGTGTAGATAGCGGTATCTGCCTTGCTGGCAGACATCTTGCCATCTTCAGTCAGGCCCGGCAAAAAGCGGCACTGCACGGACGCGGGCTTGTAGTATCCCATGCGCGGCATGATGTCACGCGTGACCCGAAAGTGCGGGTCCTGGTCGATGGCGTGGGGGATCAGGCAGGGGATGTTCCTGCCTGCCTGCACGGACGGCAGGAACGCGGGCACGGCCTGCATGCTGGTGAAGAAGATCTGGCCGACATTGCTGTCATTGCCAAAGCCGAACACAGCTTTCGCTGTTGAGAAGGTCAATTTCTTTGCCACGCGGCAGGCCTGCGGATACAGCGTCTTGGCATAACCCGTATTGGAGAAGATATGCGTCTTGCCCTGCTTGAAGCCGACAGCGATGACGTCCAGCGCATTCTCCATGGCGAGGCGTTGCGTGTCCTCAAGCTCAAGCTTCGGGTTGAACAGGAACTTCTCGTCGTCGGTCAATTGAAAATACAGCTCGACGTCAAAGACATCCTGCAGCCATTTGGTGAACAGCCAGGGGATGAGGTGCCCTATGTGCGTGCTACCTGAAGGCCCTCGGCCAGTGTAGAGGAAGAATCTGTTTCCTTTCTCGTATTCGTCCAGTATCCACTTCAGGTCGCGGTGCGCGAAGAAGATGTTGCGTCGCAGCATGTGATGCAGAGGAAGGCCTTTTTTCGCTGCATGCGCCTCTATGCGCTTGAGCAGGCCAGGACCTATCCGGGAGACGCCGAACTGCTCCACGAGCTTGTCATAGTCGATGGCGCCAGAGACCTCCCATGGCGTGACCGTGAATGCCATAGCACTCCCGAATCACTGCGGATATAAAAGGGTTGCTGCGCGCAAGAGTAACGAGCCCCCTGCTGGGCGGGATAGCAGAAGCAAGGACAACCTCCCGCCAGCTGCTACGCCTACGGCAGAGACCAGTGCTCACGCTGCCTTTCGTGCCAATATTCGCCCGCGTGCGGCCGCCTGCTCCAGTCGTTCACGTTCCGCCTCTATCTCATCCTGATAGAATCCATCAGACAGCATATGCTCTTCCCGCAGCGATATGCGCATGCCCGCGCAGATATCGCCGAGGTTCTTCAGATAGGCCGCCACTGAATCGTCGATCTGATCAAATGACGCTTCTATCGCCTCAGAGCTGAGCGCCCGCTGCATCAGGTCAAGAGCGCTGACGATCTCCTCATGGATGATACGAAGATTAGTCTCGATGCGGACCAACAGCGGTGCGTCATTGCCGCCCTGTGCCGCGAGCTGCGCGAACAGCGTGCGGATGTGCGCGAGGTGTGTATATGCTCCCCCAAGCTCAATCTGCAGCAGCTTGTAGAGCTTCGCGTGCTGTATCTGCAGGTAGCTGATATCTCTCTCTTCCCGCTCGCAGGAACGCTCAGTATCCTGCAGGGCCTGCAATGACGCGAGAAGCTCCTCGCGTTTCTTGTGATGGTCTGCCAGCTGCCCGCCCAGTTCGTCTTCCTCAGCGACTATCGCAGTGACGTACTGATGCAGTTTCTGGTTCTCCGCCAAGATATGCGCCTCGGTCTTGCCCGATGCCTTCGCGTCCCGGTCAGCAAGCTCCAAGGTCTCATGTAAGCGTTGCAGCCGCATCAGCAGATGCCGTATCCTGACGCGGGGCTCGTCGCTGCCAGTGCACTCCCTGCCGAGCCGCTCAGCATAGAGCACATGCTGCAAAGCAGTCTCGATGTGCGAGAACAGTGTACCATAGGAGAGATGTGAGACAGAAGATGCCATCCGTGTATGGTCAGGAGAGGGCTATAAATAAATTTTGGATGATAACAGCATACAACAGAGCAGACAATCAAGCGTCCAAGAACACGAACAGATATTCAGGGCGCGTCTGCTCGCAGCTTCTGGCGCTCTTCTCTCAGGCGGCGGACAAAGTATTTTGGCCCAGTGCCACCGGACCCCATGATATCAGCGGGTTCGCCGAGTGAACGACGCAACTCAGAAAGCTCCCTTGCCATCGCCTCAAGGTCTGTGCGCAAAGCGTCATCAGCATGCTGGAAGTTATCGCGAAGCCTGGCGCCTGAGAACCGTGTATGCATGACAGAGATGACTGACGCAAGATTCTTCTGGCAGTAGAGCAGATCGCGATCAATGCTCGCCAGCGATGAAGGATCCTGCCCGGGCTGCGCTCCAAGCTCAGGCAGTTCATGGCGTATGGTCGAGACGTGCCGATAAGCGCTCTCCAGCTCATCTGCGAAGCGTAGATACAGCTGTGCGTAATGCTCCTCTAGCCGCTTGAGACTTTCTTCATCAGCCCCGCAGGTCTTCTCCAATGCAAGCGCCTGATCCGTGAGCTCCAGCATTGCTGCCCTGCTCTGGTGATGATCAGTCAGCTGCCCTTCTAGTTCCTCCTCTTCCTCAGCAAGGGAGACTATATGGGCATGCAGCTTCTCGCTCTCGCCTCGGACATGGCGCTCGGTGGTCGCGACACCGCTCAGGAGCGTGGACAAGAGCCGTTGCGACTCTGTCATCCGATGCAGCTTGAGGAGCAGATGGCGTATCCTGGCTCGGGGGTCAGGATGATGTGGATACTTTCTTGCGGCAGCTTCCGCGTCCATGGCATAGCTGAGCGCGTTGCTGAGGTGGCCCTTGATGGGTGGGACATCAAGGTAAACATACATAGGAACCGCCATAGCACACTTACACCCTCACACCTATAAAAGCTTTATGCAGGGCCGCAGGCCTGTTATGAGACCCCGACAGCCAGACTTACTCTGTCCGGTCTTATCATACAGACGAAGCCGCAGCAACTCCTGACCCCAACCCCACAATCCCCTTCACGCTCTCCAGCGCCTGCTCCCGGGTCCCGGGATAGGCCGCGACGCTTATCTTGATGTGATAGCAGTCGCCCGCGTCAGTAAGCTGATATTCGCCGCGCAGCAATGCTGGCTTGAGCAGCCGCAGGAAGAAGTGATTGCCCTCATCCAGCCGTGACTCTGCCTGTGACAGTAACAGCCGTCTGCCATCTTCCCCCAGCCGCTCCATCAGCGCGGCAAGAAAGTCATTGATGTTCTTCTGCCTTGACAGCTCGACCGTGAGTATGCGTATCTTCTTCTCCTCGAATCCGATGACAGTCTTCTGCGAGACAGCGATCTTCTGCGCAGCAAGGTCGAAAGGGAACAATCCGAGCAGCGCCTGCCATACAGCCACATCATCCTCCTCGGGCTTGACAAAGACCGTGACCCTGACCAGGTGCGCGAGCTTCATGCTGTTGAGGACCTGCAAGGACCTTAAAAAAGATGCGGATGCGGACAGGATGAGGACAGGTCAGCCGCAAGGCCTCACGGCTGCGCACACATAGCTATAAATAGGATGCCTGCTGGTACCTGACGCATGAAGCATTCCCTTCGCGTCACGCTCTTCCTCATCGCACTGTTCCTCGCAGCGCATCTCGTGGGTCTCGTTGTGCTGCGCTCCTACTGGCAGCCTGCTGCGTCAGCTGCCGCCGGCAAGCCTGTATTCTCGGATCTGCCAATGGGCCTGGAGCGCCCGGACGCGACGCCGGGAGAATCAGTCATCTTCATTATCGTGGGAGTCATCATCGGCACGTTGCTTGCGCTCTGGCTCATGCGCTTTCGCAAGCCCATCGCCTGGAAGCTCTGGTTTGCACTAGCCATCTGGCTCGCCTTGAGCGTCTCATTCATCGGCCTCTTTCCCCTACCAGGCAGTATCCTCACTGCCCTTGCAGCCCTGCTTGCCTTCCTCAAGGTCTATAAACCATCGACCATCGTCCATAACCTGACCGAGGTATTCATGTATGGCGGACTGGCAGCGATATTCGTTCCCTTGCTGTCAGTCCAGTACGCCGCTGCCCTGCTCATCCTCATATCTATCTATGACTTCTGGGCAGTCAACCATTCAGGTCACATGGTCAAGCTGGCCAAGATGCAGAGCAACGCCTCGACCTTCGCGGGGCTGGCCCTGCCCTACAAGGGCCAGAAGCTACAGCCCGCGATGAAGCCATTAGGCACCAAAGCGCCGAAAGGCGAGGGGACCGCCATCCTTGGCGGTGGCGATATCGGCTTCTCGCTCATTTTCTCCGGGACGGTCATGTTCCAATTCAACCTTCTGACTGCCCTGCTCTGCAGCGTGATGGCAGCCGCAGGCCTGCTTATCCTGCTGACCAAAGGCCAGAGCGGCAAGTTCTATCCTGCCATGCCCGCGATAACCCTGGGTTGCCTGCTCGGCCTCGCCATAGGAACAGCCCTTACCGCTGTGGGGACCCTGGCATGAGGATGTTCGCGAATCTGCTGTTCACCGCCAGCGTGTGCTTCTGTCTTATGACCATAGCAGCCCTGCTCAATCATCTGGGGGAGCTGGTGGCGTTCTTGGCCCTGGACGCGGTGCTCTTCTCCGCAGCCGGAATCTTCGTACAGCGGCTGCCCCAGCAATCCACAGGACCGAACAAGGCCATGAAAAAGCCCGCATCAGGCGCTTGAAAGCTATATAAGACTTATAACCCAATATAAGCACCTGGCAGCGCACCGCTCCTGCACTGCCAAAAAAAATATAAAGCCCAGACCCTTGTGAGTATTCGGAGGTAGATACCAATGCTGCAAATGAAAAACATTTCTGAGACCTACGACATGAAGGTGTTTACAGACCAGGGCGCTTATTTCGGCGACGTGGACGAGGCGATGGTCACTGCCACCAAAGTGACCGGCTGGCGCATCAAGGCGACCAGGGGGAGCTATCTGACCCGCGTCATCCAGAATGCCAAGGGTGTCATCGTCCCGCATCAGCTCGTGCAGTCCATCGGCGATATCATGATAATAAATAAAGCCGCTGTGCCCAGCACCCGAGAGGACGACGGCCAGGAGCAGGTCGATATGACTGAACACCCCTCCGAAGATTAGTTTATAAACACTTCCTATAAGTTTTTAAATTCTTTTTTCGTCATACTGCTCAAGATACTGTAAAAACCATAGGGGGGTAATACCATGGCAAAAAGTGACAACAGTAGTAAGATAGGAAGATGGGCCTTTGTGATTGGCGCTCTCATCGCCATCGTCGCAGGGCTGCTGGGCAGCATGAGCACCGCGGTCGTTTCGACCCTCGTCATCTTGGGCTTGATTGTAGGGCTCCTGAACGTGACCGGCAAAGAGACGCAGATGTTCCTGCTCGCGGGCGTGTCCCTGGTCATCGTGACCTCCATGGGCGCCGCGAACCTGGCGGCCGTCCCCGTGGTCGGCACATACATTGTCGGCATCTTCGGCGGCCTCATGACCTTCGTGGTCCCGGCGGTCATCATCGTGGCCCTCAAGGCCGTGATGGCGCTGGCTGCTGACGAGTGACCGTAGCAAAGGATTTATACCTCTTTCTTTCTTTTTTCTTTTCATGTCTATTACAGCGCTTTTGACGTCCTGGGCAGAGCGGTTTGTCCGGCATAGGAACCTGCTTGACCGCAAGGTGCAGAACATCGGCCAGGACGAAGATACCTTGATAGTGACCAGAAGCGATGGTACATGGCACTATATTGCGCAGGAGAGGCTTGATCTGACAGCAGCCGGCCCCACAAAGGAAGGATCCAGCAAGGCGCCCACGAGCACCCCTGATCGCGTCATCCTGGTGGTGCCGAACACGAAGGATAATCTCAAGCACCTGCAGACGAACTGGCCCGCGTTCGCGAAGCGAAAAGACCTGCAGCTCATCTTTGTCAATCCTTCCAGCCCTGCGGAGAAGTGGATCATCAACCCCCACATGCACAGCAGGATAGCTGATCCAGAGTCCCTGAATATGGGGCTCCAATCCATGTTCGACGAGGTCGGGGAAGTGACCGCTGACGACATGGACACGTTGGCGAGGAGTAAGGAGTTCTGAGCGACCAGGCCCAGTATGCCGCTTATCCGATGAGCGTCCTAACCGCATGACCCTTCACAGCATCGTCCGGGAAGAACCAGGCAGCCCCTGCCTGCACATGCGCGACAGCCTTCGATAGGTAATCATTGAGCCGCATCATCTGGCGAACACCATAGCCTGCAGGATTGAGCTGGGCCACTTGCCGATGCATGACCGGATAGCCAGTAACAATGCCATCTTGCGGCACGAAATCCCTGACAACGGTCTTGCCTTCGGTACGAAGGACTTTGTAGGTGAAGATCTCTCCTGAAGGCGATACCATCGTGGGCAGGTCTTTCTTGAGCATGATGCCATCGAGGAAGTCCATGCCCGCGAGCTGCCGCATCGCCTCCTGCGCGTGGCCTGTTCCCTCGTATCCGGGATTCATCTCCAGGAGCAGGACCCGACGATGCTCCAGCGGACAGGAGCCGCCGAGGAACAGCCGTGCCGTGTTGAGCTCATTGTCCTGCGTGAGCAGCTGTACGTAGATGGCGAGCGTGCGAAAAGGGTCCATCCCATGGGTGAGATAGCCAAAGTCCTTTGTCTGAAGGGGGATTACCAGAGACATTGCGGACCCTGAGAGATCAGGGCAGCCGTCCTCAATGTACTCGCGCATGGAGGCGAAGACCAGCTGCGCCCGTCCGGCTTCAAGCGCGTTGAGATGCCGCTCATCATGGCACATGCCCAACTTGAGGTTGCCGCGCCTGTTGGTGAGGGATTCGATGTTGAGCATCGATCCGTTGGGATTGATTGGATAGTCGTCGACGACATTGCCTGCGCGGTCGCAGTAGCGCGTGACGACCATGCCCTGCGTCACCAGATGCTCCAGCGTCGCAGGGTCTGTCCAGAACCTGCCGCCGCCATGGTCGATGATATTGGGGAGGACCTCTCCTGGCGTGAATAATCGCGTGAATGCGCATCGCTCCGGATCAGCCTCCAGGCGGACGTGGACCTCAGCGTCGAGAAAGTTGCTGCGCACCATGCGCCCGCCCGTGTCGCAGATATTGCCGAGCATGGAAGCGCGATAGGGCTCGCCAGGCTCAAAGGCGAGACCCATCTCCTGCGCGAGCTGGTTGCCTGCGCAGAATGCGATGACCGGCTTGCCAGCAGCGACGAGAGCGCGCAGGTTATCAGCGAAGTCAGGGATGCTCGCAGGGATCCGGCCGAAGCCGAGCCGGTCCTCATAGGGAAAGCCTCCGGGAAGCGCGGCGCCGTCTGCCTCGCGCAGCGCCTGACCGTTGTCCCGCAGGCGCTGCTCATCGCCGATGTGGAAGTAGAGCGGAAGCGCGGCCATGCCGGCGCGCCCGACCTCCCGGATCACATCGGTGTCCCCGTTTGAGCCGGGAAAATAGGGCACCGCGATGACTGGCTTGCTCATGGGACCACCAGGTGCTCTGGGCATGGCAGCACGCCCGTGAGACAGTGCTCTATCTTGCTGCGGTAGCTGTCCTGGAGCGCATGCTGCTCCATGCTGAAGGTGGTGAACTCATGGCCTTTGAAGGAGAGCCGCCCCTCACAGCCTTGATCGAGAGATCCTGCAGAGCCGATGAGATAGGCGCAGACCCCATGTCGCTGCATGACCTCCCGGAAATCGTGCTCCTGCGCTCTGTCCACCTGCAGCACCATACCATAGCTCTCTGAGTAGAGCTTCTGTCGTGCAGTGAGGAAGGTGAGCGCCATCGACGCATTCAGGTTGATCCTGGCCGTGACAGAATCCTCAGTGTTGACCATCATCTCGGCCACGGCATTGAGCAGCCCGCCGGACTCGATGTCATTGGCCGCAAGCACGAGGCCAGAGCGGACCGCGTCGATGATGGCGCTGACCTCTGCATGGGACGTCTCATAGTCGATGGTGAAGAGCGAATCGCCCAGCATGTCAGGGCCATAGAGCGCCTGCAGGTATTCTGTGCCGCCGAGCGACTCCTGACGTGCACCTACAAGATAGAGGGAACCTCTTTCGACTGGCTTGATGTCCCAGGTAGCATAACGAGAAGGTGCGTCCGTCCAACCGACCAGGCCGAGGATCGTCGTGGGGGGTATAGCCGTGCCCGTGTTGACGTTCCATTTGTTCAGGCTGACATTGCCGCCGCCAACACCGACCGTGGGCCGCTCCACGCCTTCGAATCGGGAAGCAGTGTCAGGGTCCTGACAGATGTGCGCGATATAACGCTGCTCAAGCGGCCAATTGTTGCATGCGCGCGCGACACCCTCTTGACCTTTGACGAAGGCCCACATCTCCTCTGGCACGTCGGCCCTGCCGTAGTTGGCGTTGTTGGTCACGCCGACCACAGAGCAGCCGACCGCTGCCATCTTCCAGGCGCCGCGCACCAGCGAGTCTGCCGCTTGATGGAGAGGATCCAACTGCCCGTAGACCGGACTGGAATCAAAGACCATGCTATAGCCGACCTGACCTTCGAACAAGGGATGCGTCCGCAGCGTGGCCGCGGCCTTGCCACGATTGACGATGTTGGTGCTTCTCACGTGCGTGTCGTAGTGGTCGTGGATGAATCCATCGCTCTTGAAGGTCATGGAGCCAAGGACCCGCTCGGCCTCTTCACCAATCGAGAGCATCGGTGTAGGAATGGCCTGAGGGACGCGCCGCGGCTCACATACCTTGCGGGGTACGATAGGAGCATTCATCATGGCATCAGCTGGGAGATTGACATGAATCTTGTTGTCCTGCACGAAGGTGTATCGTCCCGTGTCGTTGCAGCGGGCGACGACAGCTGCCCGTGCGCCGTTGTTGATGAAGGGCAGCCCGATGATGTCATTGAAGACATGGAGCACGGCCGGGGCGTAGTCCTCATGGACGGTCAGGAAGAAACGCTCCTGCGTCTCAGCCTCCAGGAACTCGGTGGGCGTGCGCGGCTCGTTGGTAGGGATGAGATTGCCATTGATTGTCATGCCGATGACGCCGTGCAGCTGCTCGAGACTGCTGCAGAGCAGGCCAGCCGCGCCCATGTCCTTCCATCCTACCTGCTCGAACCAGCCCTGCGCGATGGCCAGCTCGCCAAGCATGATGATGCCTCTGGCGAGCGCCTCTTCCAGATGCGGATCCGGGTCCTGCACCGCGCTCTCATTGAGGGCCGCATCGCTCATGTCGATGCCCTTGGAGGCGAACTTGGTCCCGCCAAGGCCCGTCCTGTCAGATGCTTTGCCGACGTAGATGCCGACGTACTTGCCAGGGACATCAATGGTAGGCACCTTGTTGCGGATGAGCCGATCAATGCTAGCGACAGACACGCCAAAGACATTGACAAGGTTGTTGCCGGCGAAGCCGGAGTGATACCAGATGGAACCATTGCCGTGCGGCACGCCCATGGCATTGCCGTAGTCGGCAATGCCCATGGTGGTTTCGAGAGTATGTTGGAGCAGTGGATCGCGCGCCGCGTTATACCAGGGATGCCCTTGCCGCCTGGCTTCGGCGAGCGCAGCGACATAGGCGATGGCCGCCGCATGCTCGTCCCGGAACATCCCACCGGCTCCCGTTGCTGCGCCAGGGCGAGGTGCGACAAAGGAGGGGCCGTTATGACTCTCTGACGAGAACACCACAGCGACAAGTTTGCCGTCGATGGGAACATAGAAGACTACCGACGCTGCTTCAGCATCCGTGGTGTGGATGTAGTTGGGACCACCTACCGGAAGGATGGTGCCAAGATGAAACTTGGTGGAGCCGTAGCCCGCGTGCTCCGATTGCTCAGATTCCCCTGCGCTGAATTCT
Organism: Candidatus Woesearchaeota archaeon CG1_02_57_44; assembly: GCA_001871415.1. Taxonomy (GTDB): domain Archaea; phylum Nanobdellota; class Nanobdellia; order Woesearchaeales; family CG1-02-57-44; genus CG1-02-57-44. Next base: position 5,142 of record MNWW01000042.1, on the reverse strand, counting down.
GTTAGGGTCAGCGACCGCCCCACCACCTGTTCGAGGGAAGGCATGGAGCCAATCGGTGCACGATCACTGACGAGCCGCATCCCGCGCACCGCAGGAAGGGTCGGCACGCTGAACTGGTCGACGAGCGCTGCGAGCGTCACGAGAAAGCCACCTGTAGGGTAAGATGTCCTGCTATGCGAAGAGACGACGTAACTACCCTTCCAGCTGCCATACCCCTTCCAGCTGCCATACCCCTTCCAGCTGCCATACCCCTTCCAGCTGCCATACGTGGCATGTGGCTTCAGCCCTGCATTAAATAATTTTTTACCCAACAGCTGCAGCAGCCCATCCAAGTCGCCACAGGAGTGGGACGAATTAAAAGCAATCAAAAAATACAAGCGATCAAAAATAAGTGAAAGCAATCAATAAGAGAAGATGGTTTAAAAAATGAAGAGAATAGAGGCATTGATGAAACACATACTACGGCTCCAGGGACATTGAGGTAAAACAGGATACGGCTGCCGGGATTTGAACCCGGGTCACCACCTCGCTCCACAACACCCATTTTGCGCTATCACCAGATGCGACCGCAGTCGATTCACGTCGACCGCGGCTATAGCGACCCTATTGAGCATCACCGCAAGACCGAGCATCCGCGAGGTCTTGCTTCCGGCCCAACAAAGGAAACTGTTGCTTGGGAGGGTGGGGTCATGCCGCTAGACCACAGCCGTGTCTTCTTCTACGACCTTGCCCTTCTTTTTATGCCTTTTGGCCACTATCCGAAGCCAAGGCAGCAGTAAGAACAGCAACGCGGCGAAGGACCATCCGCTGGCAAACAGCTGTATGGGAGTCTTATGATACTGCATTACCACCTCACCAGCAGGAACCTCGAGCAGCATGTACTTGGGCCACACCTGGCCGATGGCATACTCCTTGCCGCCCGACATCGCGCTCCAGTGCCCTTTGAAACCAGCTGACCGGACCAGCACCCAGCCGGGCGAATCGGCCGTGAAAGTGATGGTCCCGAAATCGAACCTGTAATCCGACACCACCGCAGGTGTCAAGGACCGTGTGCAATTCGCGCCATCACCGCAGGCCTCATCCACCAGCACCGTGCTGGCGTTCCCGGCAAAACCAGCTATCGCCACCTGCGCCTTCACCACCGACGACGCGCCGGTCACGAGCGGAGCATAGAACCCGTTCTCATACACGCATGCTTGTCCGTTCTGGTACGCCAACGTAAAATACGATGGAACATCCATGCACGGCAGCACATAGTAGCGCGTGCCCCAATAGCCGAGCAACCTGGCGACATCTTCGCTTGTCGGATCAGCGCGGAAGGCCTTTTCCACATCATCGGTCCACTTGCGTATGGGCTGCAGCGCTCCTTCGCGATAGCCCATCCATTCGGTCCCGACCTCGAATTTGTGATGATACATGAACGGCACCTGCCCGATGGGACTATACACCCGGAAGTCTCCTGGCTGCTTGGCTATCCACTGCCACGCGTCGATGAGCACAGGAGGATTCGTGAATTGCGCATCCGGCTGATTCACCCAGGAGAAGCTTCGCGCGGCAGGAGCCACGTCGAGCAGTGCCACTGCCAACAGCACACCGAAGACGATCCATCGATTGCCGCCGGCGCTGCGGGCAAGAGCCCCGACACACAACCCAGCGAGGACGAAGACGAACACAAGAGCATTGGCGATATGATAGGTCGCGAACACGGCCATGTTGGAGAAGGGCAATAAGGTAATCAGCCCTGTCCCCCCCACCATAAGCCCGAACAACCCAAGGAACAAGAGCATCCAGCGATGCGCGAGCCTGCGCGAGAGCAAGACACCGGCAAGCGCCAGCAGCATCCCTACGAGCCCGACGTAGAAGTGCCGCTCGCCTCCAGCAGCGAGCCCGAACCCGCGTGACAATAGCATCGTTGCGGATAGAGGCATGGGCGCGCCCCCGAACACGCCCGCGCCCTGGATGCTGAAGGTCGTTGACTCTGTCCTCTCGGCATAGAGCGGCAAGAGGAAATACGCGGTCAGCGACACGATGATGAGCAGCACAGCGAACAGTTGCCCCGCGAGCGGGCGCCAGTCCACGCGAGCAACAGGATGATTCTGTGCAGCATCATGGTTACTGCCCGCATCGGCCTGCGCGCCCCCCTGCCTTGCGGCCCGCGCATCAGAAGCGACGCGGTACACCAGCAGGGCAAGCCAGTACCACGCCACCGTATAGGCCATGTTGACATTGGACAGGATGAGCAGCGAATAGGCCGCAGCCGCAGGCCGATACCATTCGCCGCGACGCTGCACGACTGCTGCGGCGAAGAAGAGCAGCGATGGCGCGAGGAATATCAGCCCCCACAATCGCGAGATGCTTCCGGAATAATACGCGAACTCAAAGCGCATGGGCATGAGCGCATATAGGCAGGAAGCGACTAGCGCCGCGTCATCCCTGCCGGTGAATATTTTCGCGGCCCAGTACATGCCTAGCGTAGACAGGATCATGCTGAGAATGATGCTCCATTTCAGTGCTGTCACAGGATTCATCATCAGGATAAGAGGAAGCGAACCATAATAGGGAAGCGAGTGATAGAACTGCGAGAACGGCCAGCCGGAATAGATGTAGGGCATCCATTCCTGCGTACGCCCGGTCTCACTGACAGCTTCCTTAAGGAACCAGAACTTGGTCAGGTGATGCCGGAAGTCGTCAGTAGCAGGGACACCCTGCTGCCAGAGAGGAGCTATCGAATACAGGACAAGAATCAGGAGAATGCCAAGGAATAGTCCCTTCAGGCGCATCTCCTCTGGGACAAGGACACAATATAAATGTCCTCCGGTAAAGTTATTTAAAGTGCCCACCAATCCTGCAGAGCAATGCAGCTCCTCAACGCCCCAGGAACACGCGACTGCCTGCCGGATGAGGCGATAGCAAGGAAGCGCATCCTGGACACCATCAAGGCCACTTTCGAGCGCTACGGATACTCACCATTGGAGACTCCTGCTATCGAGCGCTTTGACGTGCTCTCCAGCAAGTACGCGGGAGGCGATGAGATTCTCAAGGAGACATTCAGGGTGCATGATCAGGGACAGCGCGAATTAGGCCTGCGCTATGATCTCACCGTTCCCTTCGCCCGCGTTGTGGGCATGAACCCGCAGCTCAAGATGCCCTTCAAGCGCTATCAGGTCGATAAGGTCTGGCGCGATGGCCCCATCAGCAAGGCGCGCTACCGCGAGTTCTGGCAGGCGGACGTCGACATCGTCGGATGCGCCGCTATGACCGCCGACGCCGAGCTGCTCATGCTCGCTGTGGACGTCTTCACGAAGCTAGGACTCGTACCGGTCATCCGTGTCAATAACCGCAAGATACTCGAAGGCCTCGCCCAGCTCGAAGGCCTGGAGGACAAGAAGGACGCGGTCATCATCGCGCTCGACAAGCTCGATAAGCTCAAGCGAGAGGACGTGCTTGAGGAGCTCGCGGGCATCACCGGCAAGGACAAGGCCGAATCCATCCTCGGAAGATTCACCGTGCAGGGGACCAACGAGCAGATCCTGGACGCATTGCCGCAGGACAATGAGCTGCTCCAGCAAGGGATCAGCGAGCTGCGCGAGGTGCTCGCGTATTGCGCAGGCGCGGACAATAATGACAAACAGTCCATAATTAACACACAGTCCACAAAGGACAAACATCTCGCCAATAACAAACATCTCGCAAACCCCATCGTCATCGACACGACCCTCGCCCGCGGACTGTCCTACTACACAGGCACCATATTTGAGATTATCCTGCCCGGCAGCGAAGTGAAGAGCTCGGTCGGCGGCGGCGGTCGCTATGACAAGATGATCCAGGATTTTCTCGGCGGCAACCAGCAATTCCCTGCCGTAGGTATCAGCTTCGGTGTCGACCGCATCTATGACGCTATGGGCGGCGCGGACAAGAAGACGACCGCGAAAGCGTACATCATCCATTTCAAGAATCCACAGGCGGGCTTTGACCTAGCCAAGCAGCTGCGCGCAGCGATGATCAACACCGACCTTGACCTGGTGGGCAGAGGCCCGAGCAAGTGCCTGCAGTACGCGCAGAGCCAGGGCATCCCCTTTGTCCTGTTCCTTGGGGAGGAGGAGTTGGCGCAGAAGAAGGTACGCATCAAAGATATGACCTCAGGGACCGAGGATACCGTAGGTGTTGCCGATGCCATCGCGCGCATCATTGGAAGCCAGGATTGAGCATCTTCTGGAGAACGGCCATGACGAGGAGCGTTACGCGCGCATCGTGCGCGGCGCAGGACCTCTCCTGGACAGTATGTTCAGCGCAGTGAGGACCCGCGGCTTGGATACCATTCCGCAGGAGCCCGTGGTCTATGCCGCGCGCCACGCGAGCCACCTTGACTACTGCCTCATCGTCAGGGAGCTGCATGCCGACGCGCAGCAACAACGACAGGCAGGACACCAGCCGCGCGCTCCCCCATGGATAATTGCCGGCGACAACCTCTACTTCTGGCCCTTCGGCGATATCATCAGCCAGATGCGCAGCGTACCCATACCACGCGATAGCGATAGAGCAGGACTCAAGTTCCTCATGAAGGCCATCAACCAGATAGTTGACCGCGGCGACGATCTGCTAATCTTCCCTGAAGCAGGAAGAAGCTACTCTGGCAAGCTCCTGCGATTCCATGACACCATACCAGACATCTGCCGCCGCAAGGGCTACACGACCATGGTGCCTGTCGACGTCTCGTATGAGCGTGTGCCTGAGGGCGTCATGTTCCCCCTGCTCCAGAGGACAAAGGACCACAAGCCCGAGCATCCTCTGGCCCTTGCCCTCAACAAGGCGCTCTACATCGGCCTGGATTTCGGCCATCTGCTCCTGCGCGCTCCCTTCCAGAGGAGCTCTGAAGTGTATTGCACCTTCGGCGCCCCGCTGGCGCTGGAAGGTATGCACGCTGCAGCGATGCGCGATGCTGTAGGCGCCATCCAGACCGTGACCGCGACAGACCTGCTGGCCTGGTGCCTGCAGGAGACACCCATGGACGGCGGGGACATCGCGGCGCTCATAGTTGAGACACGTGCGTATTTGCAGGGTAGAGGCATCGCGCTCTCATCGCATTGTGAAAGCTCAGCGCAGACCATCCAGCGCGCGCGACATATCGCATTGGGCGGAGCG
>MNWW01000070.1 GCA_001871415.1 Candidatus Woesearchaeota archaeon CG1_02_57_44 | reverse complement strand
CGAGAGGTAAGGGCGCGATGGTCCTGTCACCAGAGACGCAAGCGGAATTTCAGCGCCTTGTCGAAGGACACCGTCGTCTGCTTGAGGCGATAGGGAAGCTGTAGTGTTATTGCAAAGCACGGGGTTGAATACCCCGTCCTTCAGGACGTGCTTTGCAATTCAAAAATCCGCCTGCAATGACGAGGCGCGGTAATACCGCGGCCTTCAGGCCGCGGTTAGCGCCGAGTGGCGGATTTTTGTTATTTGAACCCCTGGGCGCCCATGTTGACCAGCACTGCTTTTATCTCATCAATGACCTGTTGCTGATGCTTTTTATCAGACATGCGCACGAATCGTAGCAGAAGCTCAGTCAGGTCTTCTGCGCGAAGGAGCTTGAGCTTGTATCCATCAGCGATGAAATAGAATCGATAGCTGCGGTATTTGAGCTCCTTGATGACAATGCCACCGACGCTGCCGAGCAGTTTGCCTTTCTTTGGGCTGGTTGCGAGCGTGCCGATGAGATCAAAGACTTCAGTGGCGCCCTTCTTGAATGTCCTTTCTATATCCTCAAACAGGCTCTCGGTAATCTCTATGACGACCATGTTGCATCGTGCCTGTGCCTGGCTTCTTCCAGCGTGATGGTGTTCTCTGAGCCCATGAGGAATTGACGCAGCTGCTCTTTTGCCGCCATGGCGCAGACGCGCCGGACGATATCCTCATATGTATCGTCTTTGGTGCCAAAGGAGCCGAGCAGTGCCTTCGCGTCCGTGCTGAGCTGGATGGTGGTCATGCTGTGGTCAATATAGTTGCTATAGTATTTATAGTTTTCTGTCTGTGCGGTATCCATCGTGCGGCAGGGTGAGCCGGTACTGTTTAACAAATGTTCAGGGGTATTTTCCGCAACATTTGCGAATCACTGCAGAGCGGCAGATGTGGGGCAAAGGTGACTGCGCGCTTCTGATACGTAGTCACGTATCCCACGCCTGCAGCCACGCGTCAGCGAGCATGGCTGCGATAGTTTCGACATTGCTGTGCCCGGTGATTGCTGCCATATCGCCGGTATAGGTCATGCCCTGCCGCTGATAGGTCGTTCGCCCGTCCCCGGGGAAAGCGCATGCGACAGCGCCTTCGCACGTGCCCGGATAGATGAGCAGTCCGCGCAGGTCAGGCGTGATGCCTTTACGGAACTGCTCGGAGGCGGCGAGCCCGATGGTATGGCCCCTGTCGAGCATCATGGCGCAGTAGTCGTCAGTCATGTTATGGCCTGCCATGGCCAGGATGCCCTGCACGGGTTGATTGTCAAGGTAGCTGGCGCAGGTCCTGAACGAATACAGATCGAGCACATGCGCGCACATCTCCCCGGGCGCGAACACGAGCAGCTCGGGGTGCACCTGCCAGTGCCTGTTGTTCTTGTCGGTGATGCCGCAGTGCGCGAGCAGCGCGTTCGTGGCCACAAAGCAGGGGCGAGTGACGGTATGATGGCCATACGCTGTCGGCATGGTCGCTATGGTGTACTGGCGCGCCTGCAGGTCCTGCTTAACGATGCTGGTGAGCAGCGCGGGCTCAGGATATGCGGGTGTGGTAGACGCGGGCATTGCCTTGGATGCTATTGGCCTGTCTATGACGCTCATGCGTCTTGGAATAGTCTGCTCATATAAAAATACATGGTTTGTTATTCTTATGTGGTGGTGAACTATTGGGTGGCGTGCGCCTGGTTGGGGGCGGTGATGCGGCTTGTCTCAAACGCATTAGCTATGGAGTAATGAATGTTTATCCGGCTGATTCGGAGATCTATCGGTCATGCGTAGAAACATATATATTGTCCGACTTTGTTTATCTTCTTGTACCAACTGCCAGGGCGTTCGCACGGTAGCCAGTCCGTGGGGGCAAACTGGGGCTGCGGCACGCTGCGTCGTGTCCTTTGGTGCAATCCTATTTTTTCAGGTGTTTTTCGATTTCGTCCAGGGAAAGCGGCAGATAGAATTGAAGATGGTCCTGGCGGTCTTTCCTCATGAGGTAGGCATACTGATGGGCTAGTGAGTCTTTTTTCAGTTGAGTGAAATTGATGGACTGTATGGTGCTTTCTATGAGCAGGTCTGGTAGCGATGATCTGATATCTGATTGTCTTCCGTCAAAGTCGTTGCATAAGGCAAGGTGTATTGGACCGTGCTTCAGGTTGTTGATGAGCTTTGCCGCGATAATGACGTAAAGTCTGACTCTCAGGTTCGCAGTGCCCTTGAGGGTATTCCTGTAGCGATAACATTCTTGGCTATGTCTTCTGCTGAGCGTCGCGGCAGTGTCTTGGCTCATCTTGTATCCTCGTATGGCTCCAGTCTCATCAGCGACGCAGATGGAGTAATGGACGCTGAGGATGTCTTCTCCGCTGACATCAACCTCGATGCGCATGCGGGGGTCGAACAGATGCTGCCTAATATGCTGGGCGCCTTCATATCCGTAGATATTGCGCTTATAGCAGAAAACCTTTTAATTGCCGCTCCTGCACAGCTGTCATGGACTCGGATGCGACAGTTGATGCTCTTAAGGGGCTGGTCAGGGCCTTCTGCGAGGAGCGCGACTGGGACCAGTACCACAATGCCAAGGACCTCGCTATCGGTGTGGTGACCGAAGGGTCCGAGCTGCTGGATCAGTTCCGCTTCAGGTCTCCTGCGGAGGTGGACGCGATGTTCACTGACGCCGCGAAGCGCGACGCCATCACCGAGGAGATGTCGGATGTGCTGTTCTTCCTGCTGCGCATGGCGCAGATGTACGATATAGACCTTTCCAAGCAACTTAAACGCAAGATCGAGATCAATGCACAAAAGTATCCAATAAGCCTAGCAAAGGGGTCGAATAGGAAATATTCGGAGGAAGAACGATGATTGTGCGCGAAATGATCTATGACGCGCCCCAGGAACAGTTCTTTCAGGATGTAAGGCTCAATAGATTTGCTGATATAGTGCGTGATAATTTTTCCGGATCTCTCGGATGGACTCCTGGGCATTCAGAATATAATTCCTGGGTGGCGACTGGAGATAAGATAAAGAACCTGCTGGAATCTGCTGAACTATCTGATGTCCATGTCGCATTTGAGTATCAGGTTCCGTATACACAAAAAAGAATTGATTGCATGCTCTTTGGTACGAATGCGAAGAAACATGGGGTCATTGTTCATATCGAGATGAAGCAATGGGAAAAGGTCGAGCCCCTTGATATCGAAGGTAATTTTGTTGAGACCTATGTCGGAGGGGGGATGCGAAAGGAAGCCCATCCGTCGCAACAGGTTCAGGGTTATCATAATTATCTGGTTGGATTTGTTGAAGTCTTTGAAGCAAAAGACATCGGCCTTATTGGCTGCGCTTATTGTCATAACTACCGTAGCAACATCGGCGAGGGGCTCTTTGATCCAATATACGAGCCGATACTTACACGATTCCCCCTCTATACGCATGATGATGTCCTTCGTCTTGCAGAACGATTGAAAGAACTACTGTCAGAAGGCAAAGGACTGGATATCTTCAATAAATTCATGCAATCCCCGGTTAAGCCATCCAAGAAACTCCTGGAAAGCGCTGGAAAGATCATTGACAACCAAAGTGATATGTCATTGCTCAATGATCAGATTTTCGCACGTAATGAGATATTGGGAAAAATTCATAGTGCTGAGAGGAATAACGAGACCAGTGTTATCATTGTCAAAGGTGGGCCCGGAACCGGCAAAACGGTCATTGCATTGCATATCCTTGCCCATGTCGCAGCGAAAGGTAGGAGCGTATTTTTTTCATCAAAATCCAAATCGCTTCTGGAGGCAATAAAATACAAAGTGCGCAGGAAGGATGCCAATGTGCTCTTCAGCAATCTTAATCAGTTCGTGCCATCAAGGATGGGGCAGGAAGAGCTGGATGTGTTGATTGTGGATGAGGCGCATCGCATCGGTAATTCCTCAAATATGCAATTCACTAAGCCGCAGGATAGGACGGATATGCCACAGGTAGATCAATTGATACGATGTGCCAAGACTTCCGTCTTCTTTATAGACGATCTTCAGGCTACTCGATTCCTGGATGTCGGGAGTGTGGAACTAATCAAACTGGCCGCAAAGAAATACCGACGGGAGATCAGAGAGGTCGAACTAGTGTCCCAATTTCGCTGTGCAGGTTCTGATAATTACCTCGCATGGCTTGAGTCTATTCTTGGTCATGCTCCTGAGAATATAATGTATGATGTGGCTAAAGATGCATTTGAGTTTAGGATTGTTGACTCACCAGAACAGTTGTATCGCCTTATTGTTGAGAAAGATGCCTTGCCTGACATGAACGCTCGCTTGACAGCGGGTTTCTGCTGGAAATGGTCCAAGAAGCTTGATGCTGATGGTGCGTTAGTAAAAGATGTCAGCATTGGAGATTTTGCCATGCCCTGGGAGACGCATAGCAAGGTGACGCCTCCGAAGGGCTATGTGCGTTGGTATGAGTGGGCATACAAACCGGAAGGTATCAAGCAAGTAGGGTGCATCTACACTGCGCAAGGATTTGAATTTGATTATGTTGGTGTCATTGTCGGGCCTGACCTGAAATATGACGCTGCGAATGATTGCCTTGTCGGCGATAGGAACGCAACCGCTGATCCCATGCTGAAACGGAGCAAAGGCCGATTTGACGAGTATGTGAAGAATATTTACCGCGTGTTGATGTCCAGAGGATTGAAAGGTTGCTATGTCTATTTTGTGGATAAGGACGTCGAGCGATATGTCAGATCAAGGATGAAGTGATTTTCTATACCTGCTGAGCAGGACTTGGCCTTTAGGTGATGCAAAGTCGATGAATTCGAGCTGCTTTAAGCCAATTTTTCTGAATTGACGCAACCGAAGATCGACTGAATAGTCTTCGAATACAGGCAATGAAACCGCGGCTCCTGGCATGAGTGCCAATTGCGCAGCAGTCCTTAGTAAATGTGCGCAAGATATTTCCGGAAGCGTTGCGGATCTGGCGATGGATGTGTACTACGGATTATCTTCCTGTGAAGGGTAATCCAAATGAGTGACATCTTCTAGTGCTTTGGTTTGATAACCAGGTTGTGATTGCTGAGGCTCTGTCCTAAGAGTCGGTAGAGCATAAGGAATGCGTTGTAGACGATGCACTTCCTGATGATCTCGGCGCGGATGGTCCGCGCCCGGCGGCAGCGTATGCTGCCGCCAAGGGTTCTTTTTATGGCGCTGATGAGAGCTTTTGCTAGTTCGCGTCGGTGGTAGGTGCGGGTGCGAAAGGCCTTGAGGGCTATCTTGCGGTAGTGTCCTTTTTTGGTGGTCTTGCGGATGTTCCTCGGCCTAGTCGCTGCCAGGAGCATGTCCCAGAGGAGCTTGGCCACTTTTGTCGTTGTATGATGCAGTGCGCTCTTGCTTGGGCAGCGAAGCCCGAACGTGCGCAATATGCTCGAAGCCCGCCTGAATGGAAGGTTGAGCAGGTCTTTGTCCACCTCCCTGCAGCCCTTACGGGCCGCAGGGGT
>MNWW01000073.1 GCA_001871415.1 Candidatus Woesearchaeota archaeon CG1_02_57_44 | reverse complement strand
TTCCGCCGGAATGATTTCAGGTTCCCTGTCGAAGGAACGACGTATGACCCTCATGATTTCTTCTTTGAGCTCATCAAGAGGAGCAAGGACTGGATGGGTCAGCTGCTGGAGCATGCGCTGCAAGAGCAACTCCCCGAACCCCGAGAGCTTGAGCCCAATGTACATTCCCATTTCGTGTTCTATACCCACGGTCCGACGCGCACGAACACCAAGGGCGAGCGCACCGGCCTTCAGGGCACGATGCTCGACACAGCTGGCGAGGCGCACGCGCTCCATGAGGCGGCCATCATGCAACAACGCCCTGCGCTGCTGATGGCGGCTGATTCGCTGCGCACCATGCACTATGCCCTCTTGCTCTCGCATCCTCATGATGAGGAGCTTCGCGCCCAATTGCGCGAGATGGCCCTGCGTATCGATGCGCACCATGATGCTCATCGCCGGATATCCCTCGATGACTATGTGTCCCTCGCCGGACTCTGCCTTGACCGGAATGTCCTTGTCACCTCCGGACTGCGCACGGTCTGCGGGGGTCCCAGCGAACTCTGGCCTGTCCATCACTATAGCATCTTTCCGGAGGGGTCAGACGAGCGTGACGCATCATTGCGCAAATGGCAGAACTTCAAGCAATGGTATGTCGCTGGCTGCAGGGAGTCTGGCATGGCTTTGCGTGACGCGCAGGATCTCTATGGCATCATCGAATCGCACATCAAGGCCTCTGGCGATATCATGACCACCCTGGAGCACGAAGGTCATGTGCTGAGCGAGAACAGATTCCTGATGGCCCATCGCGCTTATCAGGTCCTTGGCATGTTCTCGTCCCCGCAGGTCATGGCGTCCCTGGAAGGCCAGGATGTGCACTTCATCATCCCGAGCGGGTTTTTGGACGGGGCGTTCTCATATTTCCGTCATAGACTGGCGCCGCAGGCCGCGCAGGTCAGCATGCGCGACAAGCCCGACCACAGAGGAGAGCGGGTCTGCTGCAAGGTGAATCCTGCACTACTCTGGCTCAATGATCCCGCGTATGGTCGGGGTCTCACAGCCAACGCGGGCAATGATGCCCGCAGGGCCCTTCGTCGCTCCCTGGATATGCGCGTCCAGCACTCGCCGCTCTTCCCCTCTGATCGCACTTCTGAGGAACACGCCCGCTACAGCGCCCATTTCTTCTCGGAGATCCCGCTTCAGGTGGTCGGCACTGAGGCAGGACGGCAAGGCATTGCCCTGGAGCAGCTTTTGGCCATGCAGGTGCCTGTCCTCATCTATGGGCATCCGGGAACCGGAAAGACCTGGCTGAGGACCAAGATCGTGCTCGACCATGAGATGGGCCTGTATCCACAGACAAAAGGATACGCCCTGGTCACGCTCACGGCCGAGGAGCTCAATGATGAGCTGCGTTTCGGGATACCTGAGGACGGCGACCGGATGCGTGACTATCTCCTGCGACGCGCATCAGGCCAGGCTCGATGGTCCTGCACGATGCCGCCCGGCGCGCCCTTGGACCTGCGCTACCTGTTCCTTATCGATGATTTGCATGATTGCAGTCCCCCCCTCCTGGAGCCGATGCGAGAAGGACTATCGCAGATCTGCGCGGAGGGGCACAAGGTCGTGGCATTCGCGAGGCCCTTTGAGCTCAATAAACGTCCTGATGCAGTCCCTGGCTTCTCTGCTCACTCCATCGACCGGCGTAGCATCTCAAGCAACGTCGGTTCATTCGTCACAAGCCATTTTCCGGGTGATCCTGCCGATGAATGCTCCCTGGCCGGTCAGATCCAACGACGCCTGAGCGCCTGCCACTACACGGTGAGCGGCCATTACCAGACCCTTGCGTTGCTCAGCGAACTGGTGCATGAGGATCCCTTCCAGCTCCTGCGCTGCATCGATGTGGAGAGCATCAGGCATATCGCGGTGCGCGCGTTCCGCGGTGAGATCCCTATCACCAAGGGGCTGGTCATGGAAGGCGCGCTCACAGCACAGGTCTTTGAGGATGTCCTCAGCGAGAAAGGGCAGTTGCTCAGCCCCAACAAGCTCTACGCAGAGGTCTCCTCCACGAAACGCCGGCTCGCTGCCATCGCCTGGGACTTCACGCTCGGTGATATGAGCGTTCCTCCCGGCATGTCATCACGTCTGATTCATACCACTCGTCGAGGGCCACGCTTCCTGCATCTGAGCTGGCAGGATTATCTGCTCGCCCGCCATGCCATCACCGAGAAGCGCGCACTCAACCCGGGAACTATCTCCCATGAGTCTGCCATGCCCTATTATATCGGCCTGACAGGGGATGCATCGCTGCTCCTGGACCTGGCCGAGCAGGAGCGATTCGAGCCGCTCGTCGCGAGCCTTCCCGAGATGCCAGCGGTGTCGCTTGACCTGGTGCGCAACCTTCTCGCACCTCTGCTGGAGAACATCATGCCGCTCGATACGGTGCGCGCGTACGCCATCAAGACGATCGCATCGTTCGCCCCGCGCACCAGTGCCGCATCCCGCTTCGGCTATCTCTCTGACCTGGTTCTGGAGAGTGCGCCGCCAGACCTCGCCTACTACCGTCTTGGCCTCATCCACTACAACACCGAGCACTATCGCCTGGCAGCTGCCAGCTTCAGCGAGGTGCTCGAGCAAGAGGATGTTCGTCCATGGCTCGCGGCGCAGGCGCACGTCCAGCTGGGCAGGTCCTTTCGGCTCTGCAACTCGCAGCAGCTCGCAGCAGACCACTTCCAGACAGCGCTGCAGCTCTTCTCCGAGACGAGGGGGACAGACTACTACCTGGCCTTGTTCGAATACGCGCTGGTCATCAAGGCCATCAATGGTGCCCGCGCGGCATGGGACATCTACAAGGAATGTCATGGGTTCTTCTCAGGTGATGGCCGTGGCTCTGTCCGCAGCAAGGACGATGATCGTAACGCGGCGCGATGCAAGATCCAGCTGGCAGAGATACATCTGCACAATTGGGGCAGGACCAAGGATGACTCACCGGACCTCCAGCACCTTGGAGAAGCAGAACGCCTCTATTCCTTCGCTCTCCCGGTTCTCGAGGAGCAGCATTACCTGCGCGGCGTAGCCGAGTGCTACCTCGGGTTGTCCTGCATCAGCGAGCGCATGGGGGACTTCGAAGAGTCGGAAGAGCTTGCTCACCTGGCCCTGAACGTGAGCCAGCAGGTCTACTTCCCTCGCCGCGCTGCCTACTGCCATGTGCAACTCGCGAAGGCACAGCGTGCGCAGGGAAAGCTTGATCATGCGATACATCACCTGATGGTCGCGGACAGCATCTGGCAGCAGATAGACAATTACCTTGGCGCCGCGAGGACACAGCACGAGCTAAGCACGACCTATAGACTCATGGGCCTTGAGGAGCAGGCCATCGAAGCAGGCAAATCGTCCCGTAGCCTGTTCATGGCGTATGACATCCGCGCGCACGATGGACTCTGGAAACCAGTGGATAATACGGAATTCCTCAGCGCAGATGCGCGTCCAGAACAGATGTGACAGGAGCGATGGCGCAGGCATGATCTGACGCTACTACTTTCGTACTCACCTGCTACATCTTTTATAAACCGCGGGCTATTTCTCCCTTTCAGGTGGTGTCGGAGTCCGCCAGAATCCGGAATCGGGCCGGCTGGAACCAACACCTGTGCCGGTGAGGCGCGATGAACAACACGGAGACTGCCCATGACTTTCCAGCACTATAACGCACCGGTCCTTGACAGCGCGGTTGTGCAGGAGCAGCTGCGCCAGTATGAGCACAATGTCTTTCGTTTCCCCTGCCGTCAGCAAGGGAATGTCATCATGCCGGATTCTGCCGGCTTCTTCTTTGAGCTCAACCAGCTGGGCGCGCAGGGACTAGAGCAACTGATGACAAGCGCACACTATGCCTCGCCACGACATGAGCTTCCTGAAGGAATCCATACCTGGCTGACCTTCCGCACGCATGCGCAGACCGACACCAATGCCGCACACCTGCGCACGGGCGTGCAGGGCTCGATGCTTGATGAGACCGGCAAGAGGTTGGTTGAGCAGCAGGCAGCCGGCATCGAGCACTACGGGGCTCCGGAGAGGGCGCCAGACGCAGTGAAACCATACCTGGCACGCGCGCCAGATGTTGTTGTCGTCGCTGACGCGCTGCGCACCATGGATGATGCGCTGTGCATGTATTTTCCTGATGATCATGACCTGCAAGAGCGTCTAGACGCGATGGCGCTCAAGGTACAGCGAGATATCGCGGTGCACCATACGGTTGATCATTCCTATTACATCGCCTTGATTGGCCTCTGCGTGGAGCGCGGCATCATACCCACGCCCCTGCTTCGCACCATGTACCAGCGAGACGCCGAGCTCTGGCCTGAGCGGCATCCCAGCTGGTTTCCTGAGGGAGTCGAACGAGATGCTCTGCAGGCCCAATGGGACGCCTTCAAGCCTGAATACATACGACGCGTCGTGCAGAAAGGAAAGAGTGAACAAGATGCCATCCATGACTTCGAACGGACCGAAGCCCGGCTCGCTGGCATGAAAGATCCTGCGTACGCCGCACACGAGCAAGGCCTGCCCATCTCAGAGAACCGCATCATGATGGCCATGCGCACGTACGAGTTCATGGATTTGCTCGCCGGCCCGTTGCATGACGTGATACAGGGAAGGGTTGTCGATATCGTGCTCCCCAGTGGAACGCTCGATGCTGCTCTCTCATGGCTGTATCATCAGGAAGACCAGCATACCATCAACATCATGCGCAGGCCCAAGCCCAAGGTGCGCGGCGAGATCATCCACGTGGCTGCTGATGAGGATATGCGCTACACGAATGATCCGCGACAGCTGGGCGAGTATACCGAGAGGACAGTATCGGCCCGGGCCAGACTGCTGAATCTCAGCTACGATCAACTGGTGCGCAATGCCAATGGTAAGCGGCCGGAGGGGCACATCATGGAGCAGGTGCTTGTCCCATCAGGAGCGCGGACCTATGATGTGCGACCGGTGTCTGTCGAGGACATCCTCGACCAGAACGTGCCGACGATCATCCAGGCTGAGATGGGCTCAGGCAAGAGCATCCTTATGACAGAGCTCGTACGGGATGTCAATGCCCGTCCGGGATACGTCGCCAATCTCGTCATCGCGCGAGACCTGAGCGCGGATCTGGAGAGCCACGGGCAGGGAATCAGCACCGCGGCTCTGGTTGCGCATCTTTCGGGTAAGTGGGATGCTTTGCCGGCGACCTTGCGCGATGACTATCAGCTCGTCACGATGATAGACGGGCTGGACGAATCGCCTGAATTCCAAGCGCTGCTTCTTGACGCGATGCAGCGGATGCCCGGCAAGGTGATCGTCACCACGAGGCCTCTCGGGCTTGACAGCGCAAGCGGTCGCTATCAGGTGCTTGACATCGACACCGAGCATATCATGGGAAGTCTGGATACGTATATCGCCGCGCGTTGGCAGGACGCAGGGAAGCGTCGTTGGTTCAGGCATGTGCTGGACAACCAGGATCCTGTCTTCCGGCAGAATTATCTGCGCCTGTACTCGCTGGTAAAGGTTGCGCAGGAGGATCCGGATTTCCTTGATGACCATCCGAATCCAACTTCCATCTACCTTCGCGGCCTTGGATTCAGTCTGCTTGAGCATGACATGCTGAAGAACCCGACCAATCGGGACTATCAGCGTCTCAGGAGATTGCAGCATGCTCCTGACGGTGAGCCAGAAGCATTGAGAGCCCAGCGACGAAGAGCGTATGAAACAGCCAGGGAACCGCATGTCCAGAAGATGCTGCATCGCCAAGGGACGCTGGCGTTGTTGCAGGCATTGGAGTTTCCTCAGGGTGTTCCTGAAGCTGTGCTTGAAGCGCGTCTGGCGGAAGGGTGGGGTATCCCGCAGATCATCGCGGCGCGCAAGGCAGCAGGAGGGACATGATGCCTGAGTGGAATGGCTTTTGCACCCGGATGCGCGGCTCTGACGCTGAAGTGATGCAAGGCTGCATGATGGCTGACGCGGTCAAGGGATATCCCTGCGCGCTTGAGGATGGTTCACCTACGCCGGCAGTCACTCTCAATGACCTTTGGGAGCACTTCCTCACCTTCGAGGACACGAGCTTTGGCGAGGCGCATCGCCTTGTGCTTCCAGCGCTGCGTCGGCCGCTGCTGCACGCGTCGACGCTGATGGATGCGGTGACAGGAGGGGCGCTGGTCGAGAGGCTCTGCGGGCCATATCTGGACAGCGGGGCTGCGTTGGATGCATATCATCCGCTTCTCGGCGATTTCCTGCTCGGAGCAGAAGTGAACGGAGGACTCGGCAAGGTCGTGTCCATGACACCGCGCATCGTGGATTACTTCAACGATGCCCGCGTGCATCTCATCGCTGACCTCATGTACAATGAGGACACGCAGTACGATCGCCTCGGGCGATGGCAGCAGCGCGACGCGCTGCTGGTTCACACGGCTGAGGTGTTCTTCGACGGGATTGATAGGTCAACTTCCTATGATAGTCATGTGCTCAAGGGCTATCACGCACCATCGGATCCTCATGTGCTCATCAGCAACGGCGGCTGGCCGCACCACGCGGGCATGGGGGCATTCGGGAAGGGAGACTGGGAATCGCTCACCGGTCTCACGGAAACCTTCCACCGCGAGACAGAGCCCTGCCGGGGACAGGTCTTCGCGGCTCCTGCATTGGCCGATGCGGCAGCCCTGATCGCAAAAGCAAATCCCGGGACGTATCACCTGCTGGAGCGAGCCGCCCGAAGCGAGGATGTGCCGGAATCCTACTGCCGCGAAGCCCTCGAGGCGCTGCGTCATGCACCCGTATCACCAGAGGGGGCGTACCGGGGGCTGCATCAGCAGGTCCTTGCGGCACTGCACCATCGCGTCCTTTCAGCTCAGGGAGGTGGCAACGATGCGCCCTGAGCATGAACGTGCGCAAGGGCTGCCTTCAGCAGATGAATCTCTCGCACCCATCCGCCAGTCCGACCTTGAGGTGCTGCTGGCACAGCAGTTCGCTGATGCACTCAATACTGGTGAGATAGCTGTGGAGGATTGCTGCGATCACCTGTGGGGTGTTGCGCTTCCTGATTTCTACGGCTGCCAGAGGAAGGTGTTCCATGCAGGATGGTTGCACGTCCTCCTGCCTGCCCGAGGACTTCTGGACCACGAAGTCGCAGATGCCCTGGCATCACGGCTTCTCGCGGATTGGCAATCCGGTGCTGACAGGATCTTCAATCCCTATCTCACGAGTCTGCAAGGTGCCGCGCTTGTCGCACCAGCTCCCTTCGGGCCCCTTTCCAGAGAACTAGTCCATGCTATCCTGGGCGGGCCAGATTGGGCTGCCCGCCAACCTGACTTCTGGATGTACCACGCAAGCAGGCTTGCTGACGCTGGCACGACCGCGATGGTCGCCCAGAACAGCGGCATGATTGCCGGGCGCATCCAAAGGGCGTCTCAGAAATATTTTCCCGCAGGGTGGGTGCGGTGTTTCCCGCTCCTCATGGCTTCGGACCTCCTATCGGATGATTCGTCCTATCGGGATGTCCCTGGATCAATCTATCATTTCCTGCATTCTCTACCAGGCGCAGATGAATCGACAAGCCCGAGCGGGACGTCTCATCGTCCTCCTCCGGAACCTCGTATCTCCCTGGACCTGAAGGTCCCTGTGGTCGACGATACGCATACGCTCTTCCCTCCGCTTCCGTATCCGGTCAGCGAGTGTCTGTACGGGCGCGCGCTGGAGGAGGCGGAGTGGTCCTATCGCGTCCTTGATCATCTCATGACCGGATCGAAGCTGCCAAAGGGATGCCCTGTGCCGAATCCCGACCGCGACCTAAGACTCAGTATGCAAGGTCTCTGGACATTCGAGCTCATCTGCATGAGGTATGCCATGCGATATCCTTTTGGCTACACGCCCGGCTCGGGACGGGATATCACCATGGCAAATATTGTCTCCTGGAGGGATTTTCGTGAGTGATTCTGCCGTCTTCCCTGACGAACGCATCCTCATGTCCTCCTTGCGCCAGTCCGACCTTGATGTGCTGCTGGCACAGCAGTTCGCTGACGCTATCAATGATGGCACGGTGACTGTCCAGGACTGCTGGGAGCAGTGCTGGAGCTACGAAGAGGACGCAGGGCTGTGGGGGTATGCCGGCAGAGCGTTGCTCCCTGCATGGAAGCCGTATCTCATGCGCATATACCTTCACTTGGATGGCGCAGCTTCCGAGCAATTGATAGGGTGCCTCATCAATGCGCAGCAGTCTGCGCCGTCACCTTCACCATACTATCCGTTCCTGGATGATGTCCTGTTCGCAGCCGAGCTGCACATAGTCGCCGGTGCGCATGTATCCAAGGATGCCATTGTGGCTACGCTGCAAAGGACTATACTGCAGGACGAGAGGATTGGTGAGGTACGTGATTATGTCTGTTGCCTTCTTGCTGGCGAGAGGGTGGCGGGTGAAGAAGCATTGCGAGGCAAGCAGCATATCGCCGGCATCATCGATGTGGAGCGAAAGGCATGGGATGGCTATGCCGAACGGATGGTGATCGATGAATGTGGCGTCCCGACGGATCTTATGCGGATAGACTTTCTGCCGCCTTCGTTCTGGGTCCCGACATTCATCCCCACTATCTATGGAGCTGCCCCCTTCCAGGAGTTCTTTGGCTGCGACATCCAGCAGGCACTAGCATCCGAAGATGTGGCGGCGCAGCGGAGGGCACATCACTATTGCTATCAGGTCGGTGGTCTGCGTCGTGAGGATTATCGTGATGCGCTCGCTTTTGGTATGCGACCTGACTTCCCGCAGCGTGAGGGGGAGACCGTGGTGAGCTATGATGCGCAACGGGTGCTTCATCATCGCGTCCGGCCATCAGCATTGACGGTGATGCCGCATGACTGAGCCTGCGCAGACCCTGCGGCATTCTGATGAGCAGCTGCTCCTGACCCGGCTGGCTGCCGCAGATATCAACAACGGTGCTGTCACTGTCGAGGATTGCAGGCAATACTGGTGGGATACCAAGGTTCCGGAGTTCTTCGGTGCGCATCGGCCTGTTCTCCACGCCGAATGGCTGCCGTTGTTGTCTCTTGCGGCCCGGTTGCTCGAGCCAGTACGGGCAGAGGAATTATATGATGCGTTCATAGGTGACTGGGATCTCGGCCAGACCTTGCTCTTCAATCCCTATCGGACAAATCTGCAAGCCGCTGTTCTCCTGGCGCCAACGCCGCATGGGCTGACTGCGCATCGGATACTGGATGGGATCGTCGGGACCGAGACATGGATGCTCGAGTCTGCTCCCTTCTGGTTATATCAAATCGCCCGCACTGCTGACGCTGATGTGCTCGAGCGCGTAAGGCCTATGGGGGATGCGCTCTATGGTCTGGTCAGTCAGTATCATTGGTCATCGTGCACGGAGCTATCGCCAGAGGATGTGCTGCGGGCGTTCTATCTGGCATTGTGCGCGAATGATGGGACCGGATACCGGGGTGTGGCAGAGGATCCTGACGGTGTGGTGGCTCGCTTTGAGCAGGAATCAGCTCTGCGGGAGATGCTGCCTATCTATGTCTATGACGGGAAGTTTTTCTCCCAGATGTATCTGGCCCGCCAGGCATATGATATCCGCCGCCAGGTCCGCGATGGCACGTTGCAGATGGGCCCTGATTTCGGTATCAGGACGCAGGGGATGATCAGTAATCAAGAAGATATCACTGATATACTCTGGACATGCACTCTTGCTTGCATGTCCCGGCAGACCTTCGAGCGCGTCGGGGGCTGGGGGTATGAGGCTATCACGCACGGGATGCGTGAGCGCAGGGCTGCGGAGAAGTGATGCGTGTCGGCGTTTGTCGATGTAATCAGAGCATTGAGGAATGGAATGGAAATTCAACTGGAATCAGGTGGTGGGGCACTGGGCCTGAATATGCGCCAATCAGACCTTGAGGCGCTGCTGGCCAAGATCTTCACGGTGATGACCGGTGGATGAATCCCATGGGCAGATGCGACGCTCAGACATGGAATTGCTGCTCATCACGGAGTTCGCCGATCCGATCAACCGTGGTGAGGTCAGCGTCAATGATTGCTGGGAATGCTGCTTAAGCTTTCCCGTGCCTGAACTCTTTGGCCAAGAAGGTCGCATCCTCCACTACGGCTGGGCGCCGCTGCTATTGCACCTTCGGGACGCTTTGCATGAGCCGCATCTCAGGCAGCTCTCGCAGGCGCTCGTCGCGGACTACGACGCGCTGGCCGGCCTTGCGTTCAATCCTGCCATCCCGAATCTGCACCTTGCTGGCTGTATTGCTCCGGCACCTGACCCTCTGCTTGCAGAACGTCAGCTGGGCGGAGTGATGGCGTTCTCCCGTAGTGATGCCTCACTTCAGTAATGCTTCACTTCAGTAATGCTTCACTTCAGTAATGCTTGACTTCAGTAATGCATTACTTTATCGCATCCATCATCCCCAGTCTCGCTCCCAGCAGCTCCCACATGACCTGCAGCACCTGGCTCAGGCGCGTCACCTCCAGCAGCTCAGACCCGGTGAGCTTTGGGCCTCTCTCGCGCAGGTCGCGCAGGAAGATATCGCGCTTTCGCAGCAGCTCTGATGCGTGCGCTGATTTCTCTGAGAACGCAGTCGAAGCGAACTCCTGGGTGAAATCGCAGATGCGCAGCATCATCTCTGCCGCCTTGGGGCTCATCTTCGGCTTGTGCTCGACCAGGTCGCGCGCGGCGTACTTGTACGCATCAACGATGATGTCTACCGCATTGATGCTGACATACTGCAATGAAGCAGCAGTCCCTACCGCGCCCTGCTTGTTGAGCAGGCGCAGGCAGTAGCTCGTGAACTTCGTTATGGTGTCATGCTTCTCCTCGGTGGCTGCCAAGAGGTCCCACTGGCGCTCCTTGAGGCCATTGCCGAAGTCGGTCGCCACCTGACGCAGCTGGTGGTATATCTTGCGCAGCATGGCGTCAAGGTCATCGAGCGGTTGTCCTGCTATGCACCTGATGCGGCAGGAGTGCTCGGCTTCCTCCAGTATCTCCGCTCCGATGAGACGGCTCACCTCCAGATGGATGGCCGCGATTACCTTCACTGGCTTGCCTGTGCGGTAGTGCATGACGGTCTGGTCCTTCCAGGTCACGGTGATGTCATCGACCCCCTGCCGGTACAGGCCGCGGATCCAGAGCATCAGGGAGGTCCTGTCCATGGAGGAGACGTCCAACGTCGCCGTGCGCACCGCCTTGCGCTGACCTGCGTGCACGAGCATGCTCGGGCCCAGGCATTCGACATCCACTTCCATGCCGGCCTTGAGCGCGTGCTCATTGGCCCATGGCCTCGGCAGCGTTATGGTCAGCGTGTTGTTGCCCTGCTGGATGATCTTTCGTTTCATGCTCAGCGTGGAGGGGGGAGATATATATAATTCTTACGGATACTATTGTAATTATTATGGATATATCTCAATAGGATGAAATATATTTACTACGCATCGATTTGATAATTCTCCGGCGCCTCCATAATTGCCATGGTCGGCATCTACCATGCGGCGATGGAACTGGTCCCCTCGGACAAGATGCTCCTTAAGCATCTGCGACAGAACGCGCGCACCAAGGTCACCCATATCGCCAAGCGCATGGGCCTGCCCGCGACCACGGTCTATGACAAGCTGCGCAGCCACGAGCGCAAGTACATCGCAAGGCACACCTGCCTGCTGGACTTTCCCGCGCTAGGCCTTCCGGTCCGAACCATGCTCGCGCTGCGCGTGCCAAAGCCGCAGCGTGTCGCTTTTGAGCAGTTCGCCCGGCAGCACGCCAACTGCAATGGCGTGTATCGCACCAACCATCGCTATGACTACCTGCTCGAGATGGTCTTTCCCAACCTGCTCGATCCGCACCGCTTCACCGAAGAGCTCGGGGAGCAGTTCGGCGCGGAAGCAGAGTCGTTCCCCATCCTTGAGACTCTCGCGGAGGAGCAGTTCCTCTGCGGGACAGACGATGCCATCGCCTGAGCGGCGGCATCAACAGGCAAGCCTGCGAGACGCGATGGCGCCCTGGCTCCGAGCATAGGCCGGTAACGTCAGGCGTCGCGCACGAGCTGCACCATGAGGCGAACATAGCGTGAGCACTGCGACCATCATCGGGAATGCGACCCTTGACGGGATCATCGGATGTCCTGCCTGCGTTGGCGACTATATGCTGACGTTCATGACCCATTCCGGGCCTGTGGCAGTCGAGGTCCCATCCCGTGACGATGGCAGAGGCGGTCCTGTCGCTGCCGGAGGGAAATACACGGTGGCAACGCTCCTGTATGACCTGACGGTGCCATGGACGCCGCGTTTCGGCGGTGGGGGCTACAACAGCGCGACTGTGCTCGCGGGCCTGATAGGGGGGCACGCTGATGTTGTTAGGTCTGCGCCAGATGCACCCCGGGATGCACCTATTGAATTACTACGCTATCTTGACCTGTCAACGCCCGCGCTGGACACTGGCAGGCCGGGAGTCTCGGCGGCGCAGGATCTTGCTGCGCTGGGCATCGAGCCATACTTTCTCTCCTGCAGGCCCATGCCCTTCAACCTCGTTGTCGGCGGCAGGGCGGACAAGGTCATACTCAGGAGCGAGATCACGCAGCCGACCATATCGCCATTGCACCATGACTGGATCGGTACGGTGCTTGACGCTTCTGACGCTGTATTGGTCAACAGCGCCAAGGATCCATTCCTGCTCGAGCGGGCGATGCAGTCGGGCAAGACACAGCTCGCTGTGGTCACCCAGAGCCTGCCGCGAGACTATGTCCTGAGTACGGTGATAGACCGGACCGCCTGCCAGCTCAACCAGGACGAGATAGGATATGTGGCTCGCGATGCAAATCCTCTGTCTGCTATCGGGCAGTTCTCCTCGCTGCAGAAGCAGCTGGGCCTCTATGTCACCTTGGGCTCTGCAGGAACGCTCGTCGCCCAAGGAGATCATGTGTATCAGGTGCAGCTCACCGATGCCGCCAAGGCGCAGGTAGGCAACGCTATCGCAGCACGGGACTCGGCGAGCTGCGGCGCTGGCGATGCCCACGCGGCCGGCGTGTTCTACGCGCAGCTGGCGGGCAAAGGTCCTATCGACTGCGCCATCCAGGGGACGCTCGCCGCTGTGGCGTATCTGGGATTCACGGCGGAACACAAGGATGTACTGATGGAGGTGATCGCATGAATGGCGTCATACTCGCCAACGGTCTTGGCACGCGGATGCGCCCATTGACGAATGATATCCCCAAGTCACTGGTGCCTGTCGCGGGCAAGCCGCTCATCGAGCGCATCATCGACCATATGCGGGACAATCAAGTCAGGCAGATCGTCGTCACCTGTGGCGTCAAGGGCCAGCAGATACAAGACTATCTCGGCGACGGAGAGCGGCTGGGTGTATGGCTTCACTACGCGGCGAGTCCAGATGATCCTTTGCAGTTGCCCAACACCGCTGGGGAGATAGCGAAAGCGGCACCATACCTGACACCGGATGAGCCGTTTCTTGTCGTCTACGGTGATACACTTTCAGGCACCAACTATCTGCAGATGCGCGAGTTCCATGAGCGACGCAAGGCGACCATCACTATGGCAGGGCTATGGGGCATCCCGGTCGGAACGAGCCATCTCTCGACAGACGATCTGGGCAAGATCGTGTCCTGGGAAGAGAAACCGACGCTGCCGTTGCTTGCCAATATCCCTGAATTCATCTGCGAGCCACGGCTGCTGGAAGATGAGCTTGTGGGCTATGGACGTGATTTCTCGTCAGAAGTGATCCCGAAGTACGTCGCGCTTGGACAGGCGTATTGCCATGTGCAGCCGGGCAACTACCATTGCGACATCGGAACGCTCGAACGCCTTGAGCAGACCGAAGCGCTGCTCGCGGCTGGCAGGATACCGCCAGGGACGGTGCTGAAATGAGACGCGATCCTGGTCGTCGGAAACTGGTCGGGCCGGCGCAGCGGCGCGTGGCGCAGGGCGGCCTTGCTCGACGCTGCTGCATGCTGGCATCCATCGCCTATCCTGTTCTCTTCATCGCATTTCCTGTTCTCTTCATCGCATATCCTGTTCTCTTCATCGCATTTCCTGTTCTCTTCATTGCATATTCTGTCCTTTCCATCGCATGTCCTGTCCTTTTCTTCATGGATAATAAAACGACCTTGAGGTGGAACCTATGAGAGTAGCGATCAACGGGGCTGGACAGATAGGGCGTAACGTCATTAGGGCGGCGATGAACAAGCATCTTGACCCGATGCGCTTTGACGGCGAAGCTGTCGACCCGAACGGCGACCATATGGGATACGCCGACGATGTCGAGCGCATGAATGTCGACATCGTCGCTATCAATGACCTCTGCGGCGCCGAGCAGCTCGCGCCGTTGCTGCGCTATAGCACCAATCTGGGTCACGCGCCGTATAGGGTGCAAGCTGACGGTGATGGTCTGCGCATTGGCCACCAGCAGGTCACGCTGACCAGCGAGCGCGACGCGCGGCAGCTGCCTTGGGGTGACCTGGGCATCGATGTTGTCGTCGAGGCGACCGGCGCGTTCAAGACGTCTGATACGCTCTCGGCGCATCTGGACGCGGGGGCGAAATACATGTTGCTCACCAGGCCGCATGGCGACGCGGATGACTCCAAGATCTATACGGCCGTGTTGGGCGTGAACGCCTTCAATGTCCCTGCGGCAGGATTCTCGCTGTACAGCAACGCTTCCTGCACCACCAATTGCTCAGCGCCGCTCATCAAGATACTCAATGACGCATACGGCGTCAGCGGCGGGATATTGCGCACGGTGCACGCGTACACCAATGACCAGAAGCTGGTGGACAGCGTGCACGATGATGCCCGGCGCGGCTACGCGGCAGGCGAGAATATCGTGCCCACCACGACCGGGGCGCGCAAGGCCATCGGACAGGTGCTGCCTGACCTTGACGCGGACATCACGGGCATGGCCTGGCGTGTCCCTGTGGCGACAGGGTCCGCGGTCGACATGGTGTTGACCCTGAAGGATGACCCGAGCACGGATGAGCTACGTGAGACGCTGCGGGCGGGCATGAAAGGGCTGGACGGTATCGTGCAGTATACTGCTGAACCTGTCGTGAGCAGCTGGATAGTCGGCAACCCGGCGTCGTCGGTCGTCGATGAAGGCTACACCCAGCGCCTCGGCAAGAACCAGGTACAGGTCGTTGCCTGGTACGATAACGAGTGGGGCTATGCCAACCGGGTCGTGGATATAATCGCCACGCAATTGTCTGGCGTGGGCATCGAGCCCTTGCTGCGGCAGGAGATGTCACGGTATCCAGCGGGCAGCAGGCCCTATCTTGGCGTGGCAGGGGTCAGCGCTGGCAGCGGCGCAGGTGATCGTCGTGGGGCGTAGTGGTGCTTCAGGTGCTGGAGGGCTCGCTGAGCTCGTACTGGACCTGTATCAGCGCTCCAGCAGCAGCGGGGTGCTCGGCTTTGGTGATGTCAACTATGATTGCACCGTGCCATACACCGATAAGCTGAAGGACGGCAGGCTATCTTTTCCAGAGGGCAGCGTCTTTCACATCTATCAGAAAGGCCGCAAGCTCGCGGAGATCGCTGGACCGCATCTCGCGGACAAGGCGGATCCCGCTGATGCTGCCTTCTCGCTGCAAGCGAGCAGGAAACATACCAGCGGACAAGGCCCTGCGCCTAAAATTCCGCAGGTCATAACCTATACTGATCGGGTCGATTGTGTACTGTCCGCAGGTGGCGGCATCGCCAATGTCGCTGACGCGTTCCGCTACATGACCACGGCGCCCATGGCGCTGGTATCGCTGCGAGGTGAGGGGCTCGATAGAGACCGCGATCTCATGCGTGGTGTCGACCCGCTGTATATCGGGGTCGCGGGAGCGCAGGACCAAATCAACATGGTCTTTGAGCACGATGGCGGCAGAGCCATCACCCGGGGGCCGGGCATCCCTGCACCTGCGTCTTTCGCCGTGGATACCAGCGAACTGGCCTACAAGATAGGCACAATTGTCATTGATTCCGCCAAGCATCCTGGCATGGTGCGCGAGGCCCTTGGTAGGTATGGGCAGCAACGGCTGGAGCGCACGCCTGTCGGTGTGGCAGCAGTGACACCGAAGATGGACGGTTCCTATGACTTGCTTTGGAATGAGGCAGTGCCGAAGGGATTCATCATGGTGTTCAGTCCAGAGGACCTACTTGCCTTCACTGGCCGGGATGTTCCTCAAGAGGAATCTGACATCAGCTATGGACAGCTGTTCGAGGCCCTCCGTGAAGTGCGGGACGCGCAAGGTGAGACGGTACGGCGCATCTATCTCACGCTCGGAGGGTATGGGAGCATCGGCGTTGGACGCAGGGGCAATGTCTATCGCGTCGGCATCTTCCCTGTCGACGGAAAGCAGTACAACGGTGCCGGCGATTTCTTCTGCGCGGGCGTCGTCAAGCATGAGCACTACTTTGGCATGAACCAGGACGCGCAGAGCGAGATCTACCACATCATGGCCTTCGCCACAGCCAGCTCAGCGCTGCGCATCGACGGCATATCGCCGTTCCCGTCAGAGCTTCGCTGGAAACTCCGGGAGTCGGCGAGCAATGGAGGCATCAAGTGCGAGCAGCTGGGCACCCTTGATGCGCTGTCTGCTCAGGGGCCTTCTCTTGGTGAGATAGGCCAGGAGGCGCTCAACGGTGCGTGGCAGCGCATAGGGCTTCGGTACTGACGAGGCAGGGGTGGGACTCGTATCACCTGACAAAAGCGAACGGTACATGATGAACGCGAACGGTACATGAACAACATACATGAATGGAGGCAAGAATCATGGCAACCATGCAACACGGTGACCTGCTCTGGCAGGATTTTACGCACAGTCAACGACCAGTGGGACTCAGACCGTCGGAGATATACGCAGTCGCGAACGATGCGGGAGTGCAGGACCTGCTGGGTAGGATGCAGGCCGTATCCATGAAGGGCGCCGATGAGAACTACGGATTCGATGGACCGCTCGGTGTGCTCAACAGCCCACGCGACGCGGGATTGCGCGAGAAGGTCAAAGGTATGCTCGTCGCGCTCGACCAGGACGAGATAGACGCGGTCGTGCACTGCGGCATCGGAGGATCGGAGCTGGGAGCCACCTGCCTCATCAGCGCAGCTGGCGATGGCCGTGCGGAATACCATCCTATCACCACACTCAACAACCAGCATCTCTCTGATGTCATAGCGTCGCTGGAAGGCAAGCGCACCGTGGCGGTCAAGGTGAGCAGGAGCAACGGCACCAAAGAGACCCTGACTGCCTATGCGGTCATGGTCAAGAATGTGCCAGGCATCAGCGGGCAGGTCGCTATCCTCGGCTATGAGCATGAAGATGGCGCACTGGCACAAGGGCAGGAATTCCTTGGTATCGAAGGCGCCATGTCTGGAAGGTACACGGCGTTCCATGCGGCTAACCTGTTCACTATGGCGGCGCTTGGCGTTGATATCGACGCGTTCCATGCAGGTGGTGTGCATATGCTCGAGCGATGCGTATCCGGCAGGAGCATTGAGGACAATCCCGCGCTCGAGCTTGCGGCGCATGCCTATGCGCTCAACACGCAGCATGGCAAGACAGTCTGGAACACCGGCGTCTTCAGTCCACGGCTCGTCAAATACGGTGATTGGCTGGGTCAGCTGACCGAGGAATCCCTGGTGCATCGGCCTGATATCAACATCACCACCAAGACCTCGGAGCTGTCCAACAAGGCGCATAGCTACTTTCAGGGCTGGAGGGAAGGCGCGAACGCGACGTTCCATCAGTTCGTGTTTCCGGTCAACCAGGGCGCGCTGCTGCAGAATCCTGACCCCAAATACGCAGGCGAGACCATGCGTGATGTGGAATTCGCCGCCTACCTTGGCATCGCGCAGTCGCTCGCTGACGCTGGCAGGCCCAGCTACACGACGTTCCTGCGGGACACGTCAGCTGGTGCCATGGGGCAATTGCTCATGCGCGACATGGTGGCTACCGTCCTGCTGGGACAGATGTATGGTCTTGACATGGAATTCGATGGCGGTATGGCATCGCCCTTCGGCTACTTCGGCCAGCCGGGCGTGGAGAGCTACAAGATCATCATGAAGGCGCAGCTGGCGCATCTTGACAAGCTGCATCAACGTCTGGGCGCGCTGGAGGGCATGTTCCATTAGGGTACTCCCTGGCAGCGATGTCGAGCGCTAGCCTGCTGAGCAGGTGTCTTGCCTGTGCGGTGTGATTGAAGTGAGCAATCAGTACTGGTTCGTGCGGCACGGCGGGAGCAAAGCGAATGTGCGGCATCTCTGGGCAGGACAGGCAGACTGGCAGCTTACTGCCAAGGGCATGCAGCAGGCACGTGATTTGTATCTGTCTGGGGTCTTGCCTTCGCTGGATGTGATCGTCAGCTCGCCGCTCTCGCGGGCCGTGCAGACCTGCTTGCTGGCGATCGGCAGGGCAGTGCCTGCGGTGGAAGGAGGGTTGCCGCTGCTCCTGGGGCGTGGAGGCTCGGAGCGTAGGCAGAGCGCGTGGTCGGCTATCAGGATGTGCTGCTCGACTCACGGCTCATGGAGCGCGACCACAGCTTGGCTATGGTTGTTCGGATGGTTGGCTATGGTTGTTCGGATGGTTGGCTATGGTTGTCTGAATCTGCAGTCCAAGGGTCCGTTCGCACCGGTAGTTTTTTATTGATGATGTGTCTGAGTGGTTTCATGGTTTGGAATCTTGCGGTAAACGGTCAGAAACCATTGGCGGTTGGGGCCATGATGGTTGTTGCAGTACTACTGCTCGCGGGCTGCTCATTGCTATCATCAACGGACAAGCCTCTGACCAAGGACCAGATACGGCAGCTGGCCATCGACGCCGCCACCATGCTCGGCGAGGGAGGCGACTATGCGACGCTCAAAGAGGCGCCATGGGACCGGGCGGATTACCTAGTCTGGACCATCGACGGCACTGCGGTCTATCATCCCCAGGACGTCTCAAAGGAGAACAGCTATGTCGGTGACGACAAGGATTATTATGAGAAGAACTATGGGTATGAGCTTCGCGACACAGCGCGTGAAGGTGGGGGCTTTGTGGACTACTGGTGGATCAAGCCGGACGAGATAGAACCAACCCTGAAGACCTTGTATGTGGTGCCTGCGAGAATCGGTACGCAGCAGTATCTCGTGGCCGCGGGAGCATATCGGTCCTGATGCATCAGCAGACGTGTCAGGCAGGGTCAGGCAGACGGGTCAGCAGCTAGACGCGGCCCTCAGATGATTGGTGCAGATGGTGGGTGCTTATGCTGCTATCGCCATCCTTTGGTCGTGTTCCTTCACTCCCTTTCACTCCTGAGGACGCATCACAGGACGGCCAGTATCGCTCCCATAAGGGCCAGCGAGAGCAGGTTATAGGCGCTGTTCAGGTAGTAGAGGCGGACTGATCCTCCTTCCCAGATGACACGCCCGAAGCTGGTCGTGGCGATGAATCCCAGCCATGCCAACAGGCCTATTAATGTGCCGGCAGCAGCGGTGCCCGCGCCAGCCATGATGATGAACAGGTCCATGACATAGGCCATGACGAGGGTGGAGATGATGCCCGCCAACATCGCTTTTGGAGCCATCTTCCTGGCGTCGGCCCGCTGCTTCTTGCTGATGCCCGCAAGCTGTGTCCAGAGCTTACCGAATCCAGGGCCATACCACCACATGCCCAATGCTGTGCTCACGACAGTCGCGACGATTATACCGATGACATCCATGCAAACACCCCCTTATCCACGGTGGGATGCAGCGCAGTTTAATAATATTAGGTCTGCGATATTAGGTCTGCATCCTGCCGCTAAGCCGTCGCCAGCGGGACTCCGGGCCCATATCCAAAACCATTAAATATTCCTCCGGTGCCGGACTGGTCAGGTGACTGCCTTGCAACACGATACTGGAGACAATCTTACTGGAAACAACGATACTGGACATAGACTTGTGCTCCTTCGCCATGGCGAGAGCGCATGGAACAAAGAGAACCGCTTCACGGGCTGGACGGATGTTGATCTCACTGACAAGGGCATCCAGGAAGCTCATGAAGGAGCGAAGCTCCTGGCTGACCGAGGCTATCGGTTCGATATCGCGTTCACCAGCTATCAGAAGCGCGCCATCAGGACGCTGTGGCTGGTGCTCGATGACATGGGGCTCATGTGGATACCGGTGCATCGCAGCTGGCGGCTCAATGAGCGCCACTACGGCGCGCTGCAGGGCCTGAGCAAGGCCGAGATGGCAGCCAAGTACGGCGAGGAGCAGGTACACATCTGGCGACGCAGCTACGATGTCCCTCCGCCGGCGCTGACCCCGGAGGATGAGCGCTGGCCAGGCAATGATCCCATGTATCAGGAGGTCACCAAAGAGCAGCTGCCGCTGACCGAATGCCTCAAGGACACGGTCGCTCGCGTGCAGCCCTACTGGGAGCAGTCCATCGCGCCGGTAGTGCGCGATGGCAAGCGGGTGCTCGTCGCTGCCCATGGCAATTCCCTGCGCGCGCTCGTCAAGCTCATCGAAGGCATGCCTGATGATGAGATCGTCGAGTTCAACATCCCCACAGGCGTGCCGCTCGTGCTGCATCTGGACGCGGAGTTGCGCTTCATCAGGCGCGAGTTCCTGCTCGACGATGCAGCGCTGGCCGAGCGCATCGCAGCGGTCAAGAACCAGGGGAAGGCGAAGTGACTGGCGGTGATTGCCGGGTCAGTTTACCATCCGGGCGTATGCTCTTTGGGCATATTGTCTTTCGGGCAGAGGGCTTATCATGAGACTCATCTCCTGGAATGTCAATGGCATCCGGGCGATACTGAACAAGGGGTTCGGAGCGTTCGTCGCAAGAGAGCGGCCGGATATGCTCTGCCTGCAGGAGGTCAAGGCGACGCAGGAGCAGGCGCTTGGCGCAGGGCTTCTCACATCGGTGACGGCGCTTGCAGGATATCACGTCTTATGGCACGCGGCTGAGCGGCCAGGGTATTCAGGCACAGCGGTGCTGACCAAGGTCTCGCCGACGCATACTGCTTTTGGCATCGGCAGCCAGCACGATACGGAGGGCAGGGTCATGACTCTCGACTATGGCAGCTTCTATCTTGTCAACTGCTACACGGTCAATGCGCAACGAGCTCTTACGCGATTGCCGGAGCGTCAGGAATGGGACAGGACATTCAAGGCGCATCTGGCCGCTCTGGACAGGAAGAAACCTGTCATCGCCTGCGGCGACCTCAATGTCGCGCACGAGGATATCGACCTTGCGCGGCCAGGTCCTAACCGAGGGAATGCAGGATTCACGGACGAGGAGCGCGAAGGATTTTCAGCTCTGCTTTCTGCGGGTGGAGGGTTCGTCGACACGTTCCGACACTTCACCAAGGACGGCGGACACTACACCTGGTGGGCGTACATGGGCAACGCGCGCGCCAATAATGTGGGGTGGCGCATCGACTATTTCCTCACGTCACGGCGGCTGATGCAGCAGGTGAAGAAGAGCGTCATCCTGCCATCGGTCATGGGCTCTGACCATTGCCCGGTGATGCTGGATATCGCGCTGTGAAGTCCTTTACCGCACGGGTCGGTTGCTCAGCATGGAGTCCTGATAGCGGTGCGTGAGAAGGAATCGCCAACACCTCAACACTAATACCCCCTGTGCGGGGGTGTGTGTACACGATACTTTTCTGTTATCCTGTCCGCTTCTGCATCATAACCAACGATGGTGTACACGTTTTGCGGGTGCTTGACGCATAGCCTGCCTGCCATCACGCTGATCTCCATGATGGGCGCGAGCAGCACATGTTCCACGGCACGCATACTCCCCTCCTGCGGATCGCGCGCGATGAATGTCACTCGGTAATCGCCGTCTGTCGTCGCCCAGCAACCGGGCAGCTCAAAGAGGCGCTGCTCAAGGGGTTGTTGGCTGTGTGTTTCCCTGGACGCTTGGGCATACGTGAAGCGGCTCGTCGCGCCGGACGCATGAGACAGAACACCCGCTGGCTGCATGCATGTTGGCCATCAGGCGGGTTTAATAACATTGCGCCAGCCCTGTACGAAATTCATTTCCGCCTCCTCTTCACCGGGGCGGTCCTCGCTCCTCAAGGATGTGGTGGGCGCGCAGGTGGGTGTGTCTGTGGGCGCGCCGGAGCGGATCTCATCGCACATGATACTCCCGTATCGCATTGTCCCCGCAGATCACCTTCACGCCCGCGCCGAAGGAGATGATGCCGAACGCTCCTTCATCTATCTGCATCATGGCCTGCATCGCTCCCCTGCGGTCAAACGCGATGACCGTCTCCTGGTCGTCCTGGATGCCCACGATGTAGCGAGGGAGCAGCACAGCCCTCTGGACGGGCTCCTCAAGCAAGGTGATGTGGCGCAGACCATCGGTCAGGTCATAGGCCGCGCCGTCCACCAAAGCGAGACCATCTCCCACAGACACGGTATGGCCTGCGCTGAACTCAGTATGTCCTTCACGGGGGTTATCACCGCTGTATGTCAACAGCGCGCCATCAGCACTCGCGTAGAAGAGCATGCCATCCACTGCGGCCATGCTCGTCGCTTTGGGGGTGTTCAGCGTGTGCAGGCGATAGTCTCCGTCAGGGTTTATCTCAAACACCGTGTTCCTGCCCACCAGCGAATAGAGCGCATCAGTGCCCGCGCTCAGCTGCCCCAGCGGAAATGGCGAACGGACAGGGACCGGATGCCAGCGCTTGCCCTGATAGTGGAACAGCATACCATCGCTGACAGCATGCAAACCATGAGATGATGAGCAGAGGTGCTCGAGCGGGGCGCCGGGGCCTTGCGTGGTCTTTTCCAGAGAAAAATCAGCCATGCGCCGCGCAATCACAGCGCTGCTTTTATTTTTTATTGCGATAGCGAAGGCAATAGGGACAACGCCTCACGTCAGGTCATCGCTCCAGAACAAGCAAGATGGTCAGAGCGGCAGCGCTGCGCAATCAGCGCTACGCCGCCTGCGCCTTCTTCTTGATGCGCTTCATGCGGAAGGTGTTCTCGCGCTCCATCTCCTCAAGACGCAATCTGATGAACGCGGACTGCGCGTCCATGCGCGGGATGAGCTCGAACTCCAACGCGTTGACACGACGCTTGGTCTTGTCAACCTCCATGAGGATCTTCT
>MNWW01000021.1 GCA_001871415.1 Candidatus Woesearchaeota archaeon CG1_02_57_44 | reverse complement strand
CACTTGTGAACATGCCCTGTCGTGGCGCAGTGAACCAAGACAGTCATCGCGCCAAGACGGATTGACAAGAAAGGGCCCAATAACAAAAATCCACCACTCGGCGCTAACCGCGGCCTGAAGGCCGCGGTATTACCGCGCCTCGTCATTGCAGGCGGATTTTTGAATTGCAAAGCACGTCCTGAAGGACGGGGTATTCAACCCCGTGCTTTGCAATAAGGATGAAGAAAGAGGAAAGAATCAATAGACGAGAATAAGCATAGGATAGAAAAGGAAGGAGAAGAGAAAATGACCCAGACTTGAATGAGCCAGCTACCTGTAGCTCTTCTGCGTCTTGGAGCGCGCCTTGCCATGCGTGTTGGGCTTGCGTGGCTCGCGCTGCCTGACATCAGCGACAAGCAGGTGCCTGTCGTATGCCCGGAAGACCTCGCGCAGGGACTCGTCATGCTCGACGAGTGCCTTGCCGATGGCCAAGCGAGCCGCCTCTGCCTGGCCGATGACGCCCCCGCCTTCGGTGCGGATAGAGATATCAAGACCTTTAGCGACATCGCCAGCGAGCAGGATGGGTTCCATGATCTTCAGGCGCGCCATGGTCGGCTGCACCTGGTCGATGGAGAAGGAATTGACGCGGACACGGCCTTTGCCCTTGACGATGCTCGCGTGAGCATGGGCGTTCTTGCGCTTTCCTGAACTCATCCGTTCCACCCCATTTCCTTGCATATCGTACCGAGAGAGACGCTGCGGATGTCCGGCTTCTTGCAGGACACACGCTTCATCAGGTCCGCGTCGACCGTCGCGCCCATATCACCGAGATAGCAGCGGACTCTCGCCAGTGCCTTGCGGCCGCGCTCCTGCTTGTACGGGAGCATGCCACGGATAGTGCGCTTGAGCACGAGATCAGGCCTGGTCGGAAAGAACGGTCCCTTGAAGGTATCGCCTTTGGCGACCTCTTCGACATAGCGCGCCTTGCTCTGCGCGCGGCTGCCCGTGATGACTACCTTCTCAGCGTTGATGATGGCGATGGTCTCGCCCAGCAGCGCCGCCTTGGCTATCTTGGTGCAGAACCTGCCGAGCACCTGCCCGTCAGCGTCCACGACTTTTGCGTTTTGTGGTATCATAGGAGAATCACCCGATTATCTTGACATTGCCGCCCTTAGGGTTCTGGGCGAGCAGCTCGGCGATGGTCAAGGCCTTGCCCTTCTGCTGCTCAATCTGCTTTCGCGCCTCAGTACTGAAACTGTAAGCAGCGACCGTGAGTGAGTGTGCCAACGCGCCAGCGGCAAGCACCTTGCCAGGCACGATGACAATATCATGGGGATTGGTATTCCTGCTGAGTCTGCTGAGATTGACGACACGCCTGGACCTGACTGATCGCTCCAAGTCCTTTGCGATGCGCTTCCAGAAGGCGCTGTCATTGACAGACCCTGCCTTCTTAAGCTCCTGCACTAGTTCTGTTGTACTCATGGTGTTTTCCGTCTTGTTTATGGATGATTGTTATGCGGGGGAAGGGGTTTGAACCCTCGCACCCACTAAGGGACTAGGCCCTCAACCTAGCGCATTTGACCACTCTGCCACCCCCGCATCAGAGGGCATTACTGAATGCCTCCATTTTCTGGGTGAGGATGTCAAGCGCCGTTGTCATGATATCCTTGGCGCTGAGCTGGCCGAATGGCTCGACCGTGAACAGGAAATCCTTGTCAGACCTGCTGACCGTGATCGCCTCACTGTAGTCGGAGAGCGCCTCTGCCGCTTGCGCATGCGAAAGCAGCGCGTCCTCATTGACACTGACCTTGCCGCCCTTGGCATCGAATATCGGCGCGGGGCTGTTCTTGACAAAATCATCAGCGTCAGATATCTTGCTGTTGTTGATGCTCAGCTTTGGGACACCCTGATAGGAAACATGCGCTGGACTCCACTTGGCGTGCTCCTTGCCGCGACCCATGACCGCGAGCGCGTCAAACTGCAGCTGCTGTCCTGGCAAAAGCTTGACGATGGGCATCTGCTCATGCACAGGGACCACGTTCGGATCGGCGCTCTTGAGCTTGTCCGCTGTCACAATGCCCGCTGCCTTCGTCGTCAGCGAGAGCTTGACAGAGCACTTGAGTGACTCCTTCTCTTCCTCAGTGGCAGGGACCTGGTAGGCTAGATCCGTCTTCAGGGGAATCAGACCAAGGCGATGCGCGATGACCTCATCGTAGAGCGCGCTGCTGTTCTTCTTGAACTCGACATCCTCGATGGCGAGCGTCGGCACTTCGTCGATGATGGTGCGCCG
Source organism: Candidatus Woesearchaeota archaeon CG1_02_57_44 (assembly GCA_001871415.1). Lineage (GTDB taxonomy): Archaea > Nanobdellota > Nanobdellia > Woesearchaeales > CG1-02-57-44 > CG1-02-57-44. The sequence goes on along the minus strand of MNWW01000021.1, from coordinate 3,095 downwards.
CAGCGCGTTGACATAGGCCGGATCAGTCCCTGTGATGAGGAACATGGTGCTGCTTCCCTTGCTGATTGGCTTGATGTCCATTCTTCGCCTCGTGCGTTAGACGCGCCTGCCGCGCCGACCGCCTTTCTTTCGGCAACCGTCATGCGGCATGGGAGTCACGTCTTCGATGATGCCTATGCGAAGGCCCATGCGTGAGAGCGCCCTGACAGCGGCTTGCGCGCCTGGTCCGGGGTTGTTAGGTCCATTATGACCTCCCGGCGCCTTGATCCTGACGTGGATGCCTGTCAGGCCCTTGTCCTTGGCCTCTTCTGCAGCGCGCTTGGCAGCTGCCATGGCCGCGGTGGGGCTTGACTCCATCCTATCGCTCTTGACCATCATGCCGCCAGTGGCGCGCGCGATGGTCTCTGAGCCAGTAAGGTCTGTGATATGGATGATGGTATTGTTATAGGAAGCGTAGATATGGCAGACGCCCCAGCGTTCCTTCTCACTCATCGGACTTCGCCTCCTCTATCTTGACTGACGCGTCCTTCTTAGGTGCGTCTTCCTTCTTAGGAGACTCTTTATTGGCAGGCTTCGCGTCCTTGCCAGAGTCCTTGCTAGCGGATCTGGTATCGTTCTTTGGATCGACCTTCTCCTCGGGCTCAGAAGCTTTTGCCTCAGTGCCAGCAGACGCATCCTTCTCAGACTCCTCCTTTGCGGCTTGCTTTGGAGGAACCGCCTTGACCTCGACAGGGACCGCCACAGTCAGTCCGATGACAGAAAGCTGGGATTCTTCGATGACAGGAACCATATAGCTGGGGACAGAGACCTTCTTACCTGCGACCTGCACATGACCATGCGTGATGGCCTGACGCGCCTGCTTCATGGTGGTCGTCTTGTGCTGCCGGAATAATATGGTCTGCAGCCTGCGCTCCATGAGATTCTTGCTGGTCAGGTTCAGGACATCTTCGAGGTCCTGGCCTGGCTTGAGCATGCCGTAGCGGGTGAGTCTGTCCAGCAATTGCCGGGTCTCGCGCTCAATCTGTGGCCCTGTACCTGCGACAAGGCGCTTTGCCTGACGCTGGATATTCCTGATTGTGGTCTCAGCCTTATAGATTTCCTGTTTGTTTTTCAGGCCGTATTCACGAAGCAACGCTTTCTCTTCCTCAATGCGTCCTGAGTGCCAGGGCCGCGCCGGACGAGCGTATGCCTTCCTGAGTCTTCGTGGATCTCCCATGTTATGCCTTCCTCTTCACACCAAGGGACTTGCCCTTGTTCTTCCTGAAATTAGAGCGGGTGCGCTGCCCTCGTGATGGCAGGCCGAATGCGTGACGCATACCGCGATAGTTCTTGAGCTTCTTCATGTCGCGCAGGTCAGTATCCTTGGCGAACACGAGTTGGTTGGTGATGAGGTGCTTATCCAGGCCATCTTCCGGGTCTTTCCTGCGGTTGAACATCCACTTGGGAAGGTTCATGTCCGCGTTGAGAATCACTTTCTCGAGCTGCTTGACTTCCGTGTCAGTGAGCTCGCCAGTCTTCTTGCCAGTCTCGATACCTGCCGCGATGCAGACCGCCTTGGCGAATCTGGGACCGACGCCCTTGATGCCGGTGAGAGCGATACCGATGATGCGCTCGCCTTTGAGGTCTGTGTTGGCAATGCGTACGAGGTGCCTGTATTCTGCCATGGTTCTTGCCGTAATTGTTTTTGACGTCACCAGAATCCGCGAAGAACATTCCCAGAATTGTCCGCCCTGGGAACGCCTTTCGACTCGGGCTTACTTCCCCGCAAAACAGGGTTCGTTTATAAATCTTGCGGATGCTGTGTTCCGTTCAACCTGTAGATGTTAATATAAGGATGTTCAGATAAGGCTGTTAAAACCGAAAATTTTACTATTTAAGTTCTTTAAGCTTCTTTTTATCAGTAGCAGAAAGATAGTTGTGCTTTGTACTGACTGGTCTGGCGAGTTCTTTTTCAGCGTCAATTCTTGCGTTACCTGCTACTTTTCCGCCTCTTTTGGCAATATCTTTGCTTTTATCAAAAGTTTCTGGTTTTTCTTGTTGAGAAAGTTCGGTAGTTATTCGTTCGCCAAGCATCGTGAAAATTAGCTCCAAGTCGTCCATGTGATCTCTCAGGTTTGCTTTTGACTGTTTTGGCAGATTCTTGAACTTTTTGTATTCTGAAGGCGTCATCCCGAATGTCGCTTTGGAAATCTCTGCTGTAAGGATTGCAAAGTCTCTTTTCTCTTCAATGCCTCTTTCTTTCCATTCATCTGTCAAGTTTTGCCGTATGGCAATACCCCGTAATCGCTTATCAATCCAGTCTTTAGGATAGCCTTTTGCAGAATAAATCTCCTTCATCCGTTCTTGAGCAAGCTCAGGATTCTCAATTTCGTCAATTCGCTCTTTTCCAACCCTTGCAAGCCACCTCTTAAATGGCTCAGCATTCTTACTCGGAATGGACTGGATAAGCCTGAAAGCGTCCTGAGTGTTTCCTGCAAGAGTCTTTCTCATCTTGCCAGTTTCAGTAAGCATTTCTACATGGGGACAATTTGTCCCTAGGTAGCTCCCAAGCTCAGAATCTCTTTTTCTAAGCTTTTTAAGATAATCAGTAGAATTAACACTATCTGTCAGAGCTTGCACTATATCAACCAAAGAATAATACCACTCATCCTTGAACCAAGTTCTACGTATTTTTTTGCTTTGGAATACTACAAGTGCCATGTTTGAGTTAGTCATTTTTAGTCACGATTTTGTTAATTTTATAAGTTTTTTAATTAGTTTATAATTTTTGATTTTTTTATCAGATGATATTGCATTGCCGTGCGGAAAAGCAATAGCATAGTAATAGAGTATCTAAATTTGGCAGAATTTTTCCAATGACCTCCTCCTCGGCCTGAAGGCAGGGGTATCCGTTGGTTGGGCGGCTGCCGGGGACCCCGAACGACCCTCTTAACAAGATGGTCGATCCAGAACAAGGACAGCGCTCGCTTCGCTCGGCTGGCCGGTCCGCAAGAATGTGCAAGAACGAGGAAAAAATGGGGCGGCTGCCGGGGACCCCGAACGACCCTCTTAACAAGATGGTCGATCCAGAACAAGGACAGCGCTCGCTTCGCTCG
>MNWW01000035.1 GCA_001871415.1 Candidatus Woesearchaeota archaeon CG1_02_57_44 | reverse complement strand
AGAAAGACCACCATCACGGTCAGCGTGCAGACCGACTCTGCCAAGCGCACCGAGACCGCCACGAAGAAGATAACCCTTAATTGGGATGATGTAGGGGACCATGGCATCACGGTGACCGCGGCCGACCAGATACCAATGGATTCCACAGGCACGACACCAGTACACCTTCATGTCGAACCCGACGGCAGTACCAGCCTTCTGCCATCAGGCACCTATACCATCGAGGCAGAGCATTTTCCTCGCTGGGGCCGACGCCCATTGCTGGGCACCTTTTCTGTCGATGTGTCAGGATCTCCAACGCGAACCATGGACTTCACGATGAACGCAGAAGCCGACCTGCATGTCACCGATGGACGCATGAGGATAACGGTCAGGACACCTGATACACGATCAGGCAGCAGAATCATCGAGTTCCTGCCCGCAGGCACGAGCAACAGCAACGCGAAGATTCACGTCAGCGGACCACCCCGCATCGCGGTCACCCCTGGGACCGCGACCACGCTTACCATGCGCATACGCGCAGAGCGTTGCGTCATTACTGGAGACCAGGTCGAGATTAGCGCCAGGAACGGCAACACGCTCAGGAAGTCAGTGAATGCTGGCGCAACACCGACCTATTGCGAAGTCGATGTCACGACACAGGAACTGGGCATCCTTCACATCTGGAACCACGTGACCATCACCTGCGGCGTGGCTACAGACGGCAACCCCAACTGGCAGACTGACAGCACACGGGTGGATATCAACGGTGCTGACGCAGGCACCTTCAGCATCGAGGTGCCTGATCCCATGGCGATAAACGCAGCTACGCCAGGGGATATCACCATCGCGACTATCCTTGAGGATGGGCTGGGGTATGACCCAAGCCATCTGCAAGCCATTATCAGAACAAAACCCAGCAAGATGCGGCTGGGAGTCAGATTACCGGTCCCGAATAGGTGGCATGAAACCCGAACGACCTTATCGGGTACTTCAGCAGAGAGAAGGACCCTGACCATTCCCGTATCGTCGCTAGGCATCGCTGCTGGCTGGGAGCGCGCTGAATTCCAGGTGGAGGTCAGGACAACCCTCGGACCCAGGACGGCCAATCAGGATGTCGATATCAACTGGATCTCCAGGCATCCACCGCGCAATAGGAGACCAACGGTCAGTACTACAGGATCAGGACGTGGGGTGAGAATCCACATATGACTGATCAGTTCCACTATGCTATTGTGCTCGCGCCTGCGGTAGAGAGAGCAAGGAAGCATCTCACCAGCGGCGATGAGCCAGCCCGTGGGCTTGAACGAAGGGATCCCAGAGCAGCGGCTGATAGTCTAGGAGGTCGCGTACTTCCAGGACATGATGGCAGTCAGTTGATCACTGAGGGCCACGATATCGACCTTGATCCAGGGGCGTTCAGCAATGGGCGCGAGTATGTGTTCATCGGCAGAGAGCTTATCGACCCTGCGGACGGCAGATTAAAATGGCATTGGCATGGCTTTGACCCGCACGGGCATGATGCCTTCCGCGTGCGCATCCAAGCTGATGCAGGGAACACCACTGTCATCGACGGGTCCATTACCTTGAAAGTGTCATCTATAGGAGAGAGATATGATACAGACTATTGTATACGGTTCCGGTATCATCCGATCAGGCATGTACGTGGTGAGATCCAAAACAGAGTGCTGATAGACAGGGACATCCGCGACCTGCGCACTCAAGTATTTGAGCAGCCATTCACCTGGCCCACTGACGTAGACGAGTTTGCGATAACCATCGGCCCATTCGGCCCTGAATTCGTCGGAAGCCATCGCCTAGAAGTGTTGGAGCGCAATCAGCCCGTGCAAGTAGATTCCACAGGAATCACCAGCATCGAAGTACTCAGCCCGAGAGGGACTATGAGCATCCATATCGTGGATGCTGATGAGCTGCTCGAACCGGGAGAAAAAACAGTCAATATCCAGTGGACAGGCGATCCTCTCCGGGCAGATGATCTCTCCTGCACCATCGTCGCCATCAATGAAGATGGCAACGAACATGGAACGCTTGCTCAAATCGACCAAGGCGCTATGGGGCTTTACGGAAATGAGCTCATCCTGAATCCCGGCGAGGCGCTGCTCATACCTTCTGATGCCATGCAGACTGCTGTTAATGACGGATGGGACGGCCGCCGTCTGCGGGTGACCGTGACTGAGGAAGTCGAGCGTGGCAGGAGCGCCAGCCAGGATTGCAGGGACTTGCAATTGCGGCTGAGTTTAGATGCCATCAATGTCGAACGACTGGCAGGTGATGGACAGATAGTCCAGCTGACATTCACGACAGAACGGCTCATTGGCATTAATCCTGACCATCTGCTTGTGTCGCTAGAGGACAATGATGGCGATGTTTACTCGCTGGTATTGCAGGACCCTCGACCGGAGATCGAAACCAGGCAAGCATGGACATTCAGGACCAGAAACATCCTGCCGCTTTTAATGAATGCATTATTGCGATTGGAAGAGGATGGATACTCTCTAGTGCAGCAACCGGTGGATATTCCCCCTGTCCAGGTACAGGTCAGCGCGCCCTCCATCACCGAAGGGCAGGATGCCACCATCACCATCACGCTGCCCACAAGAGCTCACGAAGCACTGTCGGGGAGCAAGACCACGGTCGAAATCGATGGTAAGCAGGGAGAAAGCGACATCGACGACTCTGATGACGTAATTGTCACGGTATCTGGACTGACTGAGGGGACACACGACATCAGCGTTACTGTCGCGAGCCAACCAGTGGATATCACCGGTGATGAGACCATTACGGTCGAGTCTGGAGCGCTTGTGCTCAAGGTCAGCGTGCCTGATGAAGACATTGTCGTCGGCGGTGCTGCGCGCACCATCACTGTCGAAGCATCCAGAGGAAGCAAAGCAGATGGTGAGAGATTGTCTTGGCAACTCGAGGGTACAAGCCTCATGGGAGATATTGACTGGCCCGACGGAGCGACAACAGGCACTATCCTCATCCGTGCAACAGAGGATGAGCAGGTGGGAGAGCATACGTTGCAGATCATCAATAGCAGTGGTGAGATCTCCATTGACGGTGGCAATCCAACCATCACGGTGAAGCCACGCCCTGCCGGAGGCGAGCTAACCCTCACGTTCGCGGACGGACAAGGAGCGCGTATTGAGGGAACCACGCTGAGCATTGTCTGCGGCGCGACTATCCCCGATGGCGTTGAGGACCCAACATCTGCTGAACAGATCCAAGCGACCATCATGTGGGATGATGAAGTGAGAGAGATCACAACCAATAGAATCGATGCAACTCATGGCACCTGCTACTTCACTTTTGATACAGACGGCATTGAGGGGCTCTCACACGAACTTGTCAGCAGGATGCAGCTGCAAGTGACGTATCATCCAGCAGTGGGCGATGCGCTCGTATCTCGTCCTATCCGGATTCCGCTCATCGAGGATGAAGATGGACAGGCCTTCACCATCACAGAGTTCACTTGCCTGGATCCACCAGGTAGGGTAGATGGTCAAATAGAGGTTGAGCTAAAATTCAACGGCACATTTCCTGAGGGTTGGCGATTCTCCATCGATTTCGAGGGATGCCGTTATAATTATCCACTCACCCATTATCCACAATCGGAAGGCACTGGAACCAGAGTCTATGTCGTCACGTTAGATATGGGACGGTACAATGAATGGCAAAATGTGGATTTAGCTGTAGCCAGGCAACAAACACAGGGCAACCTTCGGTTCCAGCGCCGGGAAATACAAAATTGGAAAACCATCCGCGCAATCGACGTTCCATGGGACTGGGGCGATGACACTGGCGGCGAAGGTGGCGATGGACAAACAGGAGGTGGCGATTCTGGCAGCGGAGGAGCTGGATCTGGTGGAGATGGAGGCGGCTCCGGAGAGGATGCACACTACAGTACAAAGTACAGCATTAGTTACTCGGATTTCAATTATACAGAGAACAGCAGAGGAACTCCCGCATTCGCGTTCAGTGCGGAACCGTTTGACACTGAGCATCCGCCGACCGCTACTGTAGAGGTTCAGGGCGTCGATCGTCTATTAAGGATTGAATTTATGGGGGATAAATGGGTCGGATTTTATGATGAAGATACACCTGTGCTTGCGGGGGAGGTTCTGCTCAAGGTGACTATCGGTGCAGAGGTACTCAAGCCCGTGCAAATCAGGATATTCCCCCGGAGTCTGAAATTCACTCAAATTGAGCCTGCTGAGCGTAACAACGCTGAGGCCACCATCAGGGTCAAGGCTTCATGGCCCGGAGGTATAATCTATCCTGATCAGTTGATATGCGTCTGGAAGCCGAAGGGACAGCTACCGGGGATAGACCTCGAACCCAAGGTCGCTGTCGCAGGCGAAGGACCTTCCAATGACGCATGCGACCTGAGCATCACCATCCCTGATGTTGGAGATGAACCGCGGGTGACATTGTTCTTCTTCGTCGCAGGCAAGGGGACAATGTATGCGCTCGGACACCTGGATGTGGAGATTCCATCTAGGCAAGCCACTCAGGAACCGATTGTTATCGAGGGCCCTTCACAGATAATAGTAGGTGAGTCCGCGGAGTTCACGATGAAGCCTGACGCTCCAGCGGGAAGCCTTGCGTATATGGCAGCCGCGATGGTCAATGATCAACGACAACCGACACAGCCCATATTTTTTGAATCAATGCCCTCACCTGTGGTAGGAAGTTCATTCCAGATGACCCTCACGAAGGAAATGGCCACTTGGGGAAGAACAAATCAATGGAACGGCGACCATGTGGAGATATATATCTATCATCACAACGAGCTCATCGGTAGGACCAGCGTGCCAATCCAGGTGCTTGATGCGTTCGCTGACGACGAGTATGATACACGACGACGCATCGACGCTGATGTCGATGCCACCGGTCTTGACTTTGACAAAGAGACACAAATCATCAGGGAGGAGAAGCGGCTGATTGCCTCGGTGCAGGTGGAGGTAGCAAAGCTCGCCGATGGCGCACGACAGTTCCAGGAGCATCTTGACAAGCATGGCACCTTTGAGGCTGCGGAATTCGCTGGCAAAGAGAGAGCTGCACTGCGCAATCTCATCCGTACGCATGAGCAGGTCTTCAGGAACCTTCACCAACTCGTGGGATTCTTCAGTGAGATGCGTCAGCACATCGAGACTAACTTAGATGCATTGCAGGATTCCCTTGGGCACTACCAAGATATCGCGAACCAAGCAGACGAAGCTCACCTGGTATTGGCCGAGCAGCGCATAACCATGATTGAACAGCGCAATGATCGTCTCCGCCAGATACTCACACGCATCGCAGAGCTTGAAGGCCATATAGAACACCTGGAAGACACATTACAGCTCACTGATACACAGATGGTGCACCCCAAGCATCGCGGCAATGTCAAGCAGGTAGCAGAGCAGGCGTGCGTCGCTATCGAGAAGGTCGCCACCTTCGTGCAGGAACTGGAGGCGCAGCTAGAAGCGCTGGGGCAGGAGCTTGAAACGCTCGACCAGTGGGACAGACAGATGCGTGAGCAGCTTGGCGTCAGTGGCGCTGCTAGCCCAGACTATCTCATGGAGAGGCAAAGGGACCGAAGAGTCCAAGCAGTTGAAAATATCCGCCGCTCAGGAGGCAGCCAACCTAACAGAGGTCAAGGCGGCGGCAGACGGCGCGGCAGAAGATGACACTCACACTGATACAGGAAACAATCAATACAACAGGTGATGCATGATGGGATATATCGCAAACAGGTTTCGCTTATGGACCCCGGACTTCCTGAGCAGGAGCCTTGCTGTCCGTGACCGCCGACGGGTCATGCATGTTGATTCCATGACCGACGTGCTGCTGCATGACAACGAGGCCATCAAGCAGGCGATCAATGACGGCAATGTGCAGGAGACCACGCGGGCCATCCATCGCAGGCACGAACGGCTCAAGCGACTGGAGCATGACATGAACATCGTGATGCAGGACGGCGCGCGCGAGATGCATAACATCGAGGGACACATCAACACGCTCTCGGTCAAGCTCGCGGCATTGGAACAAGATACTGCCCGCGCAGAGCCTGCCAATTCCCGGCAAGCAAAGGAAGCAGTAACGCTCGTGCGCCAGGCGCACGCCACGACCAACCAGGCCATGGCGACACTGCGCGACTTCGCGGCAAAGGCATACATTGACGTCAAGGACAGCCTGTCCAAGCAAGGAGTAGCCCACCTCAGTGAGGGGGTCAACATGGGAGAGCTGCAGACAGTGCGGGATTTGGCGGGCGCAGAGTACAACATCGGCAAGAATATGCGCGTCATATCAAGACTCAGCCATAAGATAGAGAAGGTCATCAAACATGTGGAAAGCGGCCTTCACCCGATCTCCGATCAGACCCTGCAAGAGTTGCGAAGACTGGTGGAGGAACTGCGCCAGGAAGCAGAGCTCATCCTTCGCAGCTCCAAGGAGATCTGGCACGCTGAATTCGACGCTGTGGTCGTTGAGGCATACCTCATCCATGATGAGGTCAGGCGTGACGAGCAGATCCTTGCCCAGCTGGAGAAGGAAGGGTTCCCTGCAGAGCATATGAAAACAGTTGTCGCGGAAGTGAGCAAGGCGCGCCATGATGAGCGCGATATGCAGACCCACATCCTGAGCCTGTTTGAGACCGAGATGCAGCTCACGCACCGCGCCAAAGCCGCATGAGCTGAAGCGCGACTTACCGGTCAGTGCGCGCGCAAGGTGCTTTATCATGACGCTTCCATCAAGCGTCAGCTATCAGGCGCCGCGTCCTGCACGTAGGGCCTGCCGTCATTGAGGCAGGACTCTGCCTTGCTTATCTGATAGCCAAGGTAGGCAGAGTGCACGAAGAAGGAGAAGATGTCATTGTTGGCTATCTGCTGATAGAGGTCCTCGCCGTTCTTGCCCTCGAAGACCTGCAATAATTCGCCGGCATTGCTGCGATACTCGACACGGATAGTGCCGGTCTCTATATCGACCACGAACAATCCTTTCGGGTCCACATTCAGGCGCTGGATGATGGAGAGATGCTGATCAACCACTGCCTTGGCATCCGCGAAGTCCTGCTCATAGATGTGCGCGGAGATACTGATAACCGTGAACCTGCCCGGCTTCAGACGCATACCATGCCGCTCGTTGATGCGGTCCACCACATGCCGCTGCAATCGCATGAGACCCAGCACGTTCTTGGGCCATGCCTTGAACAGGTCATGGCTGCGGAACACGATGGAGGCGAAGAGCTCGTCGTTGTGGATGTTAAAGGAGATGAAATTCAGGCACGGACCGTGCGGCTGCTCCTGATCGATGAGCGGGTCCCAGAGCACTGCGACTGCCCTTCGACTGTTGGGCGATGCGCCAAGCTTGCTGATGATATACGCTATCTGATCATTGCCACGATAGTCCATGAGCCGCTCGCCGTAGGTATAGGAGAGGCCGGGCTGCTTGTCTGCCGACATCAGGGAATCAGCATACTCCTGCAGCTCATCGGCAGTGAACTGCTCCTTGAAGCCATACTCGATGAAATCATAGTTCTTGCCGATAGTGACCATCAGATTGTTGTATTCCTTCTGCCGGATGCCATACTCTGACTCTTTCATATTGCCGAACTTCATGATGTAATTGAGCGATTTCACCCACGCGCCGAAGACCGACTCCTCATAGATGTGATGGCCTGACAAGGGGCTGGGGATGGTCTCGACCACGGATTCTGGCATCAGCGACACGTGCAGGGGCTCTCCCCATGACTCCATCGCTGGCAGCGCGTCAATTGCCTTGGCTATCTCTGTCGATGGCCTGCCGCGCAGGTCCACGATGCGCACATTCTTTCGCACCAGGTCGACGCGCTCAGGGTCCAGCAGGATGCTAATCTTCGTGCCCGGAATCTTGCCCTTCTCCACACCCTCAGTCCAAAGCGTGACCAGGTCAGCATCGGACTTGGTGAGGGAGAAGCCCCAGACAATCAGGTATCGGATGCTTGGGAACGCAAGCAGGGTCTGCAGCATGTAGTTGATGCCATTGCTGCTGTAGAGATTGCCGATGATATGGTACTTGCCCTGCAGCTTTGGCATGAGCTTGGTCCTATCAGACCATAAGGTGACCACCGCGACCGTGCTTTTCGCATCACCAAAGTCTATGTCAGGCATT
>MNWW01000027.1:5510-5858 GCA_001871415.1 Candidatus Woesearchaeota archaeon CG1_02_57_44 | reverse complement strand
GCCTGCAATGACGAGGCGCGGCAATACAGCGGCCTTCAGGCCGCGGTTAGCGTCGAGTGGCGGATTTTTGTCATTCCATACCATAAATCAATGAGGAGGTCGTAGCAAGAACCTAGTCCTCAGGCAAGCGTGCCATTGCGACTTTCAATAACATCAGTGCCTTCCAGCGTCACCTGCGCGGCATCGCCAAGGTAATTGACCACCAGCATCCGCCCATCCACCTGCAGCGTGGTGACCATGCCGAATTGCGAGTCCACGCTGCGCGCGTAATCAAGGTACATATCTGAGAAATTGCGGAACCTGATGAGAACATCAGTATCATCATGCCTTGCGCTGGAGACTACCTGC
>MNWW01000027.1:0-5496 GCA_001871415.1 Candidatus Woesearchaeota archaeon CG1_02_57_44 | reverse complement strand
CGGCGCTTCCTGCAGGAAGTTATCTGACAGCAATTCGAAGCTTCTGTCCATGACCTTTGGCTTTTGCACCGTTATCGCGAGAGCGGCGGCAAGCCCGATGAGTATGACCGCGGTGAACAAGTAGAACTGGCCCTTGCGATGATGCATGCAGGTATTACGGCTCCTGCGCTTTAATTGTTTTTCTCTTTACCAGCACTATCCCCACGCGCCGGAGGATCCCGGGTGATATACCAGATGAGCAGCAGAAAGACAAGAAGCGCTATCAGAAACCCTTTCACCTGCGCCCAGATGACACGCGCGCTTTCCGGCGCGTACTTGGCGAGGATGCTGCCCCAGATGAGCGAGTCAGGGATGACGAGCTCGATGCCGATGATGATAGCGAGCAGCAGCTTGTAGTCCACCTTCGGTCCCCAAGGTCCGATGAGCAGCAGCAGGCAGAAGAGGCCTACAAGCAGCAGGGCTACGAACGGAAGCAGGAGGTTGAGGAAGTTGACAGGATCCCACGTGCCTAGATACAACCCGGCGGCGTGGGGCATCACCACGATGAGCGCGAGCAGTATGGCCACGACAGCGTGCTTCTTGCGATCAGATAAGATATTGCCCTTCTCCATGACCGCGAAGCTGACCGTGACAATCAAAAAGAAGGGAATAATGGAATCCCACATCAGCGTTCACCTGTGCGCATCATCAGTCCACTGCCAGGGTGATCTCGAGCGCAGCTGGCACATCCCCCTGCCTGCACAAGTTTGCGCACCATTATCGGCTCCTGATCTCTATCATGGTCTTGTTGGTCGTGCGATTAAAGCCAAGGTTGCGGATGATGAGCGTGTGCCTTCCGGTCTCCAGCGTGTCCGTGCCAATGATGCTCACATCGTCATATGCAAGGCGTACCTGCACATCTACTGGTCCATCCATGGCCCTGCCGAAGCTGGGCTTGTCCTGCGTCGCGAACGTGCGTGAGCGCAGGTATGATTCGCGCTGCTCCACAGGCGCTCCCGGGCTGGTCATGAACACATACATCCTGCTGTCCGTGGAGTCAGCAGCATTCGCGCTCAGCAAGAACGAGCCGCCCGTGGCATTGCCCGAGGCCGTCGGGCTGTCGGTCGCGACACCGACCTGGCTCGCTCCGAGCGTCCCATAGACGGTCTTGGCGCGTGCTGCGTCAGCGGTAGCCCCTGCGCCGGCGAGGCTGACCGTGAGCAGCAGATCGCCCACTGTGGCAGTGGCGCTGCCAGAGACCCCCAGAGCAGACACTTTCAGGGTATATTCGCCCGCCACAGCGGGCAGCGTGAACGCGACCTGGTAGCGACCATTGCCGAGGTCCTCAAACGAGTCGTCAGGTACGAGCAGGCCATTGAGCGTCACATTCATGCTGCTGGCAGGTATCTCGCCGAGTCCTGCTCCGCTGGCACTGACCGTGATATTGAATCTCGCGAGCTGTCCGACATAGCCCGTGACATTGGCCACCGTGACCGCGTCAGGCGAGGTGGACTCAGGCGTGAAGGCGATGGTGCTGACATTGGCGTTGCCGACAGCATCGACGCACTTGATTGAGTACGTGTATTCCTGGCTCAGGTTCTCCACAGTGACACGCACCTCATGGTAGGTAGTGCCGGTGATCGTGAAGTTGGTGTACGCGAAGATGTCGCGCTTCTGGTAGCACGTCGCGTTCTCCGTCGTCTTGGCGACGATGATGACGCTGCGCGACACGACCGTGGCATTCGGCTTGATGGACCAGGGCGCGGGAGCGGTGGTATCCGCGATGGCTGAGACACTGCTGCTCCACGCGCTCCAGATGCCCGCGCCGTTTCGCGCCTTGACGCGCGCGAAGTAGTCACCGGCAGCGGAAAGGTCGACATTGTAGCTCGTGACATTGTCCACGTCAGCCGCGAACGTGTCATTACCTCCTGATGTGCTGCCCACTTCCAGATAGTAGCCGGCGATGCCCGAGATGTCTGATGACGCGAACCAGGTGATGGTGACATTCGTGGTGTTGGCAAAGACGCTGCCATTCATCTGCGGGATGCTCGGTGCGCTCGTGTCAACGCGGATGGTGTAGTGGCTGGCGCTCCCCCAGTTGCTGGCATTGTCGCGTGCCATGACATGGAAGTAGTAGATGCCGTCATCAACAGCCGCGAAAGTGATGTTGCTGCCCTGCTCAGGTATCAGGTCTGGCGTCGTGAGCGCGGACTGGTCGAGCAGATAGCTGTAGGCAGCGATGCTGCTCGTGGCATCGGAGCTGTTGAACAGGAAGAGGGGCTCATTGGCATTGGTCCAGTTGGTCTCTGTCGGGTGCGTCGGGCTGCTGAGCGTGGGCGCGAAGGGCGGATCGATATCCACGATGATGCCATCAGACCAGGCCGTGCTGCTGTTGAGCCCGACGCTGTTGATGGCCTGCACCGCGAGCGTATAGTTATGGCCGTTCTCAAGGTCCGTCGTGATCGTGACCGCTGCGGCGCTCTGGCCGTCCTGCCAGCTGGAGTGTATCCAGCTGCCATTGGTGTCATACAGCCGGTAGCGGTACGTGAGGGGCAGGTGCAGCAGGTCTGATTCGTGGTCGGACGCTCCTGACCAGGTGAAATGCAGGGAGCTGTTGCCGTTGGTGTAGTGGCCATCGTCCAGGACCGTGGGCGCGCTTGGCGGTGTGACATCGAGGCCCACGCCGGTCTGGTTGAGGATGATGGTGTCATTAGCGGTCGCGTTGTTGCCGGCCACATCCATCACGCGCACGAACACGGTCTTCTCCCCGTCACCTGCTGAGAGCAGCCAGTCCTTGGCGCTGGTGCAGGATTCCTCTGCCGTGAAGCTGCCATCCTCATTGGCGAACGCGCAGGTCAGGATGCCTGAGTCATCAGTGTAATTGGCCTGCACGGTGACAGTGCGGCTGGCGGTGTAGTTCTCGTGTGTCTGGGAGAATCCCGTGGCGCCGCTGGACACCACGAGGACCGTTACATTCGGCGCTATGTTATCGTAGAGGACTGTCATGTTCCTGGTCGTGGTGAGCGATGCCGTGTCATTGGCCGTGATGGAGACGCTGGCATTGGCCGTGCCGCTGGTGCCGTTGAGTGTGATGCTGGCCGTATAGACATCATCGCCGAGCACGTCATCGCCCAGCGTGCCATAGTCGTAGGCGCTGAAGATGCCTTGGTCGGTGATGCTGGCGATGCCGCTGGCATTGACCGTCACGTTCGCCAGCTCCACAGACGCGGTCACCGTCGCCATCACCCTGACGGTATCGCCATTCTTGGCCTTGCTCTGGCTTCCCGGATATCTCACCTGGATGTCCTGTATCCGGGGGGACGCGCTGGTGATGGTGGTGTTGGCCTCATTGCTCGCCGCGGATTCCAGGCCCGCGCTGTCCAGCGCGGTGATCGCCCAGTAGTAGGTGCCGGATGATGCGCTGTCCGTGGTGCTGTTGGTCGTGGAGGTCTTGAGCAGGTTGCCCGCTATTATCTGCACCGGGGTCACATCCGAGCGATAGACATTGTAGGAGACGACATCGCTGCTGCTGGACGGCGCCCAGGTCAGGCTCACGGTGCCGTCCGTGTCGTAGGGAGCGTCAGCGACCTGCAGGTCGCCGGGCGCCTCTGGCGCTTCGCTGTCCAGGATGATGGTGATGGCCGTGCCATTGCGGTTGCCGGCGAGATCCGTGAGGTTAGCGGTGATGTTGATGCTGCCGGCCTGCGAGGTGTTGGTGAGCGTGCACTGGGATGACCAGTTGCCGTTGTCCGAGGGGGATGCCGAGAGGGTAGTGACGCCCGCGCCCAATGACCGGCAGTCCAGCAGCGCTGAGCTGATGTCTGCCGCCCCTGTCTCGATCGTGACCGTGACGGTCTGGCCTTCTGTCGCGTAGCTCTGGTTGCTCGGATAGGCGACGCGGGTGCTCAGGAACCCTGGTGCGGTGTTGTCGACAGGCACGGTCAGGTTCGCCTGCCAGCTGTTGCCCAAGCCGTCGATGACGCGCGCCGTGATGGTGGCGTTGGGCTCTGACGCGCTGACCGTGATGGGAGCGCTTGTGTAGATGCCGTCGTCTTTGGCGATGTCCCATCCCTGACCGGTATCATTGAGCCGCAGCATGCCGCCGCCGAGGCCAGAGGCATTCAGCGTGACGTTCTGGACTACTGCGCCGCTGCTGAAGGTTATCAGCACCATGTCTCCGTTGCGAAGGATGCTCTTGTTCACCGCGAGCGTGCCGATGGTGCTGGGGTTGTTGCCCGCGTAGATGGCGCTGAGCGCGTACGGCGCATAGTATGTCTGATTGTGGTAGGTGACGCGTCCGCTGGAGAGGATATCGCCGGTGATGCCCGCCTCAAAGACATCCATGGTGATGAGCGTGGCGTTCTCCACGGTGCTGTACCTGACCGTGCTGTTGGTGATGACGCTGTCCGTGATCGTGCTGTCCACGATGATGCTCGGGTCAATGAAGCTGTTGGTGACGCTGCCGCCGCGAAGCGTGGTCTCGTGCAGGGCGCTGTCCACGATGGTGCATCCCCTGCTGCCCGATTGGTTGGTGCTCGAGGTATTGATGATGCTGCCCGATACATCGCACCAGGTTATGCTGCTGTCTATCTCCTCGCTGTGATGGATGATGCTGAAGCTGTTGACGCTCCTGATGACGCTGCTGTTGATCTTGGTGCTGTTGGTGATGGTGCTGTTCCAGAGCGTGCTGTGGTTGATCCAGCTGCTGTCGATATCGCTCTGGTTGATGGTGCTCTGCCAGACCGTGCTGTTGTCTATGGTGCTGTCGGTGATGGTGCTGTCGGCGAGCTGGCTTTGGTTGATGGTGCTGTCGTAGGTGCTGCTGTTCTGTATGGTGCTGTTGGTGATGGTGGAGTTCCAGATGGTGCTGTGGTTTATCCAGCTCTGGTTGCCGGTACTCTGGTTGATGGTGCTGTTGTCTATGGTGCTGTTGTCTATAGTGCTGTTCCATATCTCGCTGCTGTTGATGCTGCTGTTGACGACGATGGAACTGTTGATGATGGTGTCGTTGCTGATGGCCATACCGATGGCGAGCTGGAACATCGAGGTCTCGGTGACGCTGGCATTGTTGCCTGCGTGATCCTGCGCTGTGTAGCTGATCCCGAGCTGGCAGACACGCTGGGGCTCGCAGGTGAGATTGACCTCTACGCCGGAGCGGCTGCTGGGGCTCGCCGGGACGCAAGGTCCATCGCTGACATTGTGCACGCACCAGCGCGTGGTATTGAAGTACGTGTCAGATGCGTTGATGAGCACGCTCGCGTTATGGCTGAGCCAGCCCAGGGCGCTGCTGTTGTCCGTGAGATTCGGCAGGGTCCTGTCTACCCAGGTGTAGGCGATGGCATTGCCGGTGCGGTTGACATTGTCGCGCGCTGTGATGTTGATGCCGTAGCGTCCGTCAGGGAGTGCGCTGAACGGGCCGTCGGCAGGATCGTCCATGCTGCCGGTGGTGTCCCACAGCAGACCCATCAGATACTGCTGGCTGTTGACGGTCCCTGTGTATTCGCGCAGCACCTCGCT
>MNWW01000075.1 GCA_001871415.1 Candidatus Woesearchaeota archaeon CG1_02_57_44 | reverse complement strand
GCAGGTGGAGCAGGCATGGCAGGAGCACGACAAAGGAAAATTCAAGACAGCGACGAAGGATGATTTCCTTGAGGAATTGCGCGCATGTTGAGCATAGAGCACCATCCTGGGTTCCTGAAGGCCGTCAGGAAGATACGCGATAAGCGTCTGAAGCAACAAGTAAAGCAGCAGGTGGAAAAAGCCATCAGTGATCCATTGTCGGGAAAGCCCATGCGTTATGGCCGCAAAGACACAAGGGAACTCAAGATAGGACCATATCGTCTCGCGTATCACTATGAAAAAGACATCATCACGTTCCTAATGCTGTATCATAAGGATGAGCAGTGAGCAAATATAGAAGACGGCTCTGTCCTAAGAGTCCAGCCAGCAGCAATTGCAAAGGCTGATGTGTTGCATGTTGCGCATTGACAGGGGGATGCCCCCTTCGGGGATGTCAATCCGTCACTGGTGAAAACGCCGCCGAAGCCCGCTGCTGGCATAGTCAAATGAGATTCAGGACAGAGCCATAGGAGTCAACCAGCATAAACATACCACCACGGGTGGCAACAGACGCCAGAACCCTTCACCACCGCAAGAGTTACTCCTGATACCCTCAACATACCCGCAGATCTTCCGGAA
This sequence comes from Candidatus Woesearchaeota archaeon CG1_02_57_44, assembly GCA_001871415.1. GTDB lineage: Archaea > Nanobdellota > Nanobdellia > Woesearchaeales > CG1-02-57-44 > CG1-02-57-44. The sequence goes on along the minus strand of MNWW01000075.1, from coordinate 30,129 downwards.
TCCTTCAGTAGATAGGAAAGTAAACTAATTTAGTAGGTAGGACAGCTCTATTTATAATATTTTATCCTTAGTTCTCACTGGGTTTCAAGAGAATTTTAGAGAAGTTCAAAACTTAAGTTACAATGTAAGAGAAATAACTAGAAAACGAGAGAGTTCCAACTAGAACAATTCTATAACTAATAGAATTAACCATCACGTTGGAGGATCTTCAAAAGCGACTTTGTAAAGAACAACTGCAAACAGTTTAGAAGTAATAATTGGCTTTTCTGACAATCTGCCATACAAAGTAAGAGACACACAAATATTAACTAAAACCCAAAGATTGTATAAACATACTGAAAATAGGGTATTTGTTCTACTAAGCCTAAGTTTAATTTCTTAAGTATAGAAGATGTTTTAACCCATTTCTCACTACAGACTCAAAAGTCTTATTAAGTTCTCTTCTTATTTCTTCTATTGTAGGGTTCATAACGGACTCTATTATCAGGAGAGAGGATCTTTGCGGAGAATCGTTTTTGATACTCTGTCTATTTATGTATAATATAATATACACTTATATATAAATCTTTGTATAGTATAAAATACATTTAACCTGTATAACATATAATACAAAAGTTTATAAAACGTTGAATAGTACAATATACATCATGGAAATTCCAGAAACTGAAGTGTTAAGGGTCTTGAATAAATATAATCCTTGGTGGGGAGACAAACCAATTCCTCAATCAAAAACAAGTTCTTTTAAGAGGGGAGACTATTATATAATTAAACGAGAATTAGAAAGGAGAGAGATAGTTTCTATTATAGGTCCTAGAAGAGTTGGGAAGACTATACTTATACACCAACTAATTCAGGAGCTACTAGACTCCAAAATAGCCCCTAAAAGAATATTATATCTCTCTACTGATGAAGTTGAGCTCAATACTGGAGGGGCTGAGTTAAAAGATGTTTTAGAAGTTTATTCTACATATATACTTAAAAGCCCTTTAGACAGTTTAAAAGAGTCTTGTTATTTATTCTTAGATGAAATACAAGAATTGCCCCATTGGGAGAAAATACTCAAGAACTGGTATGATCTAGGGTATAATTTAAAGTTTATTATATCTGGTTCTTCTTCAATATGGATTAATAAAGGAACAGAAGAATCTTTACTTGGTAGAATAAAAACTTCTGTTATGATGCCTTTGAAGTTTTCAGAAGTTTTGAGATATAGAGCTATAGTAAGTGATGATTATACTGGAATTAAAACGAACCTAAAAGAGTCTTTGGTTAAGGCTGTTCAAGAGAAAGATGTTAAAATATTTCATCAGACCTTAAAAGAGCTAATTGGATCTATGACTCCTAACAGAAATAAAATAGAAATAGAATTAAACAGATATTTGATAATGGGAGGTTACCCCGAATTTTTAGATATTAATGACTATAATAGAATAAGTGAAAGTATCAGAGATAAAATTAAATTAATTTTCTTTAAAGATATAGTAAGATATTTTAAAATCAGAAATCCTAAGGTTCTGGAAGATTTATTTAAATTACTGGCTAAGAGTTCAGGAACTAACTTTAACATTAATAAAACTGCAAAAGTGCTTGATATACAAAGACCGACCCTAAAAGATTATCTTAAATATTTGACCAAGGCCTATTTAATTAAAAGCTCTGAATTTTATTCCCAAAGCAGAAAAGCAAGAATAAGGAAACAGGATAAGATTTATGTTCTTGATGCAGGCATAAGAAATGCTGTTGTTGATTATTTAGATGATACTTTATCAAAAGATTTTACTGAATTGGGGATTGTTGCTGAAAGCATTATTTTTGATCATTTAATAAGATTAAAATTTAATATAGAACCTGGACCTGAGCCAGAAATATTTTATTGGAAAAATAGCAAGGAAATTGATTTTGTTCTTCCAATTAAAAGAAAGCTTATCCCTATTGAATCAAAATATAGGAGTAAAGTCCCGAGGGAAAGTATTGAGGCCATTAATGGATTTATTAAAGAAAAAGATTCTCCTTTTGGGATTATAATTACTAAAGACGAGTTTGATTTAGAAGATAATATTGTAAAGATACCTTTATGGGTATTTTTACTGGTGGTGTGAAAATGAGCGAAGATGTAACATTTATAACAAATGAGAAGGGTAATAAGAATACTTATTGGTATAAGCACAAATACTCAAACTTATGAGTTAATTAAACAATCAAGATTGGCTTCAACTAGAGAAATTAAAGATTCTTATGAAAATAAAGTAATCCAGAACCAGAAAGGCAAAGAAAGAAACTGTGGAGGGATGATAATCAAAAAATGAGGAGAGTTTATGGGATGATTCAACATTACAGGAGAAAACAGAAGACTCTCGCACTACCATATCTTGAAAATGAAGAGTTTAAGCCTTCTAATGATGCTATTTTCCGTTCAGTTCCCACTTTTGCACTTTCCTATCTACTGTCCTTCGCGCAACAGTAACATACCACTATCAATCCATCACTACCATGCTCTTGCTCACCATATTCTGGGCATTGATAGCCATCCCCCGGCTGCTCTACTTCCTCAAGCGCGAGCCCATGCCTCTGCTCCTGGCCGCGTCGTCATTCCTGATTGTGGGCATGCTCACCAAGGACCCGCTGTTCAGCGCGTTCGGTGTGCCTCTGGAGTTTGAGTGGGCCGTCGGCACGGGCATCGTGCTGTTCGGGGCGTGGCACTTCTATCTGCATCCCATGAACCGCCGGCTGGTGAGGACAGAGCAGGACATCAGCGGCATCAACGGAGAGCTGCGCCACATGAGAACCGATATCACGCTGATTAAGCACCTGCTCCTTGCTCGAGAGTAGCCCCCCATCATGCTGGCAGCAACCCTTTTATTCCACTCCCGCATCCCCACACCCATGCCCGCTCAATCAGCCAGCGCAGACTATGCGATCAAGCCAGACCCGTACAGCAGCCACAGCGTCATCCTGCGCAGCATCCCACCGTCATCCCATGTCCTGGACATCGGCTGCTGGGATGGTGCGTTAGGCGCGATTCTGCAGCGAGACAAGGGCTGTATGGTGACAGGAATCGAAGGCCATGCCAAAGCCGCGGCAAAAGCGAAGCACTGCCTGAAAAAAGCCATCCACGCCAATATAGAGACACATACATTCACTGGCTCCTACGATGCCATCATCATCGCTGACGTGCTCGAGCACCTGCGCAATCCTGAGCAGGTCCTGCGCCGCGCCATAAAGGCCCTGAAACCCCAAGGCAGCATCATCATCAGCGTCCCGAACACCGCCCACCTCTGGATACGCCTGAACCTGCTCTTGGGCAGGTGGGAGTATGCTGATAAAGGCATCATGGACAGGACGCACATGCGCTGGTTCACGAAAAAGACGTTCCTGCGTCTCCTGCGTGACGCCGACCTCGTCATAGAATCCGTCACCCCAACGCCCGCGCCGCTGCCGGTCATGCACCCCTCATTCAGGGACGGCCATATCTTCTACCCCATCTACCAGCTCAGCGCGCTTCTTCCCCGTCTGCATCAGGGTCTTTTCGCTTTCCAGTTTGTGGCCATAGCCAGAAGACAGCGAAGATAGCCACCAATCCGAGAAGATACCTGCCTTCTTTTCCCCAGTCAACAGCGCCGACATGCCATGCCTGTCCCATGAGCGCGCTGCTCTCTGAGGGATCGGTGAGAAGGTCGGCTCCGGAGCTGCACTGCGGCACCTGTATGCCGTCCTGTGCCAGCACTCCGCCGACGATGTTGTTGGCCACCCACTGGTCAGCGTCGCATACCTCAGCGTAGTGTTGTTGGTAATACTGCGCAAGCCCTTGCGCCATGAGCGGACAGTCGCTCTCATTGGCGAACACATACTGGCGGAAGTGCTGGCCTGCCCTGCCGAAGTAGGTGACGTCAGGCACGAGCACTTGGCAATAGCCACCGAACACCTCGGGTCGCTTCTGCAGTATCTCGGTCATGACCGTCCACACCGGAGGACCTACAATGATTAATCCATACGATTTTTTGGCGATGCCATCAGCGACCCAGTCCACGCCCACGGCCGACAAGTCCACCGGATGATTGCGCTCCCACTCATCGACGAGCGGGCCGAGCATGCGTCGCAGCGGCTCTGCCGCGGTAGGGTCATAGAACGCGCCCTCGCCGATGAGGTCATGGCTGGGAACGTCCACTGCCCCTACAGCTGCCCTGCCATCAGCGTCAGTACGCCACGGCACCCGCTGTCCCTTGTACCGAGCGTCCAGCTCCTTGGCGCTCAGGTACTCAAAGAGCACCTTGTCCTGCGAGGGCGCGGCCTGCATCCCCGCATCATCGATGAGACGCTGCAGCGCAACGATGCGCTGCTGCCGCGCGTTGTCGTGAAAGACTGTGTTGTCTATCCAGCTCTGCCATGGCGTATCGACGTAGCCGGGCCAGATGAGCAGCGCGATGAGGAACGCGGGATACAGCCGCTTGAAATGCTTGATGTATCGTGGCCCGTCAGAGACAGCGGCGATAAGCGCCCACACCGTGAAGCAATAGACCGCCACCGTGTAGATGTACGCCTTCAGGTAGCCCGCGACCCAGATGCCGTTCTTGAGCAGCGAGAACACGGTGGCCCCCAGCGCCAGTGAAGATATCAGGTAGGGCAGCTTCCTTGTCTTCCACCAGAGGTAGAGGCATCCGAGCACCAGCGCGTGCACGAAGTAGTTTCGCACCTGCAAAGAGAATAAGGCCACCACGACCGTGCTGCCGAAGCTGCGCGCCGTGGTGAGCGAGAAGTGCAGGAATAAGCTGTAGACGAACATATGCGGGTAGCGCACCCAGGTCAGCAGGATGACACTGAAGAATCCGATGGCCAGCCACGCCAGAGGCACTATCCGCCTGCGCGACACGCCAAGCGTGCCCTCGCGCACCCGCAGCGCACCGGATGCGAAAGCATCATGCAGCCACACGAGCGCGAAGAGAACAAGCGCCGTCGACTTTGCCAAAAACGAGAGCGCCATGAGGATGCCGCCGAGCAACCCTAACAGCGCGCCCGCAGCTCCGCCATCCATCGCGTTCTTGCCGCGCAGCCTGCCGAATGTCCAGGCGAAGTAGCCGGCGAAGAACAGGAACGCTGCGAGCAGGTGCGCGATGGTGCCTATGCCGAAGCTGAAGATAAGCGTGAGATACAACGCGATGGGCAGGAAGTAGTCGCGATAGCCGGTCTTCCTGCGCATCGCATACAGGATCATGCCCAGCAGAAGGATATTGACCACGATGTTGGATGCGAGCATGCCCCGGTGGAAGCGCTGCTGTGCAGGGTCGCCGTACAGCGTCTTGTGCCAGTGCCCCCACCAGTAGATGAAGGGCCCCTGCTCGCAGCCGATGTGGCCCATGTAGAGCTCTCCTGCTTCCAGATACCTGACGCACTCGTACCAGCGAAAGTCATAGCTCTTGATGTCCGATAGATCCTTGTGCGTGGCAGAGAACAACCACACAGCCATGAGCACCAGCAGCGCTATCTTCGCGATGGGTAAAAGCGTGCTCCCTGAGCGATGAGAATCCCCGGGTGAGGGATGTGCGTCCGATGCGCGCTCAGCAGAGTGCTGGGATGCGTTTGTGCGCGCAGCAAAAACAGGGTGCGTCTTGGCTGAAGCGGCGCTCGCAGTGACTGGACCCGCAGCAGCGCTCGCAGTGACTGAACCTGCGTTCGCTTGCGCAGCAGCGGCACTATCGGCAGCTCCTGCATCAGACGTCCCTTCCAAGCCCCCCTCAACAACCATGTGCCCCTGCGGCAAGCCCCGCGCATTATAAAGGTTTTGCAGCGTGCGCGAAATAGGAAGAAGGATCATCACGAACCCAGCGCAGGGTCTTGGCAAGGCCGTCCTTGAGCACATGGTCGTGGAACATCGGCAGCAGCCGATACTGCCCCATCGCGCCCATGCGCGTGATGTTCGCTTCGATATCAACGCTGAGCCCGAACCGGGACGCGACACGATCTACCATGACCGCGCTGATGGATTCCTCCAGCGCTTCAGCATAGAGACCTAGCTCCTGCTGGCTTTCCACCATCTGTCTCGGCGCGAGTCCGCGCTGCTCATAGAAACGCTCATATGCCTTGCACAGGGCAAACGGCAATGCTTCGCTGAAAGGTGCGCCCAGAGCGACCTCAGGACGCGCTGTGGTGCCTGCGAAAATATACGCATGGGAAAAATCATAGGTCACTGCGCTTCCTTCGACGCAAGGGATGCCGCCGTAGTAATGCCCGCCACTGGCAGGGTCGATGACAATGGTCTGTGCCTGCACCCGTGTCTGGTCAGCGCGCGTGACATCCATCCCAACTGCGTATTCTATGCCATAGAATTGCCCGACATGCCCGGGGATGCCCCCGACGCCAGCAGCGCTCTCGCCTGAAGGCCCGATGCCCCAGTTGACCGCTGGCCAGGCGATATGGTCCATGCCTTCCTGATTGAGCAGGAAGGCAATAGCCCACGCGCAGTATCGCGAATACGCGGCGCCGAAGTCTGTGTCAGTGACGACGCGCATCCTGCTTCTGGTCTGCGAGGGAACAATGATGTCAGCCCCTGGAAAGCGCCGAAAGGTGGCATCCATGGCAACATCATCAAGGTACCGGGGAAGCTCATCCGGGATGAACGCCGTGACAGGAACGCTGTCATCCATGAACGTCTCCATCCCCGACGTCAATGCGTCCATGCGCGAATATCCATACTTGGCGAAGCGCTCAAGAAAAGAGAGATCTGGATCAGGGACGCCATCCAGCGAAGGCCGCTCAGTGAGAAAGTAGGGCGCCTGCTCGCGCGTCAGCTGAGCGCGCCCGTATCCGGGCGATGCCATGTCAGCGGATCCTGACGCAAGGTCAGCAGGACCGGCAGTCCCGGCATCGCCAGCAGCACCAGCATTGCCCTTGGGCCGCTGCCTGCTGTCGCCGGGCAGCAGACTGAATCCTGCAACAGCCCCTAATGCGGCCAGCAGCTCCCTTCGACTCATGCGACGAGGGTCCATGCGGCCAGCAATCCCTGACACGTTTATAAGTTTATCTCTGCATAGTGATTAAAATATCAGAAAGAGTAAGCTATACCAGACAGCAGGCAATAGAGGAAAGCAAAAAATGCAGGAAAACAAGAAATGCAGGAAAGCAGGCAATGATAAGCCGGGCCATAACGAGCACCCCTTACACCCCCACACCCCTCAGTCAGAAATCATACTTCCCCATGAAGTTGCGCATGATGATGCGCAGCACGTCCATACCGTACTTGATTGGTCGCAGGTGGCTCTTCTCGTCCGCGTAGCGTGCGACGATAGGCACCTCTTCGATGCGCAGCCCGCGCTTGCCGCTCATGAGCAGCATCTCGCCATCGAAGTGGAAGGTATCTGACAGCTTCAGGAAAGATATCTCAGAGAGCGCTTTCTTGCTGTAGCCCATGTAGCCGCTATGATACTCAGACACGCGCATGCCATAGCAGAGGTTCTCAAGGATGGTCAGGGCGCGATTGCCGAAGTATTTGTAGCGAGGCATGCCGCCGGCTATCGCCTGCCCGCCCTTGATACGTGAGCCCAGCACAACGTCAGCCCTGCCCGTTGTCATGGGAGTGATCATATCAGAGAGCATCTCCGGCGGATATTGACCGTCAGAGTGCAGCAGGACAGCGACATCCGCGTTCATGCGCACTGCTTCTGAAAAGCCAGTCTTCTGCGCGGCGCCATAGCCCTTATTGACCGGATGCATTAGGATTTTGATCTTGGCATACTTCTTGGCTAGCGTCTTCAGGACCTTGGCCGTCGCATCTTTGCTGCCGTCATTGACGACAACAATTGCGTGCAGCTGCTTCATGACCCCGGCGGGGATGCGAGAGAACACGCCTTCGACAGTCTTTTCGCAGTTGTATCCTGGCATGACGATGACGATGCGCGGACCGCCGGCAGAGCGCCTGGATGCCGTACCTGACGCCTTGCGAGAAGCGCCGCCAGGACCCTTACGCGTCGGCTTCCCAGACGATTTCACAGCCATCCGCTGCCGGGAGTGCGGCGCATTTATAAAAATTGCTGGAGAGGGAATCGCCAATGCGTACAAAAAGAGGCGCAACCCATCAGGCCAGGTCACCACACTTTAATACTCGTCCGTCTTTCCCCGCATTATGCAGGAAGCGAGTGATGCAACCAAGCAAGACGCGAAAGGAACACCATCAGACCTGGCTGCATCCTCCGCCACGCCAGGCCCCATCGTCAGAAAGACCCCTTCCGCCCCCATCCGCTTCTGCCACCTCGCCGACTGCCATGTGGGCGGCTGGCGCGATCCAAGGATGCGCAAGGCCAACATGGAAGCGTTCCAGAAAGCCATGACATTCTGCCGCCAGCAGGCGCCGGATTTCATCATCATCGCGGGCGATCTCTTCAATACCTCGCTGCCGCCATTGGACGCACTGAAAGACGCGACAACTGAACTGCGCAAACTCCGCGAATCAGACATCCGCGTCTACGCCATAGCAGGCAGCCATGATTATTCGCCCACAGGCAAGAGCATCCTGCACGTGCTCGAAGAAGCAGGCCTCCTGACGAACCTCACCAAGGGAACAATCATCGACGGAAAGCTCCGACTAAAGCCAATCCAGGACAAGAGCGGCGCGTGGCTGACAGGCATCCTGGGCAGACGCGGCATGCTCGATAAGCGCTACTACGAAGACCTTGACCGCGAGCCGCTGGAATCCCTGCAAGGCTACAAGGTCTTCGCCTTCCACACTGCGCTCGAGGAGCTCAAGAGCAGGGACGAGCAGCACCTGCCGGCAGCGCCTGTCTCGCTCCTCCCCCGCGCCTTCCACTACTACGCCGGCGGCCACGTGCATATCGTGAAGACAGAGAAGCTGCCATCCCATGGCGCTCACGCCACCATAGCCTACCCAGGACCCACGTTCCCGAATAATTTCTCAGAGCTCGAGGACGTGATTGGCGGCGTCAACGTCGTCACCTGGGACGGTACACACCAGGAAGTGACGTGGCATCCCATCAGCGTCTATAATGTCCACAATGTCAAGGTCGACGTGACCAACATGACACCCGCAGAGGCCCACAGCGCAATCCAAAATCAGCTTCACACAGAGCTCATCCGCACCATCGTGACCATCCGCCTGCGCGGAAAGCTCCAGTCCGGCTCCATCGCAGACATAGCACTCAATGACATCATGCAGGAATGCTACGCCGATGGCGCGCACTTCGTCATGCGCAACACCAGCGGCATGCAGCAGGACGACGAAGAGCAGATGAGCATCGCGCCAGGAGTACCCGACGTGGAGCAGGCCGTCATCAAGGAACATCTGGAACAGGGACGCAGGGCAGGCCTGGATTGGGATACGAAGCAGATACTCGCGTTGATGGACGCGCTCGCGGTCAGCCGCAATGAGGGCGAGACGGTCAGTGACTTTGAGGCAAGGATGAACGCCGCCGCCAGGCAGCTGCTGGAACAGCCATAGAGCAAACATATGCAATGAATATGCAATGAAAAACAGGCGGCCGCGTGACCACACATGGCACAACCACGCAGGGACTACCACACTAACCGAATTTGAACGCCAATAAAAGCACCATCCACAACACTTTTATAATCCATCGTGTTCAGGCAACGCATGGATTACGAGACATTGCAGAAATTCGAGGCGCTGGTCGGAGACCTGATGCGCTCAGGCGCTGCCGGAAGCCGCGCTGACGCGGAGAAACGCGCCCGCACAATGATGGACATTCCTGAAGAAAAGCAGGACCAGCCCCTGGATCAGATTCTCAAGGCCATCGCGAACCTGGACAAGCGCGTCGCGAGTCTGGCGAATGACCTCGCAGCAGCGCGAATCGAGCTGCAAAACGTCAAGGACGCTAAGCAGAGCCAGCCATCAGATTCAGGAGAGCACGCGCAGATAGGCGCGAGGCTTGAAAAGCTTCAGCAGACCATAGAATACCATCACATCTTCATGAAAGAGGAGCTGGAGCGCCATAAGGCGGCCCAGGCAATCGCGCAGCCCCACCAGCAACCCGCGCCGCAATACGCGCCCGCTCAACCCACCTATCAGCCGCCAGTGCAGCAGACTCCCCCTGCACCCCAACACGCGTCGCAACCCGCGCCACAGCAACCAGTCCAGCCTGCTCAGGATAAGAAGGATATTCGCAGTCGCGATGGATTCACGCCTGAAGACGTTGCGGTGGATAAGATCTTCTATTTCGGCAACAAGTAGAAAATACAAGATTGCTCAGAACAGAAAAGTTCCAAAGCAGAGCGCGCTATCATAATAGAAAACCGCTCCATCATAATAGTGGACAACCATAGTAGACCACTGAATGCTCATGCAGAAAGCAGTGCGTGCAAATGCTCTTTCACCAGTTTCGGCTCGGCCTTGCCCTTGCTCTTGCGCATCACGATGCCGATGATGAAGTTGAGCGCCTTCTCTTCCCCCGCGCGATACTCCGAGACAGCCTGCGGCGCTTCTGCGATGGCCTCCTTGCACATCCCCTCAAGCGCCCCAGCGTCAGCGACCACGCCGAGCCCGTCAGCCGCCACGCGACCGCGCACATCAAAGCTGCCGGCGCCGAGCTCTTCAAGCAGCCTTTGCGCCGTGGTCTCAGTGACCTTGCGCTCCGACAGGAGTTCAAGCAACGCGATGAATTGCGTGGTGTCGATGTCTCCGACACAAAGGGAGTTATAGTTAGCGACGCGAGCCAACTCCCGTCGCACCCACTTGCCGACCAGCACAGGCTCGACCTTGGCCGCCGCCAGCTCGAACACACGGGCAAGCTCCTTGTCCTGGCTGATAACGCGTGCGTCAGTCTCGCCTACGCCCAGGGCGAGGTAGCGCTGCTCTTTCGCGTCCGCAAGCTCAGGCAGCAGCTCTCGCGCCTGCTGTATCATCTCGGTGGTGATGGCGATGGGCACAAGGTCCGTGTCGATGATGTATCCATAGTCCTGCTCAGTCTCCTTGGTGCGCATGCTGCGCGTCACGCCGGCCAGCGCGTCCCATGAGCGCGTCTCCTGCACCACGCCATCGACATCCTTGCGCTGCCGCTCGGCCTCATAGGCAAGGGCGCGCTCTATCTCCTTGAATCCTGTGATATTCTTTATCTCGACACGGGTATACCCGCTCTCCTTGATGCTCACATTCGCGTCCGCCTTGATGATAGCGTCCTTCGCGAAGATACCCAGGTAATCCAGCGTCGTGAGCAACCAGTTCAAAAAATCGCGCGCCTCTGCCGGCGACGCCATATCCGGTGCGCTCACAATCTCCGCCAGCGGATTGCCGCTGCGGTTGTAGTCGATGAGCACGAAGCGCGAGCCACCGACACCGGAGGGGTGCACCAGCGAGGCGGGATCCTCCTCCAGGTGCACGCGCGTGATGCCGACGGGCTTGCCGCCCACCACCACTTTTCCGTCGCTGCCCAGGGGAAGCTCGTACTGGGTTATCTGATAGTTCTTGGCGAGGTCAGGATAGAAGTAGGATTTGCGCGAGAACACGAGCGTTGGCGCTATCTCGCAGTTGCACGCGAGCGAGAGCAACAGGCCATGCTGCAGCGCCAGCTTGTTGAGCACGGGCTTGCTGCCAGGCATGCCAAGGCAGATAGGGCAGGTGCGTGTGTTGGGCGATTCCGACCCATCGACAGCGCCCTTGCCGTCAGCTGTCGCGCTCCCGGTCGGGCAGCGGCAGAACAGCTTGGTCTTGGTCTTGAGCTCAGCGTGTATCTCGAGCCCTATGACAATGGGCGTCGTGAATGCAGGTTTGCCAGGGGGACCGTCGGAGCCGCCAGAGACGCTGGAGCCACCGTGGCCGCCGTGATCGCCCGGAGAATGCGATTGCGCGCTCATGATTCATCACCCTTGGCCAGCGCTGGCGCGGGGCGGATAATGCGCCCTGCCTGCACAAGCACGTCTTCTCGCTTGTGCGGCGATATGAGCATACAGCCGACAGGCAGGAACACCGTATCGCTCCCACCAGCGCCGCCTACAGCAGAGCCCCTGCCCGCGTCCGCAGCGACCCACCCGCAAGGCACAGACAAGTGCGGCAGCCCTGCGAGATTCGGCCCGACCGTCATGATGTCCATGAGATAATTCTGCAAGGGTGTGAGCTTGGCTATCTCATCAAAGCGAGGAGGCAGCACCGGCATGGTGGGGCAGAGCAGCACATCGACCTTGCTGAATGCCTCTTCATACTCGCGCAGGATGAGCGTACGCACTTTCGCGGCGCGTATGTAGTAGGCGTCGCGGTAGCCCGCCATGCGAGCGAATGTTCCCAGCATGATGCGCCGCTTGGCTTCCGTGCCGAAGGACTCGCTGCGCGCCCGGGTGAAGGACGCGTTGAAATCCTCGTCCACAGAGAGCGCAGGGGCATGGCCATAGCGGATGCCGCAGTATTTGGCGAGATTCGTTGACGCTTCTGTGACCGCGGTCATGTAGTAGGCGCCGACGCCCTGCTTTGCCGTGAGTGGAAGTGAAACACTTTTCAGGCGCGCTCCGGCGTCAGCAAGCTGCTGCGCCGCGCGCTGCACGTGCTCTCGCACTTCTGGCAGCACTCCTTCTCCGAAGAAATCAGCGAGCACTCCGATGCGCAATCCTTCCACAGGGGACAATCCATCGGCAGCGCGCGTCGACGCGATAGCAGAGTAGTCGAACCCCGCGTCAGGCAGCGACGTGCTGTCCTTCGTATCATGCCCTGCCATGACCGACAGCAGCAATGCCGCGTCATCGACGCTCTTGCCCATGCTGCCTATCTTATCCAGTGAATTCGCGTAATCCAGAAGACCGTAGCGCGAGACCTGCCCGTAGGTCGGGCACAACCCTGCGACGCCGCAGAAGCTCGCAGGACTAGCGATGCTGCCGCCTGTGCTCTCCGCGATGGAGAGGTGCGGCAGTCTGGTAAGCGCCGTCACACCAGCGCTGCCGCCGCTGCTGCCGCCGCACGCGCGCGACGGATCATGCGGATTCGTGGGAACAGCAAAACCGATACCGACGTTAGTGGAGAAGCTGCCAAAGCCGAACTCATCCTGCGATGTCTTGCCGACGATGATAGCGCCTTCGTCGATGCAGCGCTGGACAGCTGTGGCCGAAAACACTGGCGCGTATCCTTCCAGCGCCTTGCTTCCTGCCTGCGAAAGCACGCCCTCGACACAGAGACAGTCCTTGACCGACAGCGGAACGCCAGCGAGCCTGCCTTTCCAGCCCTGCGCGATCTTCGCTGTGACTGCTTGGGCCTGCGCTCGCGCGAGCTCTGGAGTCATGACCGTGAAGAAATGGTGCTGTTCATCAAGGGCCGCAAGCTCTGTGAGCGCCTGCTCGGTGTGGGCGACGACATCGACAGCGCAGGCATTCACCTGCGCGACAAAAGCGGCGACAGGCAACGCCCCTCTTTGCACAGGCGCTTCCGAAGAACCCTCCTTATCAGGACCGGCGCGGACCATCAGACCACCTTCGGGCCTTTGAAATAGCCATCCTGCCTGTGAGGCGTGAGCGAGAGCGCCTGCTCCTGTGAAAGGCAAGCTTCAGGAGCATCATCAGCGAGCGCCTCGCCAAGCTGCAGCGCGTGGAAGCTAGGAGCTGCTTCAGAGACATCGACCGCGTCCAGCTCGGCGAAAAGACCCAGGATCTCCTGGAACTGTGGGACGAACGCTTCGACCTCTGCCTCTGTCAGCGAAAGCCTTGCCAGTTTGGCGATATGCCTGATAGTATCAGTCGTGACGTCCACGGTAGTGCTGGACTGCCTTGCGGCTTATATGTTTTTTGGCGGCGCGTACGTCCGCAAAAGCGTTTATGGCACTGTTGCGCTACTCGATGGCGGGTAGCAGCCGCATCACGTCCTGCACCGTATCAGCGCTCGACAGCAGCCCGAAGTCCTTCTTGGCGTCATGATAGAACGTGTTCTTGCCCTTGGTGAGCCAACTCTGCATACCCTTCCAGAAATCCTTGTTCACGAGGATGAGCGGGACCTTGTCGGTCATGCCGGTCTGTATCAGCACCGTGAACTCGAAGAGCTCGTTGAGCGTGCCATAACCGCCCGGATAGAAGATGAGCGCCTCGCTCTTGATGCTGAGCATGAAGCGTCGCACGAACATGAACACGAATCCCATGTCGTGCGTGTGGCAGTTGCCGTCGACGACTTCCTGCTTGAGCAATGCCGCCCGCAGTCCGACGCTAGGGGCGCCTGCGTCAAATGCGCCGCGGTTGGCCGCTTCCATGATGCCCGGGCCGCCGCCGGTGGCGACCGCATAGCCCTTCTTTGCCAGGGTCTTTCCCAGGCGATACGCATGCTTGTAGTCTGCATGCGATTTTGGCGTGATGTGACTGCCGAAGATGGTGACGAGTGGCCTGTCGATGCTGTTGAGTATCTTGAATCCCTCGGTGATCTCTTTCTTGACCTCGATTGAGGTCTTGGTCGGACTGGAGAAGTATTCCTTGTTCTTGTGTAACATGTCATGCACCTCTTTGTTCTTACCGGATTATTATGATATTATCTTGCCGAAGAGAGATAACCAGCGAATCATCCTCTCTGGCGCTTCTGTGTCGCCCTGCCTTTTGCCCTGGCCGGGTGGCGCACCACCAGGTCGACGAGCGCCGCGAGGATGAAGACGAGCTGCAGGATGATGAAGATGTTATCGCGGATGTACAGGCTGTAGATCTCCAGGAGGATGCCACCTACCAGGTACAGGACATCCTGCGTGAGCCGCTTGTGGGTGATGATGCCTATAGTGATGAGCAGAAGGCCGATGCCTCCCAGAGTGTGATACACTATCTCCATAAGGTTATTTTGACACCGCTGCCTTATAAGGTTTGCTGCGGTTCATGGCTGCGGTTCATGGAAGCTGCAGGTACTGACGAAGAAGAGTGAAGATATGCAAGAAGAAAGGACGCAGAAAGGACGCGCGATCGCTTCGCGCCCGCGTCATACTCACTTAGCCGCGCTCATCTCGTGCTCACTTCTTCGCCTGCATCGCGGCCTTCGCCGCCTTCGCCTCAGCAGACAGCCCGATATGCAGCTCCTTGAGCTGCGCGTCATCAACAGCGCCGGGCGAGCCGTCCATCAATGACTCAGCAGTCTTTGTCTTGGGAAACGCGATGACATCCCGTATGCTGGTGTAGCCACCCATGAGCGTGCAAAGTCTATCCAATCCAAACGCGATGCCTCCGTGTGGAGGTGCGCCATAGGTCAATGCCTCGAGCAGGAAACCGAATTTCTCCTGCGCCTGCGCGTCGCTTATGCCCAGCGCCCGGAACATGCGCTGCTGCACCGCTCGCTCGTGGATCCTGATGCTGCCGCCACCGAGCTCATTGCCATTGAGGATGAGATCGTATGCTTTGCTGCGCACCTTGCCCGGCTGCTCGTCGAGCAAGTGCATATCCTCGAGCATCGGGCTCGTGAACGGATGGTGCATAGCCATATACCGATTCTCTTCCTCGCTATACTCAAAGAGCGGAAAATCAGTTGTCCAGGAGAAATTCCATGAGGTTTCCTTTTCATTAGTGACGACGGGAATCAGTCCCAGCATCTCGGCCACGCGCTGCCTGACCTTGCCCAGGTAGGTGCAATTCTTTCTGCTGTCAGGTCCCGCCATGAAGAGCAGAAGGTCGCCATCCTTGACACCTGCGCTGACCCCGGCATCCGACGCGCCCCCTGGTGACGCATATCCCTGCGCAACAGATCCCTGCCCATCATCCGCGGGCGCCGCCGCGCGTAGCGCGATCAGCTCTTCAGGAGAGAAATACTTGGTGATGCTGCCGGTGAGCGTGCCATTCTCGGATTTCATCCAGGCAAGACCCTTTGCACCCTGCTGCTGGGCGAAGGCGATAAGACCATCGACGTCATTGCGCGAGAACTTCCCGCCACCAGGAACCCGCAGCATCCGGACATCGTTGCTGGAGAATACCTGAAAGGAGCAGCTCTTGACCAGCGAGGTGACATCGACCAGTTTCAGGCCATAACGCAAATCTGGCTTGTCTGTGCCATAGGTCTCCATGACATCCTGGAACGTGTACCGTGGGAACGGCAGGTGCAGATCCACACCAAGGACCTCCTTCCAGAGCTTGGCCATCAGGTGTTCCATGACCGAAAGGACATCATCGGAATCCACAAAGCTCATCTCGACGTCGATCTGGGTGAATTCAGGCTGACGGTCAGCGCGAAGGTCCTCGTCGCGAAAGCACTTGGCTATCTGATAGTAGCGGTCAAGCCCTGATATCATAAGACTCTGCTTGTAGAGCTGCGGGCTCTGTGGCAACGCGTAGAACTTGCCAGGATGCACCCTCGAAGGGACCAGGTAGTCGCGTGCGCCTTCAGGCGTGCTGCGACAGAGTATGGGGGTCTCGATGTCAAGGAACCCTCCCTGATTGAAAAAATCCCGGACAGACGACACAATCCTGTGGCGAAGCTGCAGGGCGCCTGCCACCTTTGGCCTGCGCAGGTCGAGATATCGGTATTGCAGGCGCATGTCCTCCGAAGCGTCCACGCGGTCGTCGACTTCCAGCGGAGGGACTTCCGCCTTGTTCAGGATGACGAGCGCTTCTGCGAGCACTTCAATCTCACCGGTCGTGAGGTGAGGATTTATCATGCCATCCGGGCGCGGCCTGACAAGCCCCTGGACCGCGATGACATCCTCGCGCCGAAGCTTCTCTGCTTGGGAAAAGAAGTCTGTGCCAGGATTGAACACGACCTGTGTGAACCCATAGCGGTCGCGAAGGTCGATGAAGATGACACCACCATGGTCACGGCGCGTGTGAACCCAGCCATTCAGGACAACAGCGGAACCGTCGTCAGTATTACGCAGATCACCGCACGTATGGGTCCTGCGAAGGCCGCCGGAGATGCCAGAGCCCTTGCCGACCATGCCATCATCGATGCGCTCTGCCTTGCTTCCCTCAACAGCGCCCACAGTGCTATCACTTGCGCCCTTGCCCGCGTTTTCCTGTGCCATGGCCCGGGATACTGCGGTAGGCCTTATAAGCTTTGCCAACGAAGAGCAGAGACCACGAGAAACGGCGAAACGCCCTGGTAAGACCCAATGCGACGGATACTGCAAAACCTGCGAAAAAACCACCGATAATATTATATATGCTGCCCGAGTCCGCCAGCCCATGGCAATCAAGGACCTCAAACCGAATACTGGAAAAGTAGAGCTTATCGCGACCGTGACCGAAGTCACAGAACCCAAGACCATAAACAAGTACGGCCGCGAGCTGCGCCTGGCGAATGGCACCCTTAAGGACGACACTGGCGAGATTGCGCTGACGCTCTGGAACGACCAGGTCGATCAGATCAAGGTAGGTCAGAGAATCAAGATAACCAATGGTTGGGTAGGCGAGTGGCAGGGAAAGGCTCAGCTGTCCACAGGCAGGTTCGGCAAGCTAGAAGTACTCGAAGGTGATGACGATGGGTCTGCCGCATCCGCGCCAGAGCCAGACGCTGCCCTGGACGAAGAGTCTGAGGAAGACGTCTTTTAGGTTACGGCCTGTTTTTCCCGGGGCGGTAGCTCAGCCTGGGAGAGCACACGGCTGAAGACCGTGGTGTCACGGATTCAAATTCCGTCCGCCCCATTTTAATCTATCATTTCTCGAATCCGCTCCAATTCCGTACTACGTACACCATTTCTGAAAGACCACAGCGAGGGCCAACTGCGCTCAAGAGCGCATGCATACCTGCGCATAATCCGAGAACCAGCAACAAATTTCTTAAACCCACCCATCCCATCATCACTCATGCCCGCAGTCACCATCATCCTTCCCTGCCGCGATGAGCAGACGACCATCGGCGCGTGCATCAAAGGCATCCGCAGCGCCCTGAAGGGGATGAGCCACGAGATAATCGTCTCGGACTCAAGCAAAGACCATTCGGCAAGCATCGCCCGCTCGTGTGGCGCAAAAGTCATCAGCCACTGCCTGCGTGGCTATGGCGCAGCGTATCTGCAAGCGCTGCCGCACGCGAAGGGTCGCGTCATCGTCATGATGGACGCCGACGGAACATATGACCCGGAAGATATTCCCCACATGCTCAAGGCCAGAACCGATTACCACGCGGATCTGGTGCTGGGCTCGCGCTTTCACGGCCGCATGCAGCCAGGAGCCATGGGCCTGACCCGCCGTGTCGGCAATCGATTCTTCACCGCATGGTTCAACCGCAAATATCGAGCGTCCCTAGCCACGCCCTTGTCCGACACCCACTGCGGCCTGCGCGTCATCAAGGCGGACTTGCTCAGCAAGCTGCACCTGAAGGAGACCGGCATGGAATTCGCCATCGAGCTGCTGGCAAAGGCCGCAGCATGCGACACGCGCATCATCGAGGTCCCGATACAGTACCGAAGACGCGCCACCCGATCAAAGCTGCATCCGTTGCGGGACGGACTGCGTCACGCTCGCTTCCTTCTGAGAAGCACCCGGCAAAGCACGCAATAGAAGCCCGTCATGAGAAGCGCAAGAACCATCTGGACAGTACATGACTCAACTGAACAGGAGATGCCATAAAGCCACAGGACCGACGTTCCAGACATTCGATTTCTGCTCGCCTGCCGAGCGC
Source organism: Candidatus Woesearchaeota archaeon CG1_02_57_44 (assembly GCA_001871415.1). Classification (GTDB taxonomy): domain Archaea; phylum Nanobdellota; class Nanobdellia; order Woesearchaeales; family CG1-02-57-44; genus CG1-02-57-44. The sequence continues at coordinate 11,630 of MNWW01000075.1, read as the reverse complement.
GCCCGCAGCGTCACGGGTTGCGACAGCACGCGCAAACCCGCCTCATGCGCGAACAGGGCCATCTCGGTATCGATGCCAAAGCCAGTGCTCACCAACGGCAGAGCCGCCACCTTGTGGTTGAACGCCCGCAGCCCGCAGAGGAAATCATCATCCCTGCCTGTGCGCCAATGATACAGACACTGATACCACTTCGCGCCGAGGCGACGCACGACCACGTTATCGCTGTTGTGCGCGTCGCGATCCTCACGTCTGCCGATGACCATATCAGCAGCACCACCTCTGAGCTGCGCGAGCATCATCTCGCCGTCCTCAGGAGAAAACGCCCCGTCGGCGTCCACTAGGATGTTCACCGCTCCTGCCTCTTGCAGCAGCTTCCTGACAGCCCTGCCTTTACCACGCCCGCAGGCAACCACCCGCGCGCCAGCATCCCGTGCCACCGCCGCTGTCCCGTCGCTGCTGCCGCTGTCAGCGACGATGACATCACCGACCGCCTGCCACGCTCGCACCGTCGCTCCGATACATTGCTCCTCATTATACGCCGGTATCAGGACCTGAACGTGTTGTGCTGACACGCGCTGCTCATCATCTCTGGCTGATGGTCTTGCAGGATTCGCCATCCGGATGTATGCCACAATCAGCATCGCGATGAAAAGCAGATACAACCGTTGCGAAAAGAACAAGTAGTCCCACAGGCCATAGAGAAACAGCGCGCTCACCCCAGTCATGATGCAGGCGCCGGTCTTGTCAGGCCTGCTCTTATCTGTACGATACACCAGCAACACGGCCAACAGGAACGCCAGCGCGGCGAGCCATCCCCGCTCAAGAGCATATTGCAGGACGATATTGTGCGCATGAAGTATCGTCTCGGGCAACAGGTGTCGAAGATAGAGCGTCCCTGCCCCCACACCCGACGGATGTGCCGGTATAGCGACGAGTGCCGCGCGGTAGATGCCCATGCGTAGCTCCAGGTCATGCACCATGTTCGCGCGCGCGCCGAGCAGCAGCACAGAGAACAGCAAGAGCAATGCCAGATGCTTGACGCTTATGCCCAGCCGCCGCCTGTACAGGAGCATCGCGAGGAACAATGCCACACCAGCTCCTCGCGAAGCTGTGGAGAAGAGCGCCGCCAGCCCAAGGGACAGCAACGATACGCGCTGGACGCGCGTCTGAAGCAGCAGGGTGAGCGGCAAGAGCAAGATGAGCGCGCCTGCGAGGATATTTGGGTGGTTGAAGGGCCCCAGAGCTCTTCCGGCGAAAGCGGCGTTGACAGGAAGCAGCCGCAGACCTTGCAACAGACCCCAGGCCGCCATCACGGTGAAGGCGCAAAACAACGCGAACAGTGCTCGCTTGCGACGAGACTCCTGTCTCCGGCCATCCGTCGGTCGCATCCACGTCCACAACAGCAGCGCTAGCAGGATGCCCTCGAAGGTGTTGACCAGCTCTTTGAGGGGGTACAAGAAACTGCCGATGCCAAAGGGCCCCTGCTTGACCATGGCATAGCCTGGAGGAAATGTCACTAAGGCAGGAAGCGTAGCAAGCACAGATAACGCGAAGAACACCAGCAGCATGCGCAATAGGCCAGGCATGGCGATATTCCCCTCAGAAGCGCCCCTGCCAGCAGGACCACCACGTTGCCTCCATATCGTCGACGACAACCATGCCAGCGCGAGGCAGAGGACCAACACTTCACCCAGCGCATAGTTTGCCGTGCCGATGGCTGGGTTGCGCGGCAGCAGAGGCAATAAGAACAGCGTCGAGACAAATACCGCATCAAACCAGACAAGGCCAAGCAATGACCAGCAGCACGCGAGCACCCATACCCAGGGTCGCGACCAGTGGAGGAATCCTGCGAGCAGAGCTAGGACCAGCAGGACACAGACACCGTATCCTGCGCGCGAAAGACGTGACCGCCATCGCGCATGCGCTTCGGACACGACGACGTCAGGCTCCGAGGAGGGAATCGACATCAGCGACCACCTTCCAGGAACCTTGGATCCCTTCTGCCCATCAGCGCGGAGAGATGACCGACCTGCCCCGCTCCACGACGGACGACTGCTTGCAATCCAGTGATGCCGAAGAGCAAGGAGAAAGGAAGCAGTACGATGCATCCTGCCAGGACCACACTCGCCTTCAACATCACTTGCCATCGTGACATGACTCCTTGCTCCATACGCATGTGACTGAGCCCCTGATTGCAATTGTAGGCACGGTTGATGTATCGATACAACGATGCGCGCTCCTCCCTCAAAGGTTCGTCAGCATCTGCCATAACAGCACATATCATGCGCGCGCCCAGCAGATGCAGTCGCAGCGCCATCTCTGCATCCTCGCCACCCATCCTGCCGTAGGCGGGATTGAACGGCCCGTCGAGACCCGCAAGCGCGTCTCTCCTCACCAGGCAGTTGGCCGTGCATAGCTCGATGGTGTGCGAACCAGTGGCCCCTATGATAGTATGGATATATGCGACAGGCGGATAGCGCGATAGCCGACTATTGCGGGGGAGAAGTGTACGAGTGAATCCCTGCACTGCCGTAGCGCGGTATTCATCTTGCACCATGAGCAATGTCGCGAGCCAATCCTTCGAGACGACCGTGTCATCATCCGTGAAGGCGATGAAGTCTCCGGTCGACTCGGCGACAGACTTGTTGCGCGCGATCGCGACATTCGGTCCAGGAGCAAAGAACACACGGACAGGGAACCTGCCTTTGCGCTTTGCCAGCAGCGGCGCGATGATGCCATCGCCGCTGTTGTCCACGACGACGACGACGACCTTGCAACGCTCAAGGCCGCGCTGGGCGTCAATCGCGTCCAGCTGCCGCAGGAGCAGCTTGACACGCCGATATGTCGAGATGCAGACCGTGACGCTGGCGCGCGGCGCCTGCGGAGCCACTGCCGCCGTGAGGCCCTCCGACGCTCGAGCACAGGACGCAGCAGTCTTCACCCTGGCAGACGCGTCAGCATCAACAGCCGCGTCAGCATCAACAGCCGCGTCAGTATCCCGACCATGCATGCGTACCGCGATATTCAGCGCGCGTTCCATATCCGCTGCCATGCCTTTGGCAGTACGCTTCCTTCCCCACGCGGCGATCGCCTTGTGCCTGATGCGCCCGGATTCACGCAGCTGCATGGCCTGGCGCATATTGCGCTCAAGCCCTGCCACGTCATCGGTCTCGTGCGCCATGCCTACGTCAAGCGGCGCGCGCAGGATAAGATCCCGGGTCACGCCTGCCTGATACGACGCGAGGCAGTAGCATCCTGCGGCAAGCCCTTCAGCGACGGCCATGCCATAGACCTCTCTTTTGCTGGGCAGAACGATGACGTCCGCCGATGCATATGATAGGGAAAGCTCCTGGATACTGGACGAGGGGCCATGAAGACGCAAAGGAGGCCCGGACCCCTGCGCAGCGGCGTGCTTGATTGCGTGCTCCAAAGGCCCCTTGCCTATCAAAGTGAGTTCCGCGCGATCCCTGGGAAGACGTGAGAACGCTGCGAGCATTAAGGAGATGCCTTTGCGAGGTATGTACTGCCCGACGTACAGGAACCTCGTCCGTCGCCGTGGTGATTGTCGAGAGACATCCACCCTGCCTAGCGCAGAAAGGTCCGGGACATTCCCCGATGTCACGATGCGTTCGGGAGATATCCCGAGACGCACCAGATACTCGCTCGCCAGCGAGCCATAGGTGAGGAACGCGTCCGCGCGACGAAGGAGCATCTTGCGAATGACGGTGATCGGTGGATATCGCGCCGTGCTGCTGCGCTCATGCGAACCCCACCAGATGAGCAAGGGAAGGTTATTGCGCTTCGCGTACAGGATGGCCGATACCGCGATCGGCGTGGAGTAAGCCTTCACCATGACGGCCTCTGGAGCGATGGCGTCAAAGCGTTTCCAGAATCCGCCGATCATCGGAGAGGGGAAGCTGAAGAAATAGTCATGCGTGCACCGCGCGACGATGCCGTTGATGAACTGTATCCAATCTCGTCGAGGGGTTTTCCAGTCCCAGGAAGAGGTATGGCTGCTGCCGATGATCGCTCGCACGTCATGGCGCTCACGCAGCGCTTCCAGCACCGGGACATGATAGGGAAGTATCGCCTGGTCGACCAGCAATACTCTCATGGTGCGCGCCCCCGACCTCGCTTGGCGTTCCTGCGTGGACTCCTCCTCAATATCTTGACCCCAGGGTCGGTCGTGTGCTCGCTCCCCTGCGCGTGACGCGGGCGGGCGCGGGGCGCATCGCGCTGCCGACCTGCTCTCGCCGGTCCACGCGCAGACGCTCCATGCGAAGGCAATCCCCGATCAGGCACGCGCAATCGTGTGATCGACTCCGGGACGCTGATGCCAAAGAAGCGCGCGATTGTGGCGATGATGATCCGCGCGTCCAGCAGGAGCGAGCGCCGCGTCACGTAAGCCAGGTCATGGCTCAGGCGCCCGCTGATGCTCGTGTCGCCGACGAATCCATTGACCTGCGCGAGGCCGGTGAGGCCGGGACGCATCTGGAGCCGCTCACCCCATCGCGCATACCTCGCGAGGAACAGGGTGTGGAAGTGCGCACGCTCCGGCCGGGGACCGACGAAGCTCATGTCCCCTTTCAGGATGTTCCAGAGCTGGGGAAGCTCGTTGAGGTTCCCGCGCTCAAGCCATGCGCCCATGCGCGTGAAGCGCGCATCCCGCTCTGTCCTCCAGACAGGACCGTCAGGCTCTGAGCCAGGCGGCATGGTGCGAAACTTATGGATGCGGAATATCTTTCCCCGCAGGCCCAAGCGTTCCTGCATGTAGAGGACAGGCCAGCCGCTATCGACGATGACAGCTATGCTGATGAACAACAGGAGAGGAGAGAGCAGCAGGAGCAGCAGCGCCGAGGAGAGCGCATCCAGCGTACGTTTGCAGGCAGGATACGACAGCAGCCACAGTAAAAGGCCTGTGAATGTGCCGAGCACGATGGCGGTGTCCTTGAGCGCGCAGATGCCCAGCGCAGCGGGCAGTTGGCACGGGCGTGCAGGGATGCGACGCAGCAGCTGACGATAAGAGAGCGCGTAGGCGAGAAGCAGCACCCCCGCGATGCACAGGAGGAGCCATGACCATTGCGCAGTCTGCCCGCAGGCCGCCAGCAGGATGCAGAGCAGCACCGACAGCAGCAGCGCCGCCTGCAGTCTGGTGGACGAGAAGTAGTGGTCGCGTCCGACGCGCGAGGCATCGCCCGCGTACACCCTGGCCGACGCGCGTGCGTTGCGCAAGCGGTTGGCGAGCAGCCGCAGGAGTCCTTCCTCTGGCTGGTGCGTGACGAGCGCGTGGCGGGCAAGCGCGATGCGGCCTTTGCCTTCGGACAGCAGGAGACCCACCTCATGGTCTTCGGCGTGATACCATGCAGGGGAGAATCCGCCGGCAGCGCGCAACGCTTCGGCGCGGTACGCCGCGTTGGTGCCGTGGGCCCAGCCCTGCCAGGGCATCGGCGACGAAAGGATCCTCTCGTTGCGCAGATCGCGCTCGGTCGAGCGCACCCTGCTGGCGAGACTCGTGCCCGGAAGGATGCGGGTGATGCCCGCCGCGCCCACGATATGCGGATTGACGAAGGGCTTCACCAACGCCTCCAGCCAGCCAGAACTGACGACCGTGTCGCTGTCCGTGAACGCGATGATGCTGCCGCACGCGCGACGCACACCTTCCTGCCGGGCGGCGGAGACCCCGCGCCCTGGCGAGTGGATGACGCGCACCGGATGGTGGCTAAGCAGCGCGACGGTGCGGTCCGTAGAATGGTCGTCGACGTAGATGACCTCGACCTGACGATGCCGAACGCGGGACGCCGCCGCGAGGATGCTCGCCACGTTCGCCTCGATGCTGGCTTCAGCGTCCCTGCACGCGATGACGACGCTGATCAAGGCCGCTGATGTCCGCTGTGTGTCTCTCGCGATCATGGCAGCATCTCCGGGCAGGTGAAGTACAGGGGGGACATATAAAGTAGGTGAGCCACGGGGGGAATAGGAAACACAGGGGGTGCGTGGTGCACAGGGAGTATGTGGGACATGTTGGACACATAGTGTATAGTGTATTGTGTATGAGCTGACCCTCGCAGGGGCCTCGATGCCGGATGAGATGGATGGGACGCGGGCATGGTCACACCCCTGGGCGCGACTCAGGCGACGCAAGCGACGCAGGCACGATATGCTCCTGCGGGGGGTGCCGGTACAGCCAGAGCGCCTCCGCGAGGCGCAGGAGATTCGTGAGGACATTGCTGACGGCGTAGGCGATGGCGCCCCCGAGCACGCCGAGCGTAGGCGCGAGCGCGAGGGTGAGCCAGATAAGCAGCGCGAGAAGCACGACCGTGTTCAGCAGCAGCAGGGACGCTCGCCCCATCATGAGCACCACGTATCCTGAGGGTCCCACGCCGAGATCCACTGCCTCGGAGGCGGCGATGATGAGCAGGGGGAGATAGGCGATGCGATAATCATCGCCGAAGATGCCGAGCAGCTGCCTGCCCCACAGCAGGAAACAGACGAAGAGCGATGCCCAGCAGCAGAAGAGCACGGCACTCGCCTTCGCGTGCAGTGAGCGCAGGGTCGATAGGTCCCTGCTGGCGACAAGCTGCCCTGCGAGCGGCGCGAAGATGTTGTTGAGCGCCTGCAGGAACAGCCCCGGCAGAAGGCCGACGACGAGGGCCACGCGATACAGTGCCAGCTGCGACGGCGCGAGGCTCATGGCCAGCACGAAGAGGATGAAATCCCCCTGGAAGCGCCCCAGAAGCTGGGTGAGCGACTGCGTGGCGGCGAAGCCATACATGCCAGAGGGTTTTGGAGCAGAAGAGTCGTCAAGGACGCCCAAGCCAGACAGTACCCTACGCAGGATGAAGGTGGACAGCACTGCCCCGAGCAGCATCGAGACGCTGTAGAACCAGGCGAATGCCTGCAGCCGATCCCCGAAGAGCGGGAGCGCGAGCAGGAGCAGCAGGAAGACGGTCTGCTGGAGCGCCTGGATAGTGTAGTCCGACACGACCTGCATCCTGCTGCGCAGCAGACCGCTATGCAGGAGCAGGATGCCAGAGCAGAACCCTCCGAGCGAGAGTATCCGCAGGAGCGATGTCATCTCAGGCAGATGGTACAACGAAGACACGAATGGCGCGGACAGCGCGAGCAGCCCTGCGAGACCCGCGAGGCCGACGACGCTGCGGCGATACAGGCCCACGACCGCCGGGGCCCCGTGCACCGAGCCGTACCGGAGCAGGGTGCTAGAGAGCCCTGACGCCAGGACCGAGAAGAAGAGCACCAGGGACGTGGCCAGCGCGAGTGTGCCGAACTGTGCCTGCGTCAGCAGCCGCGCCTTGAGCAGCAGGGCTACGAAGGAGAGTGCTTGCAGCAGGCCGAGCCCCAGCAGGCCGGCGAGCGTGCCCTTACGTAGCGTCGTGAGCGATTGTTCCATCAGTGACACCCATGTAGGTCCCAAGCAGGAAGATGAAGAGAGGCCAGATGACGAATTCCACAGGAAAGAGGTAGATGAGGGAGAGCATCAGGACGAGGATGATGCTGATGCGCAGGGTGCGCGACGCGCGGTCGACAGCGGGTCTGCGCAGCGCGATGACGATCGCCGCGCAGAAGAGCAGCAGCGCCGGCAGGCCTGATTCGCTGGCGAGCAGGAGCAGGAGGTTGTGTGGTCGGTCGACCCAGAAGTAGGACTCGTAGGAGACCGCGTATTCGACCCTGCTCGTGCCAAAGCCGATGCCCAGGAGTGGATGCTCGGCGATGACCGATGCCGCGCTCCTCCATTGCTGGAGACGATAGCCGAGGTCCACGCGGGCCGCATCCCAGCGCTGCTCGACGAGGGGCAGGAATGTCGGCAGCAGGAGCGCCAGCAAGATGAATGACACGATGAGCAGCAGGAGCGCGCCCGCGAGCATCGGCAGCCTGCGCCGTCTGATCATGCCAGGCCAGGCCATGGACAGGTACACAGGGATGAGGAGCAGCGCGAAGCGCGACACATTGTAGGCGATCAGCAGGCAGCTGCAGACACCGAGCAGGACGCGCAGGCCGACGCGTCGATCGTCGATGCCCGGGTACAGGAACGGCAGGAGCAGCAGCAGAAGACCGGACAGGGTGTTCCAGTAGCCGACCGTGCCCACGACCCGGTAGAGCGCGCCGGGGTAGTCGGTGATCTGGTTGGTAGTCGATCCGATGCTGTCAGGGATGTACCCGATGGATGAGTGGGTGATGCCCTGCGCGAGCGCGACCACCAGCTGCAGGAGGATGACCGCCTGGAAGAATCTGATCAGGAAATCCATGTCGAATGCCTTGCCATATCGATGGCGCGCGTAGACCCCGAGCAGGAGGGCCGCCGCGAAGGGATATGCCTTAGCGGGTGTCGCCGAAGGCACGAGGTATCCGGCAAAGAGCGCCCAGAAGCCGAGAAGCAACAGCAAGACATCCCATCGGCCGAGCCGTAAAGGAGGCGCCGTGAGCATCCAGTAGGTGAACAGCAAGAGCAGGGGAGGCATGAAGAAGACCACCAGGATATGCTGCACCTCCACGGCCAGGGGTATGAAGATGAAGAGCAGTGTGATGCCGAGCAGGACGCGCTCCGGGCTCGCCCTGGCGTTGCCGTGTGCGCGACCTTGTTGGGGCGATTTCATGCCTGCCTGCCGGACCGTCCGCGTGACCACCTGTGAGCGCTTCGCTCCTGTCGGCGGCAGGGCGCCCTCAGGCACGGATCCACGTCGGGATGCTGGTGGTGATGTGCGCATGATGTCCACTCCAGAAGAGTATGCATAGGAAGAGCGTGATGATGGGGTCAGGGATGCAATCACGTGAAATACCCGAGTGCGCTGAGCCGTTCCGCTATGGTCTTGTTCTCCACCCGGGTCGGCAGGTCCAGTGACGCGAGGATGACGTCGTAGAAGTCCCTGATGTCGACCTGGATGCCCGGCTTCGCTATATCGAGGGCTCGGCTCGACGCGTAGTAGCCGGTGCTGGTGTGATGGCCGTCCTGCATGCCGTGGTCGGCGATGACCAGTATCAGTCGCGCGTCCGCCGCGGCCATGCAGTCACGCACGAACTGGTCCATCTCCCCGTAGCCTTGCCGCAGGAGTTGCTCGTCCTTGAAGAAGACATGCTGGAGGTGATCGAGATAAGGGAGGTAGCAGAAGAGCAGGTCCGCATCCGTCGAGCGGACGGCCGCGAGGATGTCCCGCCGGTCCTTGCTGAAGTCTTCCTGCAGGGAGGAGAGGAACACGGGGTACGGTATGTGTCCCTCCACACATTTCTGCACGCGGGAGAAATGGTGAGGATGCCGCTGGGTGAAATCACGGAAAGGGTTGTTGACCCATGCGGAGCTGCAGTCATCAAGGAAGGTGCGCTCCTTGAGCAGGGGGAAGCGCATGCGTATCCCTGCGGCGCGCCCTGCGGCCAGGAAAAGGCCGGTGCGCGGGCGGATGACTTTGCCCACTGCGTGGCCGAGCCGATGCAGATGCGTGGCGAAAGGGATATCGCTCTGGAACATGAATTCTAGGGCCACATGCTTGCCCGCGAGGAACGTCGCCCATACCTCCGGGCTGAGGGGCTCTTTGCGCTCCTTGTTGATAGGGACCGTGACTGGACCGCGCTCCTGCAGACGAAGGTACGCAAGCCGCCAGCGGTCGACCAGCCTGCCATCGAGGGCGTCGATGCCGATGACGAGTGTCTTCATCCGTGATCACCTGGCGTCCTGCCGATCGCAGCGGCGTCAATCCGCTCCGGAAATCCCGCGGCGGCTGTGACGAGCGCGCTACGCCCGAATGCCTGATAGAGCTCTTCGATGCGTGGCCTGCCGAGCGACGCCGTGTTCGTGGACCAGAATCCTTCCCTGCTGTGGTCGCCGTAGCGGCCCAGCGCCCGCATGCCATGGTCCGAGCATATCAGCGTCGGACCGGGCATCAGGGCCATGATCCTGCCGGCCAGCTCGTCGAGCATGGCATACACCGAGCGCATACGTCTCTCATCGCCAAAGCACACATGCCCGACCGTGTCAGCGAGGGAGAAGTAGGCGACGATCAGCGCGTCATCAGGAGCGGTGCTGGCAGGTGTATCAGGAGACGTGGCTGCCGCTGGCCCTGCCTGCGTGCTCACGCGGCGACCCAGCAGACGCGGGAGTTCAAGGAACAACGCCCGCTCTTGCTGCACGTGATGTTCCAGCATGGCAGCGCAGTAGGCATCCTCGCTGAGCGGCGCCTGCCCGGCACTGCCACCAGAGGTCGCGCCCCGCCCGCCGACCCGCTCGGAGAAGTATTGCTTGAGCAATGCGCGCTCGCGCGCGTGCAGCTCAGCGGCGTACGAATACCCCGGAAGGTCGAAGACCAGATGCCGCGGCCAGTCAGCGAGGAACGTGCGCTGAAGGGGCAAAGAGAAATCCCAGAGCGTCCCTGACATCACCTCTGCTTCCACGTTCTGTTGCGCGAGGAACGAGCTCCAGAGCACCATGGTGCGTGGCTCGGTGTAGCCAGAGAGGTCCGTCGTGCCATGATGCGTCTGCAGCAGGTTGCCGCAGCCGTAGCGGACCGTGCGCTCATGGTCCAATGCGTCGAGTGCGAGTATCAGCATGTTCATCTTCCTATGACCTTGTCGGAATTGTGTCCTGTGTCGTAATTGTGTCGTTGACCAGGCGCGCCCGGCGAGCAGCCGCCACCGCCCCATCTGGTCACCGCCCCATCATATGTCCCTGCGGTATCTGCCTGCGCGCCGTCCGCGGACTTCGCAACCTCCCCGCAGGTGTCAGAGGTAGCCCAGACTGCGCAGCCGCTCCATCATGTGCGCCTCTTCCTTGTCCTGGGACCTCCCGTCGCGCTCCGCGGTCCGCGTGCGCTCCAGCTCGGTGATGATCTCATCCACCGTGCTTGCCGTCGATGCGACCGGATGCGTGCAGGGCATGCAGCCGAGGCTGCGGTAGCGCTTCCCTCCGACCGCGAAGTACAGCGGCGCGACAGGGATTCCCTCGTCGCGCACATAGCGCCACACGTCCAGCTCCGTCCAGTGCAACAGCGGGTGGATGCGCACATGGTCGGCGCCGGTGAAGTCCGTGGCGAAAAGGTGCCAGCCCGCGAGCTCCGCGTCCTGCTCCGATGTCACGGGCGCGTCGCCAGAGACATGGGCTGCATCGACGCCAGCGCTGCGTGGATCAGGATCCCGCATCTTGATGGCCACATCTCCCGACACCGCCCACTTGCCGTCGCGCCGAGGAGAGAAGTAGCGCTCTTTGTTGCGTATCCCGTGCTCATCCCTGCGGATGCCCACGATGAGCGCATCGAATCCGTGCTCCTTGATGGCCATCTTGAGCGCGTCTGTCTTGCGTGCCATGCAGCATGCGAAGCGCCCCTGCTCAGGCCTTGCTGTGGTCGCGCTGTCGCGGATGACAAAGAGGTCCAGGTCCCACGCAGCAGCCAGCTTGTCACGGAACGCGTACATCTCGGGGAATTTGAATCCTGTGTCCAGGTGTAGCACAGGCATGGGCACGCTGCCGAAGAATGCCTTACGGCATAGCCAGAGCAGCGTCGTGCTGTCCTTGCCCATGCTCCAGAGGAGCGCGGGCTTGCGGAACCTGCGCTTTGCTTCGCGCAGGATGTAGATGCTGTCAGATTCCATGGTGATACGGTTCCGGGGTTAGGGTATAAGGTAATCAG
>MNWW01000022.1 GCA_001871415.1 Candidatus Woesearchaeota archaeon CG1_02_57_44 | reverse complement strand
CCAGCAAGCCAGCCTCTCTGCCCCACCAGTTCAGAGTTCAGATAGCGCATAGCTCATCGCAAGTATCACGAGATATAAATAACAAAAATCCGCCACTCGGCGCTAACCGCGGCCTGAAGGCCGCGGTATTACCGCGCCTCGTCATTGCAAGCGGATTTTTGAATTGCAAAGCACGTCCTGAAGGATGGGGTATTCAACCCCGTGCTTTGCAATAATTTAAGGGCCGTCGATTCTTGGCGCAGATCACAGCCCCAACAGCGCACCCTTGACCGCAGCCACATCCAGATTACTGTCAGCATAGAAATCTCCGGAGAGCAGGTATCGCGTAGTCCACCCTTGAGCGAGCAGCAGCGCATCGGAGCCCTGCAACCTGCCCAGTTCGACAGCGACCCCTGATTGCACACGCGCCACCAAGGACCTTCCGCTCACGTCCGAGAGCCGCGCCTGTGCAATCATCAAAGAGTCCCCACTGCATGTCCTTTCCCTCACTTGTTCCACGCATCCTGTGACAGAGGTCAGCACCACAACGCTTCTGCCACGCGTCACTGGCACTCCGATAGCACGATACCATGGCGTGCCCGTGAACCTCGAGCAATCCAACTCAAGGTCCTTCACAGAGGTCTCAAGATAGATATCAGGCAGGAATACCCCCGCGCGCCACCCCTGCTCGTCCACCAATCGTCGGTTGACATACACCATGGACAGAGGAGAAATACGACTGATTCTTAAACCAATGTCTGGGATGCGCTCTTCTGCTAGCCCCCTGTTTCACAATTCTTAAAAAGGCCGGCGCATGCTTGAGGGGGTATGAACACCCTGGAGGCAAAACGCCAGACACTCCACATCATCATGGGCGTGTTCATCGCGCTTATGTGGCACTCCGGCGTGATGCGACCCATCCATATGCTCGGCGTCATCATCGTGGGGGGCATCGCGTCTCTGGTGCAGAGCAGGCGACCGCTTCCAGGTCTCACCTGGATACTCCAGCAGTTCGACCGTCCTGAAGACATGAAGGTCTTCCCTGGCAGAGGCAGCATGTTCCTGTGGATTGGTGCCATGCTCGCAGCGCTTCTCTATCCAAGAGATGTCGCTACAGCAGCCATATTGATCGTGGCGTTCGGTGACGCTGTCCCCCATGTGCTCAGCAGACCCGTGCCCAAGACCATCGGCCAGAAGGACAGTAAACACGGCTGGCTGCTGCTGGGGACGACGATAGGAACGCTGGCCGCGTTCGCCGCGGTCGCTGCCATGAAACTGCTTTCCCCTGGCTTCGCGGTCAGCTGGACAGAGGCGTTCATAGGCTCAGCCATCGCCATGGTCATCGGCGCTATCGAGATAGAGATGAACAAGCAACCGCTGGATGACAACCTGCTTGTGCCATTGGTCGCCGGCGGCGTCATGATGCTGATGCGCGCGTACCTTTGGTAGTGGTGCCATCCATGGCCTGCTTGTTTTGGCAACATTAATAACAGGGCAGTAGTTTTTGCACATCATGGATTCCCTCGCAACCTTCAGGAGACTTCTGGGCACAGACCCATTCACCGAGATCATAGGCCAGCAAGAGGCAAAGCGCCAGCTTCTTGGCACTCTCGCCACGGGCCACCACTGCATCATCATCGGCCCTCCGGGTATCGGCAAGACGACGCTTGCGCGCAATGTCGCACGGCTGCTGCCCGAGCTTCATACGACAGGGTGTGATTTTCATTGCACGGTCGATAATCCTGTCTGCCCTTTCTGCAGGAGCATCGCCCAACAGGCGACTGTAGCAGACAAGAGCTATACGGCAAAACGGTCTGGGACATCACATGACACGACGGTCTCGGGCGAGCAGCGCTTCGTGCGCGTGCAGGGAAGCCCTGATCTCACGAGCGAGGATCTGTTCGGCGATGTCGACCCCATCAAGGCCCTGGAATTCGGGCCGCTCAGCATGGAGGCATTCACCCCGGGAAAGCTCTTTCGGGCCAACAACGGCGTGCTCTTCTTCGACGAGATCAACCGCTGCAGTGAGAAGCTGCAGAACGCGCTGCTGCAAGCGCTTGAGGAATCCAAAGTCACGCTCGGCGGCTACCTGGTAGATTTCCCGGCGGACTTCATCCTCATCGGCACCATGAACCCGGAGGATTCCAGCACGGAGCCTCTCAGTGAGGTGTTCCTCGACCGCTTCGACGCCGTGTACATGGATTATCCCGAGACCCCTGAGCTCGAGCAGGACATCATCATCAGCAAGGGTAAGCAGCTGTGCGCCATGCCAGAGCCGTTGCTGGGATTCATGATAGGATTCGTGCGACACCTTCGCGACAACAAGCATGTGCTGCGCAAGCCGAGCGTACGTGCGGAACTTTCTCTCTATGAGCGCGCGCAGGCGAACGCGCTCGCCGCCAGCAGGGATGAAGTCGAGCTGGACGATATCAAGGACGCGGTCATGAGCGTGCTCGCGCATCGCATCGAGCTGGTGCCTAGCATGAAGTTCGTCTTGCCTATCAAGCAGTTTGTGGCTGAGGAATTCTCGCGCTTCCACGAGCGCTACGCAGACCTCAAAAGCAGACTGGGAGACTATGGGTAATGCCGATGTTAAAGAGATGGACGAGGGATATGAAGCTTCTGGCAAACTGACGCCAAGCGACGAAGACAAGCTGATGCGCAGCGTGCTCGCCGCGGACAAGGATTCTATCGAACAAGGAATGCTCATACAGGATGCCATCAACAAAGGTATCGGCTCCTTCACCCCTGATGATGTCTTCGCCAATATGGTCAAGGACTACACTCAGGCAGAGCGCCTCTATGGCAAGCGCCTGCTCTCGCTGCTCACCGGCTACAGCCCTGATTACCTGAAGCGTAATGTGACTATCCCTGAATTCAAGCCAGAGCTGCTGCGCGCGCTCACGGAGCGCATCAACCGACTCAAACAGGACGGGTTGACCGACGATGAAGGATTCACAGACGCTGGCATCACGCTCTCAGGCCTGGTGCTCTATGCAGAAGAGCTCGAACGGCTCTCGGGCAAAGGGACCGAGAAGGCGGCGGCCAAGCTGGACCACGACGGGCTGCAGGATGAGATTGTCACGTTCAGGCGCGGCCGATACAAGGACATCGCGTTGCGGCGGACCATATCCACCGCCATACGCCGAGGGCACCACAAGCTTCGCCCCGAAGACCTACGACAATACACGCGCAAGAGCCACGGCAAGGCAGAGATCGTCTATCTGCTCGACAGTTCAGGCAGCATGCATGACGAGAAGATGGCCATGGCAAAGAAAGCAGGCATCGCTCTGGCCTACGCAGCCATCAAGAACAAGGACAAGGTCGGCCTGGTCGCCTTTGGCTCAGGCATCGTGCGCAAGGTCGCGCCGACGCTGGATTTCATGGCGCTGCTGCGCGGCATCGCGTCAGTCACCCCACGACAGCAGACTGACCTGGTGCTTGCGCTGCGCGAGTCGCGTCAACTGTTCGCCAGCAATGCCAGCAAACATGTCATCCTGCTCAGCGACGCCATGCCCAATGTCGGCGAACAGCCGGCAGAAGATAGCGTCCAGGCAGTATCAGAGCTGCGCGCCGCGGGCATCACGGTCTCGGCCATCGGTATCGGTCTGTCGAAGGAATCAGAGCAGCTGGCACAGAAGCTGGTGCAGGTAGGCCAGGGACGCCTGTACAGCGTGGACTCGTTCGCAGAACTTGATGTCGTCGTGCTCAAGGAATACGCGATGATACGATAGGACAGATACACACTTCTGATGAGCGGTGCACCATCACCCGGCACTCAGCATCGCCCCTCACAGACGTCCAGCGAAGCAGGCACCAGGAGCGTGCGTTAACTATTTATACCTCGCACGTTGATTGCCACGTATGAAGCTCGTCGCATTCGTCGATCTCCACGCTGATGGCAGGCGTCTGAAGCAGCTACGCATGCTCGTGCAACGCGAAAAACCATCGCTCCTTCTCTGCGCCGGCGACATCTCTGTCTTCGAGCAGGGCCTCGGGGAGATGCTCTTTGCCATCAACCAGATGGGCAAGGCCGTCATCGTGCACGGCAACCATGAGTCCGAGGAACGCATGGCCGATCTCGCAGGGTTCTTCGAGGACATCAGCTTCGTGCATAACGGGTTCATCGTGCACGAGAACGTCGCCATCGTCGGCCATGGTGGCGGGGGCTTTGATACACGGGACAGGTCGTTTGAGCGCACCGGCAAAAAGCTTCACCGGGCATTGGCGAAGCACAAAGGCAAGAGCATCTTCATCATGCACGCGCCCCCCTATGGAACAGCGCTTGACGCAATCATGGACGGGCATCGCGGCTCCAAGAGCTACCGCGAGTTCATCGAGAAAGCGCAGCCAGACCTTGCCATCTGCGGGCATTTCCACGAGCACGCCGGCAAGGAGGACCGGATAGGCAAGACGCGCGTCATCAACCCAGGCCCCAGAGGCATGGTCATTGAATTATGATAATATACTCTTTGAACGGATCCATTGATTGTATCCTGCGATGGGTAAGGCATGGAGCCCCTGAATGCCCCGAGTGGACATCCCGCTGATGCCCGACGCTGCGCCTCGCAACACAGGTGCGCAACTGAAGGCGCCCGACACCTATGCAACATACCCTCATGCGCAGGAGTCCTGCTGCCTAGTCATCGCAGATGCAAGATAGCGTCCAATCAACCACACAGCCAATGTCTTGTCGTAGCATCAGCAATTCAATGCGCCCTATCCTTCAGGAAGCGCCCCTTGTTGGACTTGCCCATGAGCACGACCCTGCTGCGCGGCTCCTGGTCGAGGACCTGCAAGCCCGCGTGCTTCACGAACTCCTGTGAAAATTCCAGAATCTCCTCGTGAGATGGCATATTGCTGCGCGTGAGGCGCTGCTGGCTGTATCCCACATGCATATAGCCCTTGGCCTCGATGAAATCCACTTCAACATCTCTGAGCAGCTCGGCGTACTTTTCCGGATGGACCATGTTGAGACCCTTGACTAGGGTCATACGCACGCAGGTCGTCGCCTTGAAATCGCCGAGCATCTTCAATGTCTCGCGCAACCTCTCCCAACTGGTCGCCATCAGCGGGTTGGTGGTCGCCATGTAGGTCTCCTTGTCTGGCGCCGCGACGGTGATGTAGAGCTGCGTGAGGTTGCTGTCGGTCAGCTTCGCGAGGTTGGCGGGAAGCGTGCCGTTGCTGACCAGGAAGCTGGAGATGCCACGCTGATGGAGCAGCGCTATCATCTCCGGCAGCCGGGGATAGAGCGTCGGCTCACCTGTCAAGGAGATGGCGAAATGCTTCGGGTTCTTCATCTCCTCGAAGAGCTCCGGCGGCGTGCTGGGATTGCCGCCGAATCCCTGCAGGTAGTCTATCTGCGCCCGGATGCAGCCATTGATGATATCCTCAGGATCGTCGATTGGACCTGACCAGTCAGCCTGATTGAAGACATCAAGGTCGCGCCAGCAGAACGTGCAGCGCAGGTTGCAGAACAGTACCGGCGACATCTGCACACAGCGATGGCTGGCGATGCCATAGAAGCGCGACTTGTAGCAGGTGCCCTTGCAAGCGAGCGAGGACTTGGTGTAATGGCATGCCTTGACCGCGCTGTGGCGGCCTACGACAAGAAATCCCGCGTTGCGCATATCCAGCTGCTTGGCCAGCGGAACAACGGGCTT
>MNWW01000019.1:6722-7389 GCA_001871415.1 Candidatus Woesearchaeota archaeon CG1_02_57_44 | reverse complement strand
ACTGCTTCAGTACCGACTGTTGATGCCATGGCTCCTGTGTCAAGGCAGGTGTCGAAAGCAGCACCATCCATCCCCAGCTGCCTGGCCCAGGATTTCAGGTTGGACACCTGCAGGTCCTGCTGGTTGCGGTATAGCGTATCATGCATCTCCCAGAACTTGCCCTGCGCTTCTGCGCAGGCAGCGGCCTCTGCGGCCTTCTGGGCATTCGCGTGGATGCTGTTCAGGGGAAAAAACCGGTATTCCAGCTTCGCCTTGCCGGTCGCGATGTAGTCCTTCAGTATGCCAGGGAACGTCTGCTGCTCCCATACGCCGCAGTAGGGGCACTCAAAGTCACTGTACTCGATGATCAGGACCTTGGCGTCAGGACTGCCGATGGTCCTGCCCGCGGACGGCACGACCGGCAGGATATCATTCCCTGATGCATTGTTCCTTATGACCAGCACAATGACCGCTACGGCAAGGATGGCGGCAATCAGGAGGATGGTCTTACGCTGTTGTTGCTTGTCCATGAGCCCTCACCGACCGGCATTATATTGCCTCTGAACCAATATTGCCTCTGAACCAAAGTTGTATTGCATCTGCACCACAATAGGTGGCACGAAAGCAAAAGGTCCGGCAGTTGCCCGCCGTCTACAGGCCGCCAGCATCATCCTGCCAGCGCAGCTTC
>MNWW01000019.1:0-6701 GCA_001871415.1 Candidatus Woesearchaeota archaeon CG1_02_57_44 | reverse complement strand
CTTCAATGGCCTGCTGGAACACGGGGAACGGCTGCGCCCCGACCACCAACTGACCATTGATGAGGAAGCTTGGAGTGCCGGAGACTCCTGCCTGCATGCCAGCGGCTTGATCCGCCGCCACACTCGCCGCCATGGAGCCGGAGTCAAGGCACTGATCGAAGGCTGCCTGGTCCATGCCCATCTCGCCAGCCCACTTCTTGTAGTTAGCGACGCTCATGCTTGCCTGGTTGTTGAATATCGTATCATGCATCTCCCAGAACTTTCCCTGCGCGAACGCGCACTCCGATGCCTCTGCTGCCTTCTGCGCCTTCGGATGGAAGCTCAGCGGGAACTGCTTGTGGGAACTGCTTGTATATCATCTTCACCTTGCCGGTGTCGATATACTGCGAGCGGATCTGCGGCAAGGACTGCGAGAAGAAGGTCTCACAGTACGGGCACTGGAAATCGCTGAATTCAATAATGGTCACTGGCGCGTTCGGGTCTCCTTCCACTGGGTCCTCGGTAGTATCGATGGTCGGAGCCAGTGCGCTTCCGCTACCCTGCTGCCCGGTGCCGCCGCCTTGAGCGCCTGCCGCTGCTGCCTGGCCTTGAGCCCCAGCCTGTGCTGCCGGCGCCACGCTCAGTCCGCGCATCTGCACCACGAGGACACTCGTCAGTATGATCTGCACCCCCAAGAGCGCTACTATGAGATTGGTCGCTTTCATATTATATTCACCCCAGCAGCCCTGAAAAAGAGGCAGTATTTAAATTTTCTGAAAGATTGAGTTAGATTGAACGAACTTCCATTCCTGGTCGTCCGATTAATCGTCTTGGCCCCACATTTCGCGCTGTCATACGAAGATTGGAAACGCTCTCCCATTTTTGACCATTGGCAGCAGGCCATCTCATGCAAAACCTTTAATATCCTTGCTCCTTGCAGCGTAGCATGGTCCTTTGTTTGGTGGCGTTGCCGATATTCGCACTGCTGAGTATTTTCAGCGTGCGCTACCGGCGTCTGACACTGGAAGCAGTCGATTGCCTGCTACGCACCGTGACGTTGCGCAAGTGCCGCTCTGGTCTTGATGAGCGCATACGGGCAAGCATCTCCGGGAAGCTGCTCAAGATATGGCCAGGCGCGGCAAGATTCACCTACCGCTACTACAAAGCTCTTTCTTGGATCATCTTCATCCTATTCACCTGGAGCCTGGTCGTCTCAGCAGCAGGCATCGTCAACTATGTCAAGTACGGCAACTGCAACGGTCCTGCGTCCACAGGATTCTGCCTGTTCGACCCGACAGGCTCGCAGTCCGCCATCTGCGAAGCAGACATCGATATCCCGCAGCAGACCGTGACACCTGCGCCTGGGGAAGGAGGGCTTCTCATCGGCGCGCCTGACGCGCAGCTCACCATCATCGAGTTTGGCTGTTATACCTGTCCACACACGAGGCAGGCCCAGTCCACCATAGAGCAGGTGCTCGAGCAATACCGGGGCAAGGTCAATCTGGAATTCCACCCATTCGTGCTCTCCCGGCATGATTTCAGCGGTCCGG
Organism: Candidatus Woesearchaeota archaeon CG1_02_57_44; assembly: GCA_001871415.1. Classification (GTDB taxonomy): domain Archaea; phylum Nanobdellota; class Nanobdellia; order Woesearchaeales; family CG1-02-57-44; genus CG1-02-57-44. Next base: position 5,172 of record MNWW01000019.1, on the reverse strand, counting down.
CGGCGCATGCAGCGTACTGCGCGGATGAGCAGGACAAGAAAGAGACATTCCATGAGCTGATGCTCAACAATCCTGAGGTGATATCGCAGGACAATATCGATGCATTAGCAGCCAAGGCAGGTCTTGACACTGCGCGATTCGACGAGTGCATGGTCTCTGGCAGGTATGACGCCGAGGTGGACGCGGACGCGCTCCTTGGCGTGCGCGCAGGCGTGCAGGGGACGCCGACCTTCTTCATCGGCGACCAGCGCATCGTCGGGCCCAAGCCGCTCAAGACCTTCGAGGTCATCATCGATCCTCTGCTCAGATGAGCAGCAGAAGTGAGTGCAGACAATGAACGACAAGATCCGATCCGACTTCCCTTTGCTGGATGAGCGCAGGCAGGATCAGCGCCGACGCGGCCCGCTGGTCTATTTCGACAATGCCTGCATGGCCCTGAAACCAAGGCAGGTCATCGAAGCCATGCAGTCGTACTATCAGGAGTTCCCTGCGTGTGGCGGAAGGTCAGGACATCGGCTGAGCAGGCAGGTGGATGATGAAGTAGACGCGGCGCGTCGACAGGTGGCGAAATTCATCAGCGCGAGAAGGCAGGAGGAATGCGTCTTCACCCGCAACACGACCGAGGGCATCAATATGGTGGCGCATGGCATCGGCCTGAAGCAGGGCGACGAAGTCATAATCTCCGGTAAGGAGCACAATTCCAATCTCATCCCCTGGCTGCGCCTGAGACAAGAGCAAGGTATCTGCGTCAAGGTCCTTCCCGTCGATAGTATAGGGACCTTGGACATGGCTGCGCTGGAGAGCGCCATCACCAAGAAGACACGTCTGGTCAGCATGGTGCACACCTCGAACCTTGACGGTGTGACCAATCCCCTGCGGGACATCGCGAAGATAGCCCATGACCATGGCGCAAAGGTGCTCGCTGACGGCGCGCAGAGCGTGCCGAGCCATCCTGTGGATGTCAGACACCTCGGCGTGGACTTCCTGTCCTGCTCCGGGCACAAGCTCTGCGGCCCTACAGGTACGGGCATCCTGTACGGCAGCATGGAGGCGCTCGAGCAGCTCAGGCAGTACAATGTGGGCGGCGAGACAGTCATCGATTCCACCTATGATACCTTCACGCCCGAGGAACTGCCGATGCGCCTTGAGGCAGGGCTGCAGGACTATGCGGGCATCATCGGTCTTGGCGCCGCGGTGAAGTATCTCTCGCGCATCGGCATGCAGAGGATAGAGCGTCAGGAGCTGGCGTTGAACAAGGTCATGACCGAGGGGCTGCGGGACCTTCAGATACAAGCGGGCAGGGACAGGCAGGAGGAAGGGTCGCTCGAGAAAGAGGAAGGGTCGCCCAAGAGGATGAAGAAGATCCGGCTCATCGGCCCGCAGGACCCTGCGCTGCGAAGCGGCATCTACAATTTCACTGTGGACACCATGGACGCGCACCATGTAGCCAAGATGCTTGACGTCTCTGACAGCATCATGGTGCGCTCCGGGGCGCACTGCGTGCACTCGTGGTTCAACGCGAACAGCATCAAGGGCAGCGTGCGGGCCTCGATGTATTTCTATAATACGCTTGCGGAAGCGGAGCATTTTGTCGACGCCATGGGGCGGATACTGACTCTGTAGAAGAGAACGGACGCGCGATGAGATAAAGATTGTCTTGTACATCTGAATGCAGGTGGCATTGCAGACAGAGCGCGCTCTCAGAGCAATACATCAAGCATAACGACATCGATGCCTGCTCTCCGGAATATGCTGATCTCCTCCGGCTCCAGGGCGCTGAGATAGATAGGATGATACGGATCGCATTCCTGAGGCAGGCCGAGAAACTCGCCGCCAAGAGGTATGTCTCCTGTGTATATGACTGATACGGGCAATGAATTGATTTTTATATGATGCGCAACATAGGGAGCAGTATACATAAAATACCTACCTCCCGGCCGGACATATGGGCGAAGCGTGTCTCCGTGCCGCAAGTGAAGCTCTACACCTTCATCATCACCCGGATCAGCGTATGTATCCTGGACATGAAACCCGTAGACGCGTCCCTCTGACCGCAGACGCTCGATTTCCCGCAGACCGCCCACGAGCCGTTCCACTTCTTCAGGCGGCACAGACGCAAGATCATGTTGCTGGATATAGGTGAGGACTGCGCCAAGATTTGCCAGGTCCCGTGGGTCTAGTGCTAATGACAGCGCTTCCAGCGACGCCTTGTCTGTCTTGTACATACCCTTAGGGAAAATCAAATCGAAATATAAAGTATTCGCCGACCGTGCCGCTTGCGTTTGTGCTCACAAGAGAAAAAGATGAAAGACAAGAAAGAGGAAAGAGAAACAAAAAGAAAAAGGAAGAAACAAAACCGGAGCGCCTAGATGCGCTCCATGTACATGTCCGTCTCCCACTTGCTGACCTGGATGCGATACGCGTCCCACTCCTCCTGCTTGGCGCGAAGGTAGATGGGATAGGTATGCGGTCCGAGCGCGTCTTTGACAACAGTGCTCTTGGTCATCTCGGTGATGGCCTCACCAAGCGAGCCGGGCAGCGTGGCAATACCCTTCTCCACCAGCTTGTCGCCGGTGAAATGGTACACGTCCTCTTCTACGGGTGTCGGCGGGACCATCTTGTTCTTGATGCCGTCCAGACCTGCTTTCAGCATGACCGCGAATGCCAGGTAGGGGTTGCAGCTGGGGTCTGGGCAGCGAAGCTCTGCGCGCGTCGCCTGCTCCCGTCCGGGGCTGTAGCGCGGGATGCGTATCAGCGCTGACCTGTTGCGCTGCGCCCAGGTGATATACACAGGCGCTTCGTAGCCTGGCACGAGTCGCTTGTAGCTGTTGACGATGGGCGCGATGATGGCGGAGAAGCCGCGCACATGCTTGAGCTGTCCTGCGATGAAGGACTTTGCCAGCGGGCTCAGCTTGTAGGGGTCGGCGGCGTCATAGAACGCGTTCTTGCCGGTCTTGATGTCCATGAAGCTCTGGTGCGTGTGCATGCCCGAGCCATTGACGCCAAAGAGGGGCTTTGGCATGAAAGATGCGAAGAGCCCATGCTTGTTGGCGATGCTCTTGACCGCGAGCTTGAACGTCGTCGCCCGGTCCGCCGTGGTCACAGCGTCGCCGTACTTGAAGTCTATCTCATGCTGGCCGGGAGCGACCTCGTGATGGATCATCTCCACCTCAAGGCCCATGGACTGCAGCGCAAGGGTTATCTCCTTGCGCACGTCGCCCGCCAGATCCCTTGGAGCGAAGTCAAAGTAGCCTGCGCCATCATGGGTGATGGTGGTCACCTCCCCTTCAGGTCCGCGCTTGAACAAAAAGAACTCAAGCTCGGGCCCGACATTGTACTCATAGCCGAGCTCCTTTGCCTCAGCCATGACCCTCTTGAGGATATAGCGGGGATCGCCCTCGAAGGGCTTTCCGTCAGGCATGTAGACATCGCAGATGAACCTGACCGTCACCCCCCGGTTCTCCCACGGCAATATGGCGTAGGTCGCGGGATCCGGCATCAGGAACATGTCTGATTCCGCGATGCGCGTGAATCCTTCTATGCTGCTGCCATCGAACCAAGTACCTTTTTCCAGCGATTCCGCCAGCTTGTCCATGGGAATGGTCACTGCCTTGGTCATGCCGTGGATGTCAGTAAACTGCAGTTCCACGAACTTCACATTGTCCTTCTCTGCGCGTTTCAGTACGTCATCCATATGCGTTCACCTTCCTTGCCTTCCTTGTTTACGCTATGCGTCATGCGATCCGGTAGGCGTCCCACGCAGGGCCGCTCTTCCGTTCCAGGCGCTTCCCCTATACGTCATCACATGACTGCTTGTGATCATAGCCGGTTGTGAGGTCACGGGTGGGGCTCATTTGATGGTGGTGACCTTTCCCTTCAGTGCGTCCAGCTCTGCTGATCTGCCGCCGATGCCAGCAACGCCGCACTCACCGGTGCGGATGCGCACGCAGTCCTCAAGGTCTAGTACAAATATTTTTCCGTCGCCTATATTGCCGCCATTGGTCCGCGCGGCTCCTACGATGGCCTTGACGGTCTTCTTGACATAGCTCTCATTGACCCCGATGAGCAGCATGGTCTTGCGATGCAGGTTGACTTCCTCGACGACGCCTCTGTACTCAAGCGGAAGGCCCTTCTGCTGTCCGCATCCACGGACATCAAGCTGGGTCATCATGAAGACCCCTTGTGCGAAGAGCGCCTCCTTGACATCCCTGAACTTGTCAGGTCTGATGATGGCTGCTATGAGTTTCATGGTGTTTCACCTCAATCATTGCTGGCAGTGATATTGAAGTCCGCGTATGCTTCGGTGCTGTGCTCCACAAGGTCCAGGCCCTTGAGCTCATCCTCCTTGCTGACCCGAAGGCCGACGGTCTTGTCAATGACCCGAAAGAACAGGTACATAGTGCCGAAGGCCGCAACGAACACGCTCGCGACCCCCAGCAGCTGGGTCGCCAGCAGGCCTGTGCCGCCTCCATAGAACAGGCCCGGTGCGTCAGCCGTGCTGCTGAACAGGCCGACCGCGAGTGTGCCCCAGGCACCGCAGAATGCGTGCGCCGGGACCGCGCCGACAGGATCGTCGATGCGCAGCTTGTCGAGCAGCGCCACGCCGAGCACGTAGAGGATGCCGGCGATGGCGCCGATGATGATGCTGTCGAGCGGACTCACATTCGCGGTGCCTGCGGTGATGCCCACCAGGCCGCCGATGGTGCCGCCAAGGGTCAGGCTGACATCAGGGGTCTTGTAGCGCAGCCAGGCAAAGGTCATGGAGCTCACCGCGCCGGCCGCGGCCGCGAGCGTGGTGGTGACAGCGATCATGGCGATGCGTGGGTCAGTTCCCGAGACCGTTGATCCTGGATTGAATCCATACCATCCGAACCAGAGGATGAACACGCCCAGTGCTGCCAATGTCAGGCTGTGGCCCCGGATGGGTCTTGCGCCATGTTTAGGGAACCTGCCGATGCGAGGACCGAGGACAAGCGCGCCCGCGAGCGCTGCCCAGCCGCCGACGCTATGGACCACGGTGGATCCTGCGAAGTCGATGAATCCCTTGGCTGCGAGCCACCCCTGCCCCCATATCCAGTGGCCGATGACAGGATACAGGAATGCCGTGATGAAGACGCTGTAGAGCAGGTAGCCCTTGAACTGGATGCGCTCGGACACAGCGCCGCTCACGAT
>MNWW01000002.1 GCA_001871415.1 Candidatus Woesearchaeota archaeon CG1_02_57_44 | reverse complement strand
CAGATGGAGCAGTTCTTCTATTCCCAGATATCCTTCTTGCTCAAGACGTTCTTTTTTGTCTTCATCGGTCTGCAGTTCAACTTCCACAGTACCAAGACCCTGGTGTTCGGTCTGCTGGTCGCGCTAGCCGTGGGTGCTTCCCGGCAGGTGACCTTCCTGCTCACTAAGAAGCGCAAGGAGCTAGACCAGAAGATAAGCGCGTCCATCTTCGCGCGCGGACTGGCAGCCGCAGCTATCGCGCAGTTTGCCATTGATCGCAATCTCTTTAACGCGGGGATCATGTTGGACATGACGTACGCGGCAATAATATTTACCATCCTCTTCAGCTCCCTGCGCATCTTCCAGGTCCTGCGCGCGCATCAGCAGCCTGTGCAGTGATAGCTCAGGTCTTTTTCTGGTTACCCTGGCAGGGTCATCAGGAATGTTCAGCAAGGCTGCAAGAAACCAAGCATCGTAGGCGACCAATACTCTTGACTACCATGTAGGCTTCTGGATGACTGAAAATTCAAAAATCCGCCTGCAATGACGAGGCGCGGTAATACCGCGGCCTTCAGGCCGCGGTTAGCGCCGAGTGGCGGATTTTTGTTATTTCAGTCATCCAGAAGCCTACATGGTAGTCAAGAGTATTGGTCGCCTACGATGCTTGGTTTCTTGCAGCCTTGCTGAACATTCCTGATGACCCTGCCAGGGTAACCAGAAAAAGACCTGAGCTATCACTGCACAGGCTGCTGATGCGCGCGCAGGACCTGGAAGATGCGCAGGGAGCTGAAGAGGATGGTAAATATTATTGCCGCGTACGTCATGTCCAACATGATCCCCGCGTTAAAGAGATTGCGATCAATGGCAAACTGCGCGATAGCTGCGGCTGCCAGTCCGCGCGCGAAGATGGACGCGCTTATCTTCTGGTCTAGCTCCTTGCGCTTCTTAGTGAGCAGGAAGGTCACCTGCCGGGAAGCACCCACGGCTAGCGCGACCAGCAGACCGAACACCAGGGTCTTGGTACTGTGGAAGTTGAACTGCAGACCGATGAAGACAAAAAAGAACGTCTTGAGCAAGAAGGATATCTGGGAATAGAAGAACTGCTCCATCTGGCTGGTCACGATAAGCGCCTTGTGCTCCTGGCGCGAACCCATGATGGCCGCACCTATGCGCATCAATTGCCGCGAATTCTTGAGCACCAGGCCGAAGAACAACGCAGCGATCGCGCCATTGCCGCCGAGCAGCTCAGTCACCACATACAAGAGCAGCAGATACGCGAGGGTAATCATGTACGACTTGTTCTCGCGGAAGAAAACTTTTGTGAGGAAAATCCAGAGCATGCCCGCCAGGATGCCCATGAATCCTGCGACCGCGAACAACGTGGTTATCTTTCCCGCAACCACCGCCAAGTTGAACGTGCTCAATTGGATGATCTCCATCATGGTCAGCGAAGAAACAATGCAGAACACATCAGTCATCGCCGACTCGAGCGTCAGAATGCTGTAGGTGTCCTTGCTGAGGGCAATTTTCTTGATTACCGGGATGACAAAAGCGGAGGATACCCCGCCAAGGATGAATCCCATGAGCAGAGCCTGGCTCCATCCAAATCCTGCAATACCCGCAACGAGCGCGAAGGCACGCGCGACCAGCGTCACCACGAACACGGATGTGATGAAATTCAGGAGTGTCACGAGCATGGAAGGGCCGATGCCTTTGGCAAACGACTCCAGATTGATATTGAACGCGCCGTCATAGATGAGAAAGACCAGGGCGAACGTCGTGAATAATGGAGCGAACTGGACGATGAGTTCGTGCTCGGCAGAGCCGGTCACATATCGCTGGAGCACCATGCCAAGCAGGATGAGAAACAGGATGTCCGGAATATTGTAGCGCTGAAAGATAAGGTCGCCCAGGAAACCGAAGATGAGAATGCCTGCGATAAGAAGAAACACGGACAGGACTTCCACCATGCAGCGCATTCGGGGCGCCCGAGTATTTAAGTCTTTGGTGGGCCTGAAGGATTCCCTGCCCGTCATCCACTGCTGTTGATTATTGCTCGTTCTTCGCGTCGCGCCAGAGCACAACAAGCAGGAGCAATGACACCACCGTCACCAGGTAACAGGCAATATCAAGGGCGCGCAGCCCGTAGGAGAATCTGACCACATGATCGCCCTTTGGAACCATAACTTCCATGAGCATGCCTGGCCCGTTGGCGGTCTGCACCCTGGCGTCATCGATAGTGACACGCCAGTCTGGATAATCATGCACCTTGAACAAGATACGCGATCGCTGACTTGCGCTGACACGCACGGACGCATGATTGCCGTCCGAGGGAACATACCGCTCATTGCTCAAGATGGCGTCGCCGGAGAGCACCGCGAAATACGATGGCGTGACGCCGGTGTCATAGAGCGCGTACGGACCTATCTCGCGCAGCACGCTCGCATTCGCCTGTTCCATCACGAGACGCGCGGCCGGATCCATGAGCAGCACCCATTTCACATTCGCGCGCAAAAAGAAATCATTGAGACGGGAAAAATTAACCGCCGGCTTTCCTGCCAGAAGCTGCAACAGGTCACGATGACCATACTCGCCATAATTCTCCCGGAAGCTGATGCCATTGTAGGTAAGCACATCCGCACCCGCAAGCACTGGATACAATGATTCCAGATGACTAATCGCCAATACCGCTGCTTCCTGCGGCACGGGCTGATTGTAGAGCTCCTGGGGAAGGATTCGGGCGTTCGTCGCTGCGACCTCTCTATACACCTGCTCCTGCCATGCGAACGCAGGATTGGCGTCTGTGAGCACGAGCTGACGGGTCTGAAGCGTCTGCTGCAATGCGCCCCAAGCAATAACAACGAACACCAACAGGGAGAGCATAAGCAATGTCTGTCGACGATTCTGTTTGGTGATGCCAGGTATTGGTAAGCGAGGCAGCAATGCCAGCAGCATGGCAGCCCCAATGGCCAATGACGTTCGCAGCTGTGCTGTGAGCCGCACGGGAATGATAAGCTTGTAGAGAGGGAGGGAAAAGTACACGCCTGGCAGCAGCATGCCGAACAGATATACAGCAGGAGCAACCAACAGCACCACCATCAGCGCTTGCCATTGCTTCGGGCGCAGCACCAGGACAGCCAGAGCGCCAAAGAGACCCAGCCACAACAGACCAGGATGCAGGTCGCGCAGCAGGAATAGCTGCAAGTCAGATACCGTAAACGGCAGCTTGAAAGTGATGTCATTGAAATAACCCTGCGCGTGAGTGAATAGGAGCGGGACGAGCCAAAACGTCACCAATCCCAACGCGAGTACGGCGGACAACAGCAGTTCTTTCCACATCGCGAGTACCTTGCGGCCCCGCAGAGCAAGCAGCGCCAGAGCTGCCAGCAGGAATATACCAAACGGGGTCAGATGGCTCATGATCAGCAATGCCATCGCCACCCCGAGTATCAAGGAGGAACGCTTGACGGGATGATGCAAAAAATGCAAGAGCGCTGCGAGCGCCACCAGCATCATACCCGTCGCTAGGGCGTTGGCGAACATGCCGATGCGAAACGTCTGCAGATAGCCGCCGGAGTGCCATCCTCCTTTGTCGACAAGCAGCAGAGCGTATGCGAAGGCGCCCGCCAGAGGATATCCTAATTGAAGCAAGAGCAATAGAGCGCCCACTGGCGCGACAAAATAGATGACCAGCAGCATGAGCTTGTAGCCCAGAACACTGCCAACCGTCCAGGAAAAGATAGTTGCCAACTCAAAGGGCAGGATGGGATAGCCACGGAAAAATGGAGTGCCAGCGTCAAAGTAAGGACACCACGACGCGGCAAGCGGTAATCCTGACTGCTGTGCGCACCAGAAGCGCGCGTAGTGCAAGGGCAGATCCTGGCTCGCGGGAATTCCTGGTGCAAAGAGGGGGGCCGCCAGGTAGAGGCCTATCAGCGTGAATACAATAATAATTATGGCGGGCAGCTGCAGGCGCATCGGCCTGACAGAATCTGAGCTTGCGGGAGCGGCGTGTTCGACTACGTGCTCATCGGGGGCTATTGTTGCCGCAACTTTGGTCCCCTCCGCTGTCAGCTCACCATTCATCTGTTTGTCCCCCATGAGCCCTGCGATGCGAGACTGCTTTATTTAGCTTGCCCAAAGAAAGAAGGCGCATCCTAGTTACGTCGCAAGAACTTAATGTCGCCCGCAAGAAGATACTTCCAGGAACAGGGCCTGGGTCTTCACTTCCAGGAACAGGGATCGGCCTTCAAGGACCATTCCCGTATGCTTTGGGTCGTTGTAGGAGCTGGCCTCACTTCACCAGCGCCTTGAGAAAGGATACAATATGTTTTTTGCCGAGCTTTGAGTCCCCGTGCTTGCGCAACGCGAATGTGTAGGGCACGTAACCGATGCGGCGCATGTCACCGTATTTGAGGATATCGAAGAGCACTTTGTAGCCTGGCATCTCAAAACTGCCAGCTGAGCGGTTGATGGCGCGCTGCGCCACAGCCACGTCGCAACCGAAGAAGCCTGATGCGATATCCCGGCAGACTCTTCCGGACAATAGCAGACGGCAGTTGCCCAGCAAAATGGCTCCACGGGAGATGAGCCTGCGGCTGATAGGCCAGTCACCAGGCAAGGACTCACGCACACCGACGGCAAGGTCAGCTCCGTCGCGCAGCGCATGGATAATATCCCCGACTTTTTCAGGGGGGTGCTGAAAATCAGCGTCCATCACGACACAGTACCTGTGAACCGTGGCTTTGGTCGGCGATGCGCACGCCATCATGCCTTCTACCACGGATGCTGTCAGTCCTCGCTGCCTTCGCCCCTTGTTCTGGAGCAGGCGCACCCGCGCTGCCCCTCGCACTGCTTTTGCCGAGGGATGTTTTTCGCCAGCTATTCGCCGCACCACCTGCGCGGTCCTATCGGTGCTGTCATCATCGACGACCAGAATACTGACACCCTGGTATTGCCGGAGCAGAACGGGCAACAGCTGACCTATATTTTGCTCCTCATTATAGGTGGGAATGATAATTGTAGTATCATGCCATGCGGCCAGGTCCTTACCTCGTGCGCCCATACCCTGCTGATGAACAAGCCATTATAAAAAATAATCGGCAAATCATCGGACACAGCAAGGGCATACATCATCGAGTAGCCCCTATGGGATGTACATCTAGCCAAAAACTATAAAACACAGGGCATGTGCCTGGTCCACTATGGCAAAACCCACGCGAGACGCGGAAAGCCAAGGGACGCAAGCGGAGCATACGCCTGAACAGGACAGCCAAAGGACGCACACGCCGGAACAAGCAAGGTGCGGCTCAGCAGGCAACGGTCCACTATCGGGCGCATCCGGCTTTGATGAAATCATCCATGTGGAAAAACCCTGGGGCTATTTTGACCGGCTCGCCTATAATCGCACCTGCACGGTCAAGGTCATCACACTCAAAGGAGGCCAGCGTCTCAGCCTGCAGAGCCATAAGGAGCGCGACGAGCTCTGGATACCGCTGGGAGAAGGCCTCCTCGTCGAGATAGGGGATGAAGTCTATCACGCCAGGCCATATCAGCAGGTCAAGATCCCCTGCGGCGCTCGTCACCGGGCGTACGCAAGCCAGGGCAAGGTACGCATCGTCGAGGTGGCATTTGGCACATTTGATGAGAATGATATTGAACGCTTCTCCGATGACTATGGCAGGGCGGATTTCGAGCGTATGGTGAGCGGAGCTTTGCGCGAAGCACCCGTCGCGGCAGTCATCCTCGCGGGAGGCCAAGGAACCCGTCTTAGGCCCATCACCTACGAGATTCCCAAAGCACTCATCCCGGTGCATGGCAAGACCATCACTGAGCATCTCTTTGACCTGCTGCTCAAGTATGGTGTCAGGGACGTCACCATGAGCGTCGGCTACCTGCGTGAGCGCATCAAGGCGTACTTCATGGACGGCGCGCGATTTGGCCTGCGCGTCAGCTACGTGGAGGAGAACGAGCCGCTTGGCACGGCAGGATCTCTTCAGGGACTCTCTTTCAAAGGTCCGTTCATTGTCAGCAATGGCGATGAGCTCAAGGATATTGACATCGCGGCCATGTACGCGTTCCACCGCAAGCACAAAGCATTGGCCACTATCGCACTGACCACGGTCGCTGAACCACAACATTATGGCGTGGCTCTGATGGAAGGTGAGCGCATCCTGGCGTTTGTGGAAAAACCAAAGGACCCGCCAAGCAATCTCATCAGCGCAGGGTTCTATATCCTTGAACCCGAAGTGCTGCAGAGAATACCCGACGGTTTCGCCATGTTCGAGAAAGATGTGTTTCCGGTCCTGGCCAAAGAAGGCCGTCTGTATGGATTCCCCTTCTCAGGGCAATGGTTTGACACGGGCAACCTGGAACGTTATGAGCGCGCCCTGAAACTATGGAAACGCTGAACCATCCTTACGAGCACGCCTTCGTGCCTGCTTGGTCGCTTGACCATCATAACGGAACAATGCGAGCCATTGGCGATGCCATCCACCATGCGGCCGAACAGGAAGTCATGGAGCACCCAATCCCTGCTTGGCCCGAGCACGACCAAGTCATGCGCTTTTGACAAATCAATGATACCCTGCTCAACACTTGTCCCGGAGACTATTTTCTTATCCGCGCGCATCCCCATCAGCTGTCGCGCGCGCTCGAGCAACGCGCGCTCCTGTTGTGATGGCTTGCCACGGGCGATTGTCGCCAAGGTGACGCTGGCACCCATGGACTTAGCCACATGGGCAGCTATGGAGAGTCTGTAGAAATGCTCCGGGCTTCCCTGGCTGACCGGAACCAGGATGCGCTTGATTGCTGTAGGCGCCTTTGGTTTGATAATGCAAGTGGCACACCGCCCTTCCTGCAGGACACGGTCAGGGACACTACGATGAATCTTTGCCGCGAATATCCTGCCGCTCCATCCAAGGACTGCTATATCACTCTTGTTGCGCAGGATGAACCCCGCAATGGCAGTGCCCGCGTCCTGGTGCATGAGGGTATGCGCAGTGATAGGCACCTGCTGCGCCTTGCCGATGACACTCGCCGCGTCCAGGACCTTCTTGGCTTCATCTAGAGGAGCGCGTCCTTCACGCAGCGAAGCGCCCACCACAGTGATGACGGTGACCCCCTGATGCTTCTGCTTGGCTATCGCAGTCGCAACAAGCATGATTGGTTTGACCGTCTCACGGCTGGCAATGGCAGCCACTATCTGATACTTACCCTGATACTTACTCATTGTATAAAACTCCTGTCACCTAGACGTCTCATACCGAAGCTCTTGTTATTGATACGTTATTGAGACCACCCTACTGCTGCCACCTCGTATTGCTCACCAGACCGCCGTGGACCATCAAGCATCCCTTCAAGCATCTGATGCCTATGATGAGATAATACTATCCATATAACCTATCCATACAACCCACAGGCGCAGTCATCATATAACCTATCCATACAACCCACAGGCGCAGTCATCATATAACCTATCCATACAACCCACAGGCGCAGTCATGACCCTTAGATATAATCGTGGCCTGAGACACGCCTGGCATGACCTATTGGCATATGCACCTGACCTGTGGCAGCTAGGCCATACAACTCATGACACATCCTCAATGCACTTCCGAAAAGCCCTTCGCACCTTACGGATGATTTCCGCCCGCTGACCCAGGTCAGAGATATTGAACACCATAGATATCTCCTGCGTTCCCCGGCCCGTGCCAGACAGTGCGACCAGTGGACCGGGCTTGCGCACAATTCCAGGGATGCGCTTGAGCTGCCCGAGCACGGCAGATTCCAGCCGGGAAAGATCGATACCGACAGGCACCTTTTCCTGCAGCATCATCTCCTGCCCTGACTTTGCCAATTCCACTGCGAAGCCCTCACGAAGGAACCTGCTGTTGGGAATGAATAGCAAGCTATTGTCATCACGAAGAATGACCGTGTACAACGCGTTGATATCCGTAATGACCCCCTTAATACCATCAATCACCAGGGTTCGACCCTTGCCCATGCCGGAGAACATATCAATGAGGGAGCGCGCCAGCAGATTCTCCAGCGGACGCGCCATGCCCAGCCCGAAGGCAAAAGCGATGGCCGCAAATACCGCAAGAATCGCCTCGATAGGAACACCCAGGGTCCCCACGGCAATCAGCGTCCCGGTCACCCAGACGAGAAGCGATGCCATGAGCAGCACAGGACTGATGATGCGCGCATCCGAGTGCGACAGCGCACTGCCAAAGGCTTTTCGGACCACGTACGCCGCGAATCCCGTCACCAGAAGAATGACGACCGCCTTGAGCAGGGCGACAATTGCAGGATGTTCAACCAGCATTGCTAGTCCTCCGATGCGCACTCGGTTGACTTGAGCGCGTTGGAAAGCACCACACGCTCTTTGTCCCCGCGGTGCTTGAACTTGAGCATCGCAGGAGGCAGATTGAACATGCCAATAATGCTCAGTTTCGAGCGAATCTTGTAACTGATGATGCGTTCCTCATAGGGCTCCACGGTCGGTACGACCCATTCCACAATGGTCGCATCAGAAGAGCGGCTCATCTTGACCGGGCGCAAGGTCCCCACAATCACTTCATCTGTCAATTCCGCGATGTGAGGCACCTTGTCGAGCACCCTGACATTAGGCAGTTGCCTTCCAGAACGGTTCTTGATGAACAGCAGTATCTTCATCTCAGAGACATCGCGCTCATCGTGGACGTCGACAGACGCCTCCTTGATAGCTATGAGGGGACTACGATAGATATAGTAGAGGACAATCACCGCGCCCGCGAGCACCAACATGAGTACGAGCAACCCATAATTAGTGGTCACCTGCAATTGCACCTGCTGTCCAGGTGACAGCTCTAGGCTCCAGACATACTGGTTGTCCTTGACTATGTGACCAGATGACGCGCCAGAAAAGAGTCTGTTGAACCAGGACGCCGGCAGAGCGACCGTCTCTGTTCTGGCGATATTGCCGTCATTACGCAACGTCAGAGTCTTATGGTGTACGACCCCTAGCAGCGATGACTCTTCCTGCTGTTCCCTGGATAGCGACGAGTAGGCGATAATCTCATACTGCTGTCTCACGGTCTTGAGGACTTCATCGTCACGGAACAGGACCACGGTAAGCTGGTCTTTTCGCGGAGCTTCCAATGCATCAAAGGAAACCCTGAACTGCTCAGTGCGCTGCTCTAGCGGAGCAAGTCGCGTGCTTAGGTTGTAATTGATGAGCTGGCTGTTGACAACTATCCGAAGAGCGCTCAGGTTGAGAGGATTCTGGTTGTCCATTTTTATTGCGATGATGGCCTCTTCACGTGGGTCGAGCAGACCGCGGTTGGGCAATTGCACATCCACCTGGACCGTTGGCTGATATGCGCGCACCAGCGCGACCTCATCAGCAGAACGGAGACTGACAATTGCTGAGCGCGACTGGAGGGTCTTTTCCTGTTTGGCCCCAATCTCGAATGGAATACTGTAGGTACCGTATGGCAATTGCAGAATGGGCCTGAGATAGAGGGTCGTATGGACTGTCTCGCCAGGAGCGACATCCACGCCATACTCGCTCTGGTAAGCGTAAACGGGCTGACTGGAGACCTCCCAGAGCCCATCCACCATACCGATATTATAGCTGTCCGGGACCTTGCCGGTATTGGTGATGGCAAGATCGAGTAGCGCGGACTCATTGCGATCAACGCGGTTCTGCAGCGGCTCAAGCGTCGCAGTGAATGCCAGGGATGAGGGCAATATGCCCAGGATCAGCAATGCCACGGCGAGAACCGCACAAAGAGGGATTGTGCGACTGACCGACAACTGCGAAGATACGCCTGATGTCGAACGCACCAGCCGGGCTTCAAGAAACCGCTCATCCTGAGGAATGGCACTGTTTTGGAGAGTACGATGTTTCATTGTTCTCGAACCTACTATCCACCCATCTGCGGGCCCACACCCATGTTTTTTTTGGCTTAACTATTATTTAAAGGTTTTGCAAAGCGCATATTCAGCATTGCACCCCGAAGCACCAAATGACCCCATTCAACGGCTAAAGCGACAGCAGACAGAACGGCTAAAGCCATAGTACATAGTAGATACACAGTAGACAGACACACACCTCCTGTCGCTGGCATGCCTCATTCACCATGACGAGGTGCGATGGAAGAGACGCTGCTGCGCATACCCCCAGGTTAGCCGAACCAAAAACAGAAAAAACGAGCAGGGATGCCGATAAAAGTGCAAATAACAGCAAAATCAGAAACTGCTCACTTCCCGTCCGAAATCCGCAAACTATTTAAAGGGACCCTTTTTCTCGTAGTCGTCGGTGTCCCCTCATAGCTCAGTGGCTAGAGCGTTCGGCTGTAGATCCCCTATGCGACGTTCCTGAGGTCAGGAAAGGATGAATCATAGGCAGCAATAGTCACCGAAAAGTCCCCGGTTCAAGAGTCGCAAAGAGTCTTTGTGGCTGAGCATCCGGGTGAGGGGACCTTTTGCAAATGGGTGAGACAATAAAGGCGAACGGTGGTTTTCTGGGGCAGTACAAAAGGGCATTCTCTATGCTTGCCGTATTTGGAAGTATTAGAGGCATAGCCCAGGGAACATCCACTGTGAAATCAGACATGTGTTGCCTTGGTAGTGTAGTCCGGCCAGCAGCTAAAAACTGCCCGGAGTATCATGAAGCCTTGTCGAGGCTTCGACCCGGGTTCGAATCCCGGCCAGGGCGCCATTTTTTTAGCGCAAGAATGCAATTCAGGGGATGTCGCCGCATATGTGCCATCCGCAACAGTAGGGGTGCCAGTGACATGCACTGGGCCGGTAGCTCAGCCTGGAGGAGCACCTGGCTTTTAAGCACATGCATACCAGCATGCTAAGAAACCAGGGGGTCGCGAGTTCGAATCTCGTCCGGCCCGTAGCAAGAGCAGTGAAGTCAAAGGTGGTCAAACGTGGGTGACGCAATCAAGCACGGGCTTTTGCCCAAGCATAGCAAAGTTTCACAGAAAGAGCGCGACGCGCTCCTCGAGCAGTTCCAGGTACGGCCACAGGATTTGCCAAAGATTCTGAAGACTGATGCGGCCATCGCGCACCTGGACTGCGCTGAAGGCGACATCATCAAGATTGTGCGGGAAAGCAAGACCGCGGGCGAGTCCGTGTTCTACAGGACGGTGATCTAATGAAACAATCAACCATATTGCTGGAGCAGTTCTTCCGTGACCACAGCATCATCAACTCCAATATCCAAAGCTTCAACCACTTTGTTGACCATGAAATGCAGGCCATCATCGAAGAGAATCGCGAGATCGAACCGACCATCATCCCGCAAAATGTCGACGAGTTCAAGATAAGGCTCGACGAGATATGGGTCAGCAGGCCAGGCCTTAACCGACCAGAGGAAGCAGGACCCAGCGGACCCAGCATCACTGAGGCGGATGGCAGCAAAAGGCCCATCTACCCTGTAGAAGCGCGCCTGAGAAAAATGACCTACGCCTCACCTATTTTCATGAAGGTGTCCAGTCACATCAATGGCGTACAACGCGAGAGCTTCACGACCCAGGTGGGCAATTTGCCTGTTATGATAAAGTCCAAGAACTGCCATTTGCATGGCTTGAACCGTGATGAACTCATCGCGAAAGGCGAGGATCCCGACGAGGTTGGAGGCTATTTCATCATCAATGGATCAGAGAAAGTACTCATCAGTCTCGAAGACCTCTGCCAGAACAGATTCATGGTGGAAGAGACCAGCACAGGCATCAGCCAGTTCGTTGGCAAGATGTTCTCCGAGCGTGGCTCTTTTAAGATACCGCACGTCCTGGAGAAGGCAAAGGATGTCGTCTTCTACCTCTCGTTCACCAGGGTCAAGCGCATACCGGTGATAGTCATCATCAAGGCGCTTGGCATGACCACGGACGAAGACCTGATGAAAGCGGTGAGCGAGGAGCGCCAGTTCGACGAAGTCATCGTCAACCTCATGGAATTCGCGGACATCAAGAGCGAGGATGACGCGGTCGACTGGATAGCCAAGAAGATAGGCATCACCCAGAGCAAGGACATCCGTGTCGAGCGTATGCGTGAGATCCTTGACAAATACCTGCTTCCGCACCTTGGCACCGAAGCTGAGGGACGCCTCATCAAGGCGCATAACCTGTGCAAGATGCTGCGCAAGTACATCATGGTCAGCAACAGGGAGGTGCCGCTGGATGATAAGGACCACTACCAGAACAAGCGGCTCAAGCTCTCCGGCGATCTGCTGGGGGATTTATTCCGCATGAACCTGAAGGTGCTCATCCACGACATGCTCTACAACTTCCAGCGCATCGTCAAGCGGGGCAAGTTCCCGAGCGTCAAGGTCGTCATACGTGACAAGCTGCTCACACAGCGCATCTACAGCGCCATGGCCACAGGCTCGTGGGTCGGCGGCCGAAAGGGCATCGCACAGCGCATCCAGCGGCTCAACAACCTGGACACGCTCAGCCACCTGCAACGCGTCGTGAGCCCGCTGTCCGCGAGCCAGGAGAATTTCGCGGCGCGCGAACTGCACGCGACACACCTGGGAAGGCTGTGCCCCATAGAGACTCCTGAAGGAACCAACATCGGCCTGCGCAAGAATCTCGCGCTCCTGGCCAGCATCACTGAAGGCGCGGATGAAGAGGAAGTGTACAATCACCTTCGCGCGCTGGGCCTGCGGCCCTATCTCTGAGGCGATACCCATGGCAGAAGTATACTTAAACGGCGTCTTTGTAGGTGAAGTGGACAATGCTGAAGAATTCCGCGACAAGATTATCGCAGAGCGCCGGCGTGGCGCGCTACCCGAGCGCATGAGCGTACAGGTGGCGGAAGTCACCGGCGACGTCAATCTGGAGACGGGCAAAGGCCGTGTGCAACGCCCGCTCATCGTGGTCAAGAATGGCAAGCCATTGCTGACGGACGCGCATCTCACGCAGTTGCGAAAGCACGAGCTCTCGTGGCAGGACCTGGTCAAGCAGGGAGTCATCGAGCATCTGGACGCAGCTGAAGAGGAGAACACGCTGGTAGCATTCACTGCATCGGATCTCACCGAAGCGCACACGCACATGGAAGTGACGCCGCTCGCGATACTTGGCCTGTGCACGTCGCTGGTCCCCTTCGCCAACTACAACCAGAGCGCGCGCCTGAACGCGGGCAGCAAGAACCAGAAGCAGGCGCTCGGCTTGTACGCCGCCAACTACCTGGTGCGCATGGACATGGACACCAATGTCCTGCACGAGGCGCAGATGCCTATCGTTCGCAGCGATATGCACATCATCTCTGATTATGCAAGCCACCCCTCCGGGCAGAACATGATTGTCGCCATCATGAGTTACAAGGGCTACAACATGGAGGACGCCATCATCATCAACAAGGCGAGCCTTGATCGCGGCCTGGCGCGCAATACCTATTTTCGACCCAGTGTAGCTGAAGAGCTCCGCTATTCCGGCGGCCTGGTCGATGAAGTGTGCATCCCGGACAAAGATGTGAAGGGTTATCGCTCAGAGAAGGACTACCGCTACCTGGAAGAAGACGGCATCATCTACCCTGAGGCCAGCGTGCAAGAGGAAGATGTCATCATCGGCAAGACCAGCCCGCCAAGATTCCTTTCTGGCATGGACGAGTATTCGCTCACGAGCAATATCCGACGCGAATCCAGCGTCTCCATGCCGCATGGAGAAAAGGGAAAGGTGGATTTTGTGCTGCTGACCGAGAATGATGAAGGCAACCGCATGGTGCAGGTTCGCATCCGCGACCAGCGTGTCCCTGAAATCGGAGACAAGTTCACCAGCAGGCACGGACAGAAGGGCGTCATCGGCCTCATCGTGCCGCAGAGTGACATGCCTTTCTCTGTATCGGGCATCACACCGGACATCATCTTCTCACCGCACGGTATTCCCAGCCGCATGACCATCGCCCATCTCATCGAGCTGGTCGGTGGCAAGCTTGGCTCCCTGGAGGGCAGATATATCGACGGCACGGCATTTGACGCCGAGGATCCAGACGCGCTTCGCAAAGCGCTCGTCAGTCATGGATTCCGTGAATCAGGGACCGAACAGATCTACAATGGGGAATCGGGAGAAGCCATGCAGGCCCAGATTTTTATCGGCAGCATGTACTACCTCAAGCTCAAGCACATGGTCGCCAACAAGCTGCACAGCAGGGCCAGAGGCCCTATCCAGCTGCTGACCAGGCAGCCCACCGAGGGCCGCGCAAAGGAAGGCGGTTTGCGCCTGGGAGAGATGGAGAAGGATACGTTCGTGGCGCATGGAGCCAGCCTGCTGCTCAAGGAGCGCTTTGACTCTGACAGGACACTGGTTCCTGTCTGCGAAGAGTCAGGACTTATCGCGTATATAGACCGGTACCGGAATGTGACGGTCAGTCCTATCTATGGGGACACCCCCAAGGTGAGCTTTGTTGAAATGAGCTACGCGTTCAAGCTCTTCCTCGACGAGCTCATGAGCCTGGGCATTTACCCGAAGCTGCAACTGGAGGACCGCTACTGAACCATCACCTCGCAACCACACGCGGCGGTTTTCGATTTGCCGCTGATACCTGCGAACAATGGCTGACCAGTTGAGAAATGCAACAGTGACGCAACGCTCACCGATACCACGGCAATACAATCAGAGGGACTACCATGGAAGAACCGCAAGTCGCATCAAAAAAAGTCAAGGCAATCACGTTTGGCATCTTTTCCCCGAAGCTCGTGAAGAAGATGGCTGCTGTCAAGGTCATCACGCCCGAGCTCTATGACCGCGAAGGCTATCCTGTGGACGGCGGCCTGATGGACACGCGCATGGGCGTCATTGACCCAGGATTGCGATGCAAGACCAGCGGCGCCAAGCTTAAGGAGGACCTTGGACACTTCGGCTACATCGAGCTGGCAAGACCTGTCATGCACGTCAAGTTCGCGAGCGTACTGCTGAACATCCTGCGCGCCAGCTGCCGCGAGTGCAGCCAGCCTTTGATGACCAAGCAGAAACAGACTGTCGCGCTCAAGCGCCTTGAGCAGGTGGAAGCTGAATCGGGCGTCACGAACAAGCACGTCGCGGTCAAGGAACTGCTGGCCAGCATGAAGGTAACGGGCAAATGCCCTCACTGCAATGCCAAGCAAGGCAAGATCACCATAGAGAAGCCGACCACGTACCTGGAGGACGAGAAGCGCATCAGCCCTATCGAGGTGCGCACACGGCTCGAGAAGATACCTGACGCAGCATTGCCCTTGTTTGGCCTGAACCCGCACGTCATGCGCCCGGAGTGGACGGTGCTGACCATTCTCGCCATACCTCCTGTCACCATGCGCCCAAGCATCACGCTGGAGACCGGAGAGCGCAGTGAAGATGACCTCACGCACAAGCTCGGCGACATCGTGCGCATCAACCAGCGCCTGTTTGAGAACATCAATGCCGGCGCCCCAGAGATCATCATCGAGGACCTCTGGGATCTGCTGCAGTATCATATCACCACGTTCTTTGATAATAACATCGCCCAGTTGCCGCCCGCGCGCCACCGCAGCAGCCAGCCGCTCAAGACGCTCTGCGAGCGCATCAAGAGCAAAGAAGGACGCATCAGGCACAACCTGGCCGGAAAACGCGTCAATTTCTCGGCAAGAACCGTCATCAGCCCAGACCCGATGATATCCGTCAACGAGGTCGGTGTTCCAAAAATTATCGCCAAGAAACTCACGGTCCCTGAGCGCGTCACGGAATGGAATTTTGAGCGCCTGAAGCAGTTTGTTGAGCGCGGACCAAACGCCTATCCGGGCGCGAACTATGTCATCAGGCCTGATGGACGCAGGAAAAAAATCACAGACGAAACCAAGGAGGCGCTGCTCGAAGAGCTGCAGCCCGGATTCCTCGTCGAGCGCCACCTGATGGATGGGGACATCGCGCTCTTCAACCGGCAGCCATCGCTGCACCGCATGTCCATGATGTGCCACAAGGTGCGCATCCTGCCGTACCGCACATTCCGCCTCAACCCGGTCGTGTGCCATCCGTACAACGCCGATTTCGACGGTGATGAGATGAACCTACACATCCCCCAGACCGAGGAAGCGCGCGCGGAGGCCAAGTTCCTGATGATGGTGCAGACCCAGCTTATCAGCCCACGCTATGGACTCTCGGTCATCGGCTGCATCCAGGACGCTATCAGCGGCAATTACCTGCTCAGCCAGGAAGAAGCCATACCACGTCATGTCGCTATCCGAATGCTCGCGCAGGCGGGCGTAATGGAGTTCAAAACACTGCCCAACAAGAACACCGTGAGCGGCCGCGAGATATTCAGCGTGCTGCTGCCTTCGGACTTCAACTTCTCGGGACATTCCCGCAGGTCCAAGAAATCTGGCAAAGAAGAGAAGGATCCCTCGTATGTCATCATCAAGAAGGGCAAGCTGCAACAAGGCATCCTTGACCGGGCAAATCTTGGTGAGGGCTCCGGACTGCTTCTGCGTAATCTGCACAAGCAATACGGACCAGACCAGACCATCGACATACTCGAGAAGATCTTCCGGCTCGGTGTACACTATCTGCTCTATCGCGGATTCACCGCGGGTATCGCGGACACGGACCTGGACAAAGACACCTGGGCGCAAGTCAATGCAGAGCTCAACAAGGCGGATGAGGATGTGCGCATACTCATCAATGACTACGCAGCGGGCAATCTGGAAGCGCTTCCAGGTCGCACGGTGGAAGAGACGTTGGAGATACGCATTCTGGAGAACCTCAATAATGCGCGTAACAAGGCAGGAAGCGTGGTGCAACAACAGGGCACCGGCACCAGTCACACGCGCATCATGGCTGATTCCGGAGCGCGCGGCAACATCATCAACCTGGCCCAGATGTCAGCGGTCGTCGGACAGCAAGCCATGCGCGGCAAGCGCATCGACAAAGGATACTACCAGCGCACGCTCAGTTGCTTTCGCAAAGGTGACCTTTTGCCCGAGTCACGCGGCTTTATCCGCAGCGGCTTTCGCAAGGGCCTGAATCCGAAGGAGTTCTTCTTCCAGGCAATGACGGGAAGAGACAGTCTCATGGATACGGCGCTGCGAACGCCGAAATCAGGATACCTCTACCGCAGGCTGGCCAATGCCATGCAGGATCTCAAGGTAGAATACGACGGCTCGGTGCGGGACTCCGCGGGCAGAATCGTGCAGTTCGCCTATGGCGAAGATGGCATCGATGTGTCCAAGAGTGAATCCGGCACGCTGAATGTGAAGCGCGCCCTGGAGGTGGAACAATGACCGCATCAACAAGACCAAGCACGCGGATACCCGATATCCCCGCTGTCATAACACGTTCATTGCCCCCGCGATTGCGCGAGGAACTAGAGAACGCGAGCAGCGGACTGAACGGTGCAGGCAAGAAACAGGCTGAAGAGCGCATCAACGCCGCTTATCACGCGATGCAGGTGGAACCTGGCGAGAGTGTCGGTCTGGTCGCGGCGGAGAGCATCGGCGAGCCCGGAACGCAGATGACCCTGAACACATTCCACTTTGCGGGAGTCTCGGAGATGAACATCACCGTCGGATTGCCTCGCATCATTGAGATCCTCGACGGCAGGAAGACCATCAGCACCCCGATGATGGAGATTTTCCTGAAAAAGCCGCACAACAACGGCAAGAACATCCGTGAGCTGGCCATGCAAATAAAGATGACCACGCTGCAGGACCTGGTGCTGGCGTTTCGGACCAACCTGCTGGAAAATACCATTGTTATCGAGCTTGACGTAAAAGCGCTGGAGCGCCTTGACATGAGCGCGGCTGACGTGCAAAAACCACTTGGAAAATCATTTCGCTCAGCGAAGATCTCGCGCAGCGATAATGAGCTCACCGTGACGCTGAACCCAACCAAGGGCGCACCCATCAATGAGATATTCAAGATAAAAGAGAAGCTCAAGGGCGTGCATGTCAAAGGCATCAAAGGCATCACGCAGATATTGCCCATCAAACGGGACGATGAGTATATGATCATCACGGCCGGCAGCAACCTGAAGGATGTCATCAGTCTGGATTTCGTGGACAGCGAGCGCACTATCAGCAATGATGTGCACGAGGTTCGCGACATCCTGGGCATCGAGGCCGCGCGTGAGATGATTGTTCTGGAGCTCATGAAGGTCATTGAGACCCAGGGCCTCAATGTTGATGTCAGGCACATCATGCTAGTCGCGGACACTATGTGCTCCGGCGGCACTATCAAAGGCATCACCCGCTACGGCATCATCGCGGAGAAGAGCTCCGTGCTCGCGAGGGCTTCCTTTGAGACGCCCATCAAGCACGTGTTCCTCGCGGCCATGGCTGGCGAGATAGACCAGCTGACCAGCGTGATCGAGAATGTGATGATCAATCAGCCTGTGCCGCTGGGGACAGGACTGCCGCAGCTGAGCGCGAAACGCTGAGCAATGAAGCGTCCAGCTATAGCCGCGAGGATGAGCGGGTCTGCAACAGGCGCAAGCTGACGCAACAGGAAAGGTGAACACTCATGGACAAGAAAATGATACGCAGTCTGGCCATCGAAGGCAAAGCAATCATCGGGACTGAGCGCATCTTCAAGGAGCTGCGCAGGAACACCCTCGCCGAGGTCATCGCGGCCTCGAACTGCAGCCCTGACGCGCTCAGGGAAGCACGACGCCTTTGCGAGGCCGCAGGAAGACCGCTGGAAGTGGTGGACCTGACTGCAGCGGATTTCGGGATCATGTGCAAGAAGCCATTTCCCATCGCGCTTCTGGGCATCCCCCATGCGTAGACGCTACACGCCAGAGCACCTGCGGCTCGGCTCCCTGGTGCATACCCTGACAGGGGTCACGCCCAAGGATATCATCCTAGATGATGCCATCACCTTAATAGTGCCTGAGCATGCAGCCGGCAGGGTCATCGGCAAGCAAGCAACGCACCTCAAACGTTTAGAGAAGACGCTAGGCAAACAGGTGCGTATCATCGAATACCATGAGGATCCCGCGCAGTTCATCCGCAATGCGCTCTTTCCGCTCAAGGTGGATGTCCGACTGGAAGCCGCTGCCGGACAGGCAGGATCCGATCAGGGAGCCGGGACAGGAGCAGGGCCGCGCATCATCATCACAGCGCCTGATCACCAGACAAGAGCTACCATCATCGGCAGGGAGCGCAAGCGGCAGTTGTTCCTGGAGGAGCTCCTGCGACGCTATTTCTCCATCCCCTCCATCCGTGTGCAATAAGGGCATTCGGTCCGACAGGATCATGCAGCTTCAGAGCGATATGATCATGCGGACCTTCCCTGAAGAGCTCATCCTCGCGTAGCACGTGACATCCCAGAATACGGGTCAATGCAATGAAGGCAAACATTTATATTATCGCGCCGTGACGATAAGGACCAAAAAGGGGTGGCTAGTGACGGGATCAGCAGAGTTTAAGCGCTCTTCCGGATTGACGCGAAGGCCGCTGTCGGCCGCAGCGCTAGCGGTGGCGCTCGCTATCACGCTTTTTGCTGTCCTTGCCAGCGCGCCTCGGGTTCTTGGCGCCGCGAGTTTCAGCATCATCAACAATGATGGACAATTCTTCGCTGATGAGCAGGTGCTGCTGCTTGCTTGTTCGCCGGATGCGGGCAATGATGGACTGTCATCCAGCAGGCCCCTTATCAGTTCACGCTGCCTGCCCTCGACCTGGCAACCACTGGCCCAACAGCCCTGGCAGGGCTGCACGTTGGCCACACTGGATCTGGCAAACAGCAGTTGCACGAGCGTAGAACTACGGGCCACACACGATGACTGGCAGGGAAATCTATCGGTGGACAAAGACCAAGCGCTGCGCTTCCTGGACACGCTGCTCGCGGCGCAGCAGCCCGATGGTGGGTGGCAGACTCCGCTGCGCACCGCGCAGGCAATCTACGCCTTCTCTTTGGTCAATGATTCCTACAAGAAGTCCCAGGACGCGGGCATGGAATGGCTCAAGCAGCAGCGGCAGGGCTCACAGAAGTGCTGGGGTGATCCCTGCGACCTGAGGACCAATGCGAGGATTCTTCTGTATCTGGGTCTTGCTGGCTACAATGATACTGGACGCGTGATTCGCGACGGCATGATATGGCTGAATGATCACCAGAACTACATCGCAGACAGCGCATGGACCGCTCACATCATCGCGGATTACAATACCAGCTGCACCCTGTATCAGGGCACGCAAAGCACTGATGTCGTACTGCCTGATGAGTGGCTCAGCATTGTCGATGTGACCGCCAGCCAGGGCATGAATATCACCCTGAGCTGCACTGATTCCAAGCGGCTCATCCTGTATGATAGCGCGAACCACCTTGTGATCGAGGACAACAGCACCACAGGCAACATCACATACACGGTCAGCCCGCCTTGCTGGGGATATCAGTCATGGCGAAGCTGCGACCTTGAAGCAACACTGCTGGCGGCGATGAATCCCCTGCTTGATAGTGACCGCAAGGACGCGGCAGTAGGATACCTGAAGGAAAAACTACGCGTAGGGAGCATAGTGGGCAAGTACCTGGAGATGGGCAACGCCCTGGAAAACAACGCGCTCTTCATCCTCAGGGTCGAGGACAACGACGACATCCTTGATTGGTTGCTCTATCAGCAAAACAATGACGGCTCCTGGGGGACAGGCCTTCCGGCCGAGCGTATCCAGCAGACCGCCACCATGCTGGAGGCGCTGGAGAAGGCAGGAGGCGCAAAAACCACCGAGCCTATCCATGACGCCAGGACCTGGATAGAGGACACGCGCCCGAAGTCCGGATGGTCCAACCTTGACCAGGATATCCTGACCTACCAAGCGCTCGCGAGCACGTTTATCCCCTACGCCCTCGCAAGACCACCTACCTTGGAGCTCACCACAGCGGACAGCCAGGCACTGCTCCTGCGCAAAGGACCCTGGAGCTATCAGAACATATCCGCCTATGTGGACAGCGGTATCGCCGATGCCGTCAAGATCCTCATCAGCGGCAATCTCTCCGTGAACAGCACTAACATCACCCTGGTGAAAACAACAGAGAACGACGGCAGGTATGAGGGAATCATCACGATTCAGGGCGATGGCAAGAATATCAGCGCGATTGCGGTGTCGCTTGTCAACCTGCCGACCATCCAATTCTCAGCGCCTGAGGAGATAATCATGTTCGGCAACCAGACCAACATCACGTTTCATGTCCGCAAGAGCAGCATGGAATTTTCCTGCATGAGCAGCATCCCCTATCTCACACCTCAGGATTTTCATATCACCAATGAGCAGAGCATGCGCATGATCCTCACCCTTGAAGATGACGAAGTAGGGGAGCGCTCACTTGATGGGGATTTCTTCTGCACCTCTTCCTTGGGCAGCGTGACGAGTCCGTTCTCATTGCGATTCCGCAGATATAAGGCGCGTCCATTCAGGATATCCCAGAGTCTCCTGAAACTTCCGGTCGATGGAAGGACACCGTTTGTTGTCATCAACCTTCTGGAGACTCCTCTCTCACTGGAACTCAATCTGGAGCAACAGGACAGATTTGTCCAGGTAGAAGATAGCTACCTGGATCTGCCGCCAAACGGTAGGGCCACCGGTTTCCTTCTTTCTTCATTTCCTGACGCGAATATGTCTGATACCTACGACAATACCCTGGTGGTCCGCATGCTCAGCTTTGAGGAGCGTGCCAACGTGCGCATGCAGCCTGCCAGCAGCATCAGGGGATGGGCAATAAAAATAGCCGTCTTCGCGCTCATTATTGTCGGCATCCTTATCATACTACGGATGATGAGGAAAAGAAAAGGAACAACTGGAGGGAAAGGCGCCAAGGCAGGCCAGCATCCAAGGTCTGGGAAGGACGCCTCACGCGGCCCTGCAAAGGCAGGTGCCACTGCAAGCGCTAAACCTCACAAGAAGGCGGAGCGCGATATGCTCAAGATAGCGCAGGCGCTCAACCGTGCGATGAATAAGGATGACGGGGCGCTCACGAAGAAACTGCAGGAAAAAGGTCTTGATGGAGTGCAGGTACCTGCCGACCAGCCACCCCCGGAAGCAGCATCAGCAGACAAGAAAGGAACATCCACAGAGAAGACGGAACAGAAGAAGGAAGAGAAGAAGTAGGAGAAGAACGCAGGGGCTTAATCTGGTAGGATGGAGCGCGATTGCCTGACGCCACATTCATCTCGAGATATCTTGGCATGCGTGGTCGCGAGGAGATGTTGCGGCTCAATTTTGCTTTGAGGATGCCAATCGACGCTCAACGCATCTTGACTGCCAGCTTATCTATGAAGCGCCTATCTTGCGCGGCAAGCACCTAGGTCCTTCGCGCACAGGAGAGAAAGCATGTGAATGCGTGAGGTCAGCTGTAGATGGATATATGGTTAGCTGTACAGGGAGGCGACCCGCCAACGAGGGGATGCGAACCAGCGGGTCATGAGCCCTTAAGCCCATGTGCCAGTCGTTGCAGCCGCTCACCGTGCTTAAAGCCATATAAAGGATCACCCATGGGCGAGATGCGGAACATCTGCGGGCCATGCAATGCGGCAAGCGAACCGTAATGCAGCTGCACAGGCAGGCGGACTTCCTGCTCGCGCAAGTCCGCAGAGGTCACAGCGCACAGACCACAGGACTGAGCAACACGAGGAAAATCTCCCATGGGCAAGTCTGCCTTGCTTAATAGCTCTGATGCAATATCAGGCGCCGCCATCGAGCGATCTTCGGGAACGTAAGCCAACCAGGTCAAAGGCCGGGATGACTGAGTATCCGCAGCATCTCCAGATGCCTCTGGGCCCGCCCTCACTGGCAGATGCTGATAGATGACATAGGGCCCTCCTAGCGCGTCAACTGTCTGGAGTGTCTCGTAAGCGTCCACGCTGTGAAATACCAAACCCAGCTGCGCGCGATACCCTACATCTGTTTCCCAGTAGTTCCACGTCTCCAGTTCGTCCCCATCCACCAGCACGCGTGTCCAGCAGAAAGTCTCCACACGACATTCGAGGGAGGCGATGCCATCCACGGAACCGGTGCCAAAAGGCAGAATCCCGTCAGGGGCATCGCATGCCACCACCACAGAGCCGTCATCATCGATTCTTGCGAATCGGATGCGTCGGTCTGCATCAGGGAGCACGTGCTGCTGCGTGGGGGTGAAGTAGAATGCCTTTGAGGGATCATAATGGACAGGAGGTTCAAACGGAATCGCGGGCACGTATTCGCCTTGACCTGCATAACCCCATAGAGGAAACGCTCCGTCTCCTGCCGCAAGCCTGATGGAGCTGCGGACATATCGTCGCGCTGAATCAGGGGTCGCCTGCAAGACGCAGAACATCTCTCCTTCCGTCGGTCTGCATGGTGCTCCTTGCGCGTCCTGTGTCATGCTGCGCAGAACAGGCATGCAACCGAACGAGTAGTACTCCCCGCTGTTGTCAGCAGCCATCTGCAAGGCAATCATCTGCAAGTCGCTGGAATAGAGAGCATAGTCCCCTTCTGAAAGCATCTCACGGAACAAGAGATGATGTCGGTTCAGCGGCCGTTGTGATTGTCCAGCGATGATGAAACAAGCGCCCGCATCGGGCTTCTGATCCGTAGTCAACCATGCGTCAGGGGCTGGGACGGACTGGAAGTCGCGGTCACGATGAGCTATGAGCACAACAGCGAACTTTCCATCGTCGATGATGCCTTGCACATCCTGCCAAGCGAGCAGAGGATGCGAGGGGGGAACCATGAAGCAATTAGGGATGCATGTGACTATTTAGTCCTTTGTTCATCATACAGCGGATTTCGTATATGGGACTCCACAGGAGAAAGACTTGGGTCAGATTCTTAGTGCTCACCGCAGAGCAGTATGCAGAACTACCGAAACAGTTAAATACCCCTGACTGCCCTAAAGGTTCACCACTCTTTGAGGAGGGATAATAATGCTAAAAAAACGCGTCCAATCGCATGTTCTGGAAAAAGTCATCATGACGTTCATGGTGCTCTTCGGCCTCGCGGCGATCTATGTCTTTTACGCCGCTATGGGCAGCGGGAACCTGACCCCGGAGACGGCGATTATGGAGATGCTCATCATCGTCGTGCTGGTTATGCTCGGCCAGACAGCTGTGCTCATCAAGATCTATGAGCAGACCATGTAGATGCCATCTTTAGATGCGCATAGATTACTATCAGTATCTGTGTCCATGTCAGCAAAAAGTTTAAATACCAACAAGGGGAATGACCTGCAGGTGACAAAAATTCACTGGTTCCAAGACCGTAAGGCCATTATGGGCATAGGTATGCTCATTATCTTCATCGCGACTATTCTTGTATCCGCGGTCGCGGCAGGCGTCCTTGTCAAGGTCACAGGACAATTGCAGCAGAAAGCGCTTCTTGTGGAAGAGGCAGCAAGGACGCGACTGGTCAGTGGCCTTGAGGTCCTCAATGTGTATGCGTATCCGAACCTCACCGCGGAAAACATCGAGAACATTGAGTTGATAACCAGGCTGGGAGCGGGCGCGGATCCTGTATCCTTCAGTTCTGTTGGACTAAGCTTTGTTTCCGGAGAGACTACCTTGTCTGCGGACCTGAATCAGTCTATCAGCACCATCGCCAATTGCACGTTTGATAACCTTCAGAACCAGGAGGAATATTGCATATTCCCGAAAGTCGGTAACACCAATATCCTGCTGGAAGCTGGAGAGTTGCTTGCTGTGCGATATAAACTGAATACCACGCACGCGCTGGGCAGCCAAGATGATTTCGAGTTGTCTCTTGTGGCGAGCTCCGGCGCGAGTGAGATATTGGATCTGCGTGTTCCGGACGTGTTCCTGAGAGCGCGTATCAGGATTAGGTAAGAGTGGCAACATAGCCTGGTGCATGCGGGGGCAGGCACCTGTATGGTAAAAAAAGAGGGGGTAGCATATGGCAGTCAAAGGCTTTTCCTTCCTGAAAGGCCGAAAAAAAGAACCAGAAGCACGACCTGCGGGAGCTGTGCCTGGCGCGCCTGCAGTGGACGCCAAAGCCCCTGCTGAAGCTGCATCCGGAGAGACTGCGGATGCTCCTGCTGATGAACAGGAAGAGAGTTCTGGTCATGAAGAGCAATTACTACAAGTGATAGAAGACCAGTTGAAGGAACTTCATGATACGCTGAACGACAAAGTCGCAGCGCTGGAAAAGAAGGTCAATGATGCGGCCAAGCAAAGCAGCGGTGATATTGACATGGTGTCGCTGCAGGAGAAGTTCAAGAGCATCGACAAGATAGAGGCTTCTTTGGAAAAATTCACCAGACTGTATGAACTCATAACGAATAAATTCAATCCCTTCGTGGATGAGCAGACCAATGGGCACAGCAGCGCCAATCACTCAGCTGAGCAGCGGCAGCAGGCTAGTGCAGCGCCTCCGCAAGAAGGCATACACGTGCCTGGTAACAATGCGTCGGGAGCAGGTGGATCGACAGGAACAGCGTCTATCAGTATCGAAGATTCCATCACAAAACAGACCCAGGAGGCGGCCATCACTGCACATAGCGCTCAGAGGTCAGAGGAATTTGTCAGGGGCGCTAAGGACCTACTAGGCGGCTCTCCACAAAAAGCGCATCCTGTCGAGCATACATCAGAGGAGATAGCCATTCCCAAATTGGAGGATGCCATCGCATCCCTGCACGCCAAAGAAATCAGCGGACCTACAGCTTCAGTCGAGCCGGTGGTTGCAGGAGTTGCTGGAAATCCTGATATCGATAAGGCATCAAGGACTGCACCTGATGCTGACGAGGGCTCGGAGACGAGCATTGCGACAGCTGCTGATAACCTGACAGCAGATACGCCGAAGTCTGCGCCGCAACCCATATCGGTGATGCCCGAGATACCCCGTGTGCTGCAAGATCAGGATACGCCAAGGAATCCTTCCACCACGGTCAATACATCTGGCGCATCCGAAATAATGGAATCCATGACCAGCAACCAGACCATGATTGGAAGAGCGGGCGACCTTCGACCTAAAGAGTCCCTCACTTCGCAATCCACGACGAGTAACGAAACAGGTGCGCCTTCTGGGATGCCACCTGCGCCTCAGGCTACAACGCAACCAATGCCTATCACTGCTGCCGCAGTGCAGGTGCCTACTCCTCCTGTGTTCGGGCAACCTACGACCGTTGCGGCTGGCGCTGCAGCAAACCCCGCCAGCGACAATGAAACCCTTACCCGTCTGTTGGCCAAACTGCCAGAGGAAGAGCGCAATGCTCTGCTGGACCGTACCATGCAGGAGCTACGCCAGCAAGAGGCTGTCGCAAAGGAGTTGCAGTTGCTGCTTCCCCGGCTGCCAGCGGAGCAGCAGAAACGCTTTATTCAAGAACTGCTCTTGCTGCTGCACGAGACATCGCAGGAGCACGCATTCTGGACGGTCAATGGCACCTGTGTCCGCAATGTGCTGGAACTGGCGCAGTGCATCCAGTCTTTGGATGAGGCAACATACCAAGGCCACCAGCAACACGGCGATTTTTCATCCTGGGTGTCTAATAGCTTGCATCTGCCAGGACTGGGAAGAGCACTTGAAAGCACCACAACAAGGCAGGCAGCGCTGTTGGCGATCAACAACAGGTCCACCCTGGTCCTACAGGTGCTTCAAGGCCAAAACCCCTGGGCCAATGCCACCAGCATTGTTGATCTATCAGTACCTCGCCAGCAGCAGCAGGAATTCCTCCGGCAGGTCATGCGACTGCTCGAAGAAGCGGCTCCCGAGCGCGCGTTCTGGACCTGTGACAGGATATGCGTGCGCAATCTCCTGGAATTAGCCCATGGGCTTGGCAGCATGAGGCCTGAAGCGTTTCAACATCATGTCACCGGACAGCGAAATGACTTTTCCTTGTGGGTAGGAGGCGTTCTGGCTATGCCTGACCTCGCTCAAAGCATAGCTGGTGCTCGAGACGCGGCTCACATGCTCCAGATGCTCGCGCAGGACATGTCATTGCTTCGCGGTATGCTCTAAGCATGCCCGGGGCGGTATGCTGTAAACTTGCTAAAGAGACGATAGCAGATGACATAATCGATGAGAGACCACATAATCGACGATGCAGTGGCAATCTAGATAAAAACAATCCACTCACTCACAGAATATCGACTCATTTACGGATGCGATAGCTAATCTGCTTCTCAAATGGTGCGGAGCGGTAGAACGTTGAGTAGGCGCGCGTAATCGGGGATTCCAAGTTTGAGAGCGCTATTTCCACCTGCGTCTTTGGCATATTGGTCCTTGAGCTTATTTCCGCTGAGGTGAAGAATTTGTCAGGGTTCTCGTTGAGGAACGCGAGGACAATCTTAGTGGCATTGGTGTCAATAAACAGTCCCTGAAAGAATTTCTGGAACGCGGCCGCCACCTTCGGATTGTCTGACACAAAGATGACGCGTGGCCGCAGCAGCAGCTGCTTGTTGCCCTTGAAGCTCATCTCAGCCTCAATGAGACCCACTTCCTGTAGACGCTTGATATTCTCATGTAGCGTCGATGCGCTGTGACCTATCTGGTCGCGCAGCTGCGACATGGGTATCTCCTCGGCGCTACTGAGCGCTATGAGAATCTCACGGGCAATGCGCTGGTGCCAATACTGGTTGATAGTGCTTTTCAGCCCTGCGTCCATGTCTGAAGGCAGGAAATCCAGCAGCTCGAAGCTCTTGCGATTGTAGGAGACGCAGCCTTCCATACAGCGGTGGGTGATGATTGGCTATATAAGGTTTTCTCCAGTAATTCGGTAAAACCGAAAAATATATAAGCCATTGGTCTGCTTATTTGGGATTACCGAATAACCGCTTTTGCAGGGCTCGGGCAGATGAACACAATGAACATGACGAGAGGGACCTGAGGATGGGATTCGGCAATGTGGCATCGCACCTGATTCTCTTTATCGCACTACTCTCCGTGACGACCACGGTCGCCATCCTTTTCAAAGGCTATATAACGGAATCAGGCGCAGCGCTTGGTGTTCGTCAGGATCTGATGGCCAGCAATCTTAAGACAGATATAACCATCACTAATGTGAATTACAATACGACCCATAACTATACTACGATCACCATCCTTAACAGCGGCAAGACCAAGCTCACGGTCAATCTGACAGACGTGTTCATTGATGGACTACGCTACCTACGCAATACGACCGCCCGAAACCTCTCCGTGCTCAATGACACCGAACTGGTCAATCCGGGCATCTGGGACCCTGATGAGAGCGCCCAGGCCATTGTCTATGATCATATCGGCGCGGGTACCCACACGGTCACGGTGACCACGCAGTATGGAGGAAAGGATCTTGACAGTTTTAGTATCGCATGATGATGATTTCAGTCGGGAGGCGCGGAATCCCGACCGTGAAGTTTTCCACGTCCAACCTTCAATAGGCGACAGGGGCACGAAGAGTCCGCCACCAATCAGCCCATAATCAATAGAGCGGCAACAATCCCATGGCAGAAGCAGCATTACAGGTTCCGGATCCAAGTCAGATTGCCGCACCCTCAGGAGTATTCCCCATCCGCATCCGCAAGGATGAACTGCACAACAAGTTCGGCGGAGGCTTGCCAAAGAATGGTTTTATGCTAGTTGAAGGCCGCAACGCGCTTGGCAAGAGCATCATCGCCCAGCGCTTCTGCTATGGTCTGGTATGCCACGGCGTCTCAGTCACCTATGTCAGCACCGAGCTGTCATTGCCGAGCTTCGTCAATCAGATGAAATCATTGCAATACGATATCAATGACGCGCTGGTCACCGGCCAGCTGAATTTCGTGTCAGTCTTCCCGTATGTAGGTGATACTAACGTGGGCAGGAGCGTTCTTTCACGGCTACGCATGGAAGAGCTGTTTCACAGCGACGTCATCATCTTCGATTCCCTGAATGGGTGGATAGTGCCTGATGATGTGTCGCTCAAGGAGGCCTTTGAGGTCATCAAGTTCTTTCGCAAAGTCACCAGCCAGGACAAGAGCATCATCTTCACCATCGACCCTGAGCAATATGACAACACCTACTCGACCTTGCTCAAGAGCGTCTCAGAAGTGTATATGAAATTGGGCACGGTAGAGCGCTTTGGCACGGTGACCAAACTCATCAGAGTAGAACGCTTCAACGGGGCGGTATCTGATGTGGAGGAGAACATCGCGTTTCGCGTCAGGGCAGGAGTCGGCATTGTCATGGAAATCACCAGCGCAAGCTGAGCCGCAGACGGGCATCATGGCAGGGTAGTGGGCATGGAAAAAGTCATCACAAAGAATCTGGACGAAGCTCGCAAGAAGTTTCCTCATGTAGAAAAATATCTCAAGTCTATTGCCGCTGAGAGAGGAGTACCTGAGTTTTACCCTGAACTGGGCCGGGAAATGAAGAGCATGAAGATGCCCAACCTCATCTATCCAGTGGGGGATCCTATTTTCATCCACATCTACAAGAACGAATTCGGACAGGTCCAGTACTATGCCATTGAGCCAGTCATGGAGCCTGAAGACGAGAAGCTCTTTGAGAGGGTCATGGACAAGCTCATCGAGATAGCCCATAGCCTGCCAGTCCCGGAAAAACTGGACAAAATCGAGCCGATCCTGATAGAGCTGCTCCAGAAGGTCTGCCAGGTCACAGAAAGCGGCGCTAAAGCAGGATTGAGCAGCAAAGTAGTCATGACCCCTCAGCAGTTCGAGCTCATCAAGTACTTCCTGATACGCAACAGGATAGGATTTCACAAGATTGATCCCATCCTCAAAGACCCGTATCTGGAGGACGTCCACTGCACGGGTGTTGGCGCCATCAAGACCGTCCATAAGATCTTCGGCCTGGTCTACACCAGCGTCATCTTCCGTGATGATCTGGAGCTCAACCGCTATATCGTCGAGGTGTCCGAGCGCGTCGAGCGCCCAACATCAGACGCCCATAGCGTGGTAGACGCCATGATGCCCGATGGCAGCCGCGCCAACTTCATCTACGGCAGAGACATCAGCCTGGAAGGCAGCAGCTTCACATTGCGTAAGTTTTCCGATGTACCCACCAGCGTTCCGCAGATCGTCAATTGGGGCACCATGAGCGCCGAACTGGGCGCATACCTTTGGATCGCCCTGGAAAACGGCATGAACATGTTCATCTGCGGAGAGACCGCCTCAGGCAAGACCACCACACTCAACGCCATCTGCACCTTCATCAAACCAGACGACAAAGTCTACAGTGTAGAGAACACACCAGAAGTCAAGCTGCCCCATGATGTGTGGCAGCACCTGCTCACCAGGGAAGCCGGAAAAAGCTCTGATGTCACCTACGATGACTTGCTGGCCGCGGCCCTCAGGTCACGCCCCAACTACATCATTGTGGGAGAGATCCGCGGAAAAGAAGGCAGTATCGCCTTCCAGGCCATGCAGACAGGCCACCCCGTACTCAGCACGTTTCACGCGGCAAGTCCCACCAGTATGATACAGCGTATCACGGGCCATCCCATTAGTGTCCCCATCACGTTTGTTGACAACCTCAACCTGGTGCTCATCCAGCTCGCTATCCGCCTGCATGGCAGTATGGCAAGGCGCATTGTCAGCCTCACGGAGATCGAGCGCTACTATGAGCCCCTCAAGAAAATGATTACCAGGACCGTCTTTGACTGGAACGCGCAGGACGATGTGCACAACTTTCGGGGCATGTTCAACAGCTACATCCTCGAGCAGAAGATAGCCATGGCCCAGGGCTACGCTGATCCAAGGAAGATATACGATGAACTGACATTGCGCGCGAACATCATCAGGCGTATGGTAGAAGAGAAGATATTCAATTATTACGATGTCTGGAAGATCACCAAGCTCTACCACTTCGGGGGCGTCAAAGCGCTCCCCTTCAAGGTCTAGTCCCCTCTAGACCCGCCCCCGAAGAGGAAGCTTGGTAAGATTCCCCTCAACGCCGCGATGTATTGCGCGAAACCACCAGGCGGCGGACAAGAGCAGTGAGCCCTCATGAAACGATTCAACCTTTCCAGAGCAATAGCGACTTTAGGGTATCTGTCCGTGTCAGAATATCTGCTCAAGTTCGCCCTACCCACGCTGGGCACCAGTATCGCCTGCGCTGTCGTATTCGCGTTCATTCCCATCACCCGCTCCCTGGCAGCAATACCTCTCGTCCTTGGCACATTGTTCATGATTGTCTATCCATTTGGTCTGTTTCTCAACAAGAAAACAGACATTGACGGCAACTTGCATTTCTTCATCACCTACGCTGGCACAGTCAGCACCATGAAAATCAACAGGACCGTGTTGTTCCGCCTTATAGCCAGCAAGCGCGCGTTTGGCGAGATATCCAAGATAGCGGAAAAAATTTTCTATCTCGCCAAGAAATGGACCATGGGGTTTCCCAAAACATGCAAGCGGATTGGCGCGCTCTCACCAAGCGAGGCATTCGCGGATTTTCTTGACCGCTTCGCGGTCGCCATGGACTTTGGCCAGGACATCGAAACATTCCTGCTGGAAGAACAGGACGCGGTCATGGACGCGTATGAGCTAGAGTACAAGAAAAGCCTGGAAAGCATCAGGATGATAGAAAGCCTGTTCACCTCGCTGACCGTGGCTATAGCGTTCATGCTCAGCATCTCTTTGCTGATGCCACTACTCATGGGCATCAGTCTGGAAGTCATTGCTCAGTACGCCATCCTCACCATCGTCGTCATCGACGGCGTCATATTGTTCCTGGTCAAAGCGCTCGTTCCTGCTGACAAGATCTGCCATAACCTGCAAGTCAAAGACCCCGGCATGCGAAAAGTGCGTCTGACAGTCCTGATAACAGCGCCCATCTCAGCCATACTGCTGATAATTCTTGTATTTTTTACCCGACTGCCATTCCTGGTCGGCGTCGCTATTGGTGCGACACCGTTGATTATTCCAGGATGGCTGGCCACGCGGGAAGAGCAGGATGTACTCCGCCGAGACACCTTCTTTCCGGCTTTTGTCAGATCACTTGGTTCAGCTGTACGCGCGCGTAATGGCGCGATGCTCAGCAGCCTGAAAATCATCCTGGTGCACGACTTCGGACCCATCAATGATATGATGCACAATCTGTATCGCAGGCTTCGTGTCGGATCTGAGAAATTCGAATGCTGGCTGTTTTTCGCAGGAGAGTCCGGAAGCCACCTTATCCAGCACTTCAGCAAGATTTTCAGCGAATCCATCTACCTCGGAGGCGATGGAGAGAAGGTGGGAGAGATAGTCAGCAGGAACTTTCAGAGGCTTGTATCCTTGCGCATGCAGCGACTGCAGCTCGCATCAGGCCTCAAAGGCGCCCTGTATGGGTCGCTGGTCGGGTTCTCCGCGTCCATCTATGTCACAGCAAAAATTTCAGAAATCATCGGAGGAGTCTTTTCCTCGCCCATGCAAGGAGCGAGCAATATGCAGGATGTGCTCGGAGGCATCTCGCCGAACCTTGCCGCAACGAATATGGACAGGGTCCTGCTGCTCATCGGCATCCTTATTATCGTACACAGCGTCATCTCTAGCGTCATTGTGAAGTTGGTAGACGGCGGTATGTTATCCGCGAGTTTCATAGATTTGGTCTTCATGCTCTGGATAGGCGCAGTACTGAGCGTCGTCATCCCCGCAGCAACGCAAAACATCATCCCGGGATTTGGCAGCATGCTTGGATAGCGCAGAGCCCATTGTCAGGACACTATTCTGCAACAGGTTCTCAAAAGCGAATACCACGATGGACACATTGGTAAATTCATTTGTCAATTGGACCAGTACGAAGGCATATCCAAGGTATCGCTCTATCGCTTGAAAACCAAAAAGTATATATACCACGTGTGCCAGAGTAGAGCAGTATAGTATAATGGTAGTTAATGGCAGTATTTGTCGAAATGGAACTGGTAAACCAATTGAGGTGATATGGGGTGCATTGGCAACGAAAGGCAGAGATGGGAATGGGAACATTGATTATATTCATCGCCATGATTCTTGTGGCAGCAGTCGCCGCAAGCGTGCTCATCAGCACCACAGGAACCCTGCAAAACAAGGCACTTGCCACAGGCAAAGCCACCACACAGGAAGTAGGAACCAGCCTCAGCGCAGTCGAATTGTATGGCGAGGACGGAACCAACCAGTCTGTCAATTTCATGTACATGACCATTAAATTGGC
This sequence comes from Candidatus Woesearchaeota archaeon CG1_02_57_44, assembly GCA_001871415.1. Classification (GTDB taxonomy): domain Archaea; phylum Nanobdellota; class Nanobdellia; order Woesearchaeales; family CG1-02-57-44; genus CG1-02-57-44. The sequence continues at coordinate 9,707 of MNWW01000002.1, read as the reverse complement.
CTCGGGTTCTGACGAGATCCGCTTTAGCGATACCTTGCTCAGCATGAATCTGGACAACACATCTGCTGACTATGAGTACGCATCAGCGTATGACTGCGACACTTCAACAAGCCTGGTAGTGGGTGGAGATTTCGGCATCAAGTATCAGATCACCGGCACCAACAACAAGAGCGGCTATCTCACGAAAGGAGATGTGGTGCAGGTATGCTTTGTCGCGCCAAGAGAAGTGCTTGAGGGCGAGAGCATCAAGGTAAGTCTCATCCCGATGGTCGGCTCCCCGCTGGTGGTTGACACAGCGACACCGGACCTGATGGTAGATAAGCGCATCAGCCTGTACCCATAAGGGTACATATTTTTTCTTTTTTACTGTATTTTTTCTAATCCGTTTTCTCTGAAAAGGTAGTGCTCCAGAAGTTGAAATGAATTCTCGACTTAACCACGCGCGTGATGTATAGCGTTCTGTATAGGATTCCTTGAAAAAAGAGAGTGCCAGTTAATGCAATAGCATGTTAGGATAATCCAGGATTAGGTCAGCAATAATTCTTTGTGAAAAGGGTTCGTACAGATAATTGTGCAATACCTGATACATGCCGGATTTTGGCAGCGACAGTTGCTATGGCAATCGATATTCGCGTCCAAGACAGGTAGGACGCATACGTCTTATTGATAGCTATTGATAGCATTAGTCTTGTTGATATATTGCTTATAAAGATGCCATCGCCATACCCGAGTTCTTTAAATACCTTATAAGGGATAGAGAGAAAAGCTTATATACATGATACACCAAATTAGGGTACTAAAATGTATATTGACATATTAACATCAACACCAGGATAATAAGAGGTGATATCATGTCGAATCACGAAAAAAGCGGAAGGAGAATGCATCGTCTGAGGCGCAAGGCTGAGATGGGAATGGGCACACTCATCATCTTCATAGCCATGATACTTGTCGCGGCAATCGCAGCAAGCGTGCTCATCAGCACCACGGGCAATCTCCAGAATAAGGCTCTTGCGACAGGAAAGGCTACTACACAAGAGGTTGGCACCAGCATCCAGGTGGTGCGCATCTACGCAGAGAACGGGACAGCGCAGACAGTGGACTATTTTTATCAGAGCGTGAAATTGTCCAGCGGTTCTGATCCCGTCAGACTGGCAGACATGCTGATGACCGTAGGTCTGAATAACGTGTCCCAGGACTACGGATACAGCGCAAGTGTTGATTGTGATGACATCAGCACCATGTCAGCGGGCGGAGATTTTGGCATGAAGTACCAGATAACAGGAACGAACAACAAAAGCGGCTATGTCACCAAAGGCGACGTCATCCAGCTGTGCTGGCAATCGCCCAGGAAGGTGCGCGAAGGTGAAGACATCAAGGTCACCATCGTGCCCATGGTCGGCAACCCTGTTGTTACGGAAAGCAGCGCACCTGAGCTAATGATTGCCAAGCGCATCCACATCTTCCCGTGAATACGGGAATTTTTTATTATTCTGGGTTCTTTGACCGAACGCGTTGAGCTTTGTTCAAGGGTTCTTTGTTCAAGGCCCATGCGCCATCCAGATTTGTTTGGCCGCCAGCTGCGGACGCAGAGGCCCAAGGCGGCACTTGTGTCGTCGGCGATCCTGCGGCATGGCGCATCAGCATAGACGAAATCTTTAAATAAGACCCCCCTACCTGATACTCATGGGGGGGTGTTGTGGTGGATAAGAACGCTGAAATGGGGATGGGTACACTCATCATCTTCATAGCCATGATACTGGTCGCAGCAATCGCGGCTAGTGTGCTCATCAGCACAACAGGCGCGCTGCGGGGAAAGGCATTGACCACTGGTAAGGCCACGACACAAGAGGTCGGCACGGTCATCTCAACCGTCCAGTTGTATGGAGAAGATGGATCCAATCAGACGGTCGATCACCTCTACCTTTCCGTGAAACTTGGAGCAGGATCAGACGCCATAAAATTCAGTGATACACTTATCAGGATGCAATTGTCAAACACGACCGCAGACTACCTCTATAGCGCTTCAGGTTCGTGCACTGACACAAGCACGCTTGCCGCAGGGGGAGATTTCGGCGTCAAATATCAGATCACAGGGACTAACAATAAGAGTGGTTATCTTGTCAGAGGAGATGTCATCCAGGTCTGCATGATCGCACCAAGAGAAATACGGGAAGGGGAAAAAATACGCGTGAGCATCACCCCCATGGCAGGTTCACCAACCATACTGGAGGTCTCGGTTCCTGATCAGGTGACGGACAAGAGAGTCTCTTTATTTCCATGAAGAGTCAGGCCGGGCATGGAGTCAGAGACGGCATAAGACCGTTTTGATTGAAAAAGTCTGAATTTTATAGATTCGAAAGTTAATCGACAGATTAATATACAAGTATTCCCAAAAAAATAACATGTATTATTGACATTTGAGAGTAGCCAATAAAAAATGAGGTCGATATCATGAAAGGAACGAAAGCTGAGATGGGCATGGGTACACTCATCATCTTCATTGCCATGATACTGGTCGCAGCGGTCGCAGCAAGTGTGCTCATCAGCACCACAGGAACCCTGCAAAACAAGGCACTTGCCACAGGCAAAGCCACCACGCAGGAAGTTGGAACCAGCCTCAGCGCGGTCGAGCTGTACGGAGAGGACGGCAGCAACCAAAGCCTGGAATACATCTATGAGACTATCAAACTGGCCTCGGGATCAGATGAGATTCGATTGATAGATACGCTGGTCACCGTGAACTTGAATGACATATCTAGCGATTATGGATATAATCAGAGCGTTGATTGCACGAATACAAGCCAGTTCAATGCCAGTTCGGCCATGTTCGGAGCAAAATGGCAGATAACAGGAACTAATAACAGGACGGGTTATCTGACAAAGGGTGATGTCGTCCAATTGTGCCTGCACATGCCAAGGCCAATCAATGAAGCTGAGGATCTCAAGATCAGTCTGATACCCATGGTCGGTTCAGCGCTGGTCGTTGATTCGACAACACCTGATTTGATGGTCGATACCAGGGTAAGCATTTACCCATAAATTTTATTTTTTAATCTTTTTTCTTTTTAGTCTGCTTCTAATCAGGGCATTATTAGCGTTGATATGAAAGAGGACTTTGTAAGAAGAGTTTGCTTCACATTGAGTGTGACTTGTCGAACCGCGCGGGATTCAGCGAACACCCCAGGATGTTCACGCTCAAAAGCCCGCAAAGGATTTTTGCGTCTGATTCTTGCGATAGGTGGCGCGTCCTGAAGGACGGTGCATGTACCCATCGCAAGGAGTCTCAAGTTTCTGCAGACTTAATGATTCTGACGATGAATTCCCTTTCTACGCAAGGAATAGGTGAGTCTAGATGAATCAGCCACGACTACTGCGAGACTGTGCGAAAAACGCTGGGTTTCAGAGATCTTTGTAAGACAATATCGAAAGGTATTTATATGACTATCCCCCATAAGTATAGACTTATGTATATTGGTGGCGATTTGAGTGATGACTGATAAAAAAGCGGAAATGGGAATGGGAACCCTTATCATATTCATAGCCATGATACTGGTCGCAGCAGTAGCCGCAAGCGTGCTCATCAGCACCACAGGCAATCTGCAGAACAAGGCGTTGGGAACCGGAAGAGCTACGACCCAGGAAGTGGGAACCAGCATCAAAACAGTAGAAGCCTACGCCGAGAATGGAGAGAATCAGAGTGTGCAGTATTATTTTCAGACTATTAAGCTCAATTCAGGCTCAGATCCCCTACGTATCGGAGACACTTTGCTCTCATTCAGTCTCAGCAATCAATCCTACGACTATAAGTACAACAGCTCTGTGCGCTGCGATAACGTCAGTTATTATCACAATGTCAGCGCGGCCTACAATATGACCCTGCTCAACCAGTCCAATTTTGGAATAAAGTACCAGATTGCGGGAACCAACAACAGAAGCGGATATATCACAAAAGGCGATGTAGTGCAGATCTGCCTGAAAACGCCCCGAGACATATTTGAGGGTGAAAAGTTTAGGGTCACTATCGTCCCCATGATAGGGGCGCCACTCCTGGTCGAAGGGAACCTGCCAGACCTGATGGTGGACAGCCGCATAGCCATTTATCCATAGAACCCCAACTAAGATACAGATTCACACCCCTCGTTTATAAAGACGACCGACAAGTATATATATCAGAACATCCGGAAAAGGATGTAGATTATTGGTCGGGCGGAGGAGAATTCAATGGATAAAAAGGCCGAGATGGGCATGGGCACCCTCATCATTTTTATAGCTATGATTCTGGTCGCCGCGGTAGCTGCGAAGGTTCTGATAAGCACCACGGGAACTTTACAAAATAAAGCGTTGAGTACGGGAAAAGCGACTAGCCAGGAAGTTGGAACATCACTCAGAGCGATTGAGGCATATGGCGAAGATGGAACCGACCAAGATATAGAATACTTGTTCATGACAATAAAACTTTCAAGCGGATCAGATGAAATCAGGTTGCAAGATACGCTGCTTAGCCTCAATCTCAAGGATTCTTCATTGGATTATCAGTATAATACGTCGGTGCGTTGTGCCAATACGAGTTACTATCAGAATGTCAGCGCTGCCTATAATATGACCTTATTAAATCAATCAAATTTTGGAGTGAACTATCAGATTACAGGAACCAACAACAAGAGCGGGTACTTGACAAAGGGAGATGTCGTGCAGGTATGCATTAAGACGCCAAGGGCGATTAATGAAAGTGAAGGAGTTAAATTGACTATGATGCCTATGGTGGGCGCACCTATGGTTATTGATTCGAGTACGCCAGATCTGATGGTGGATACGAGAATTCCGATATACCCATAGAGGGAGGACAAAACAATGGAAAAGAAAGCTGAGATGGGAATGGGAACATTGATTATATTCATCGCCATGATTCTTGTGGCAGCAGTAGCCGCAAGCGTGCTCATCAGCACCACAGGAACCCTGCAAAACAAGGCACTTGCCACAGGCAAAGCCACAACACAGGAAGTAGGAACCAGCCTCAGCGCAGTCGAGGTCTATGGAGAAGATGGCAGCGACCAAGACCTGGATTACATCTACTGGACAGTAAAGCTCGCCTCAGGTTCTGAAGAGCTACGTTTCACTGATACGCTGGTAAGCTTAAACCTAAAGGATCAGTCGTCAGATTATGAGTATAATCAATCCATTGATTGCTCAAACACCGCGTATATGGGAGCCGGTCTGAATTTCGGCGTGAAGTGGCAGATAACAGGCACCAACAATAAGACAGGATATCTGACCAAGGGAGATGTCGTACAAGTATGCCTGCAATCCCCCCGCTCTGTTAATGAGAGCGAGGATGTGAAGCTGACACTTGTACCCATGGTAGGTGCGCCACTGGTCGTAGATACCGCCACACCGGACCTGATGGTGGACAAGAGAATCAGCTTGTACCCATAAGGGTACATTTTTTTCTTTTCCTATGATTTCTTTTCTTCGTATTTTAGTTGTGCTTGTGCTTATTGGATTTTCAGGATTATTTTCTGGATTGACACTGGGACTTATGAGCCTTGATTATTATACGCTCAAGCGCAGGGCTAAGCTTGGCAATATGCAAGCAGCCAAGATATTGCCTTTACGGCATAAATCCATGCTTCTGCTCACCACACTGCTGCTCGGTAATGTAGCTGTCAACGCGGCTCTGGCGGTGTATCTCGGCTCGCTCACCAGCAGCATCATAGCGGGAATCACTGCTACGGCATTGATTGTGATTTTTGGAGAAATATTGCCACAAGCGGTTTTTTATCGTCACAGTATGTATCTTGGTTCGCGCATGTCATGGTTCGCCTGGTTTTTCATGGCAATTCTGTATCCAGTGGCAAAGCCGCTATCCTTGATACTGGAGAAGCTCATGGGGAACGAACGACCGCATGTACTCAGTAGAAGAGAGCTATTGCTATTCCTGGATGACCAGAAAAAGACCAGGCGCTCTGAACTGGATGAGGACGAATTTGATATCTTGGAAGGCGGCCTGGAATTCTCTGAAAAGAGGGTCAAGGATGCCATGACAGCCATTGAGCTCGCATACACCCTGCAGGCAACAGATGTCCTCACCATAGCCCTGCTGGCAAGAATACAGGAAAAAGGACACAGTCGTATCCCTGTTCTGGACAAGATAAAAAAGCACGTAGTGGGCATGCTCTACAGCAAGGACCTCATTAAGGTGGAAGGAGATACCAATACCCCTGTGAGCGCGGTCATGCGCCGGCGGGTAGAGTTCATCCGAGATGACGCGTTGCTTGACGATGTGCTTAACAGGTTTCGCAAAGCAAGGGTGCATCTGTTTGTGGTGCAGAACAAATGGCGCAAGTTCGTTGGTATCATCACAATGGAAGACGTGCTAGAGGAGATTGTAGGAGAGATTGCTGACGAGTACGATTCTGTAATTAAGAGAAAGACTCGTTAACAGCCTAGACAGAGGAAGATTTATAAATGCAGGAGCATTATTGCCTGTATAGATACGGCAGAAACAGAGAGTATTGATAGTCCTTACAAGTCCATCATGCTCCTTCTGTTTCACTCTGCCCTGTCGCAGAGGTGTAAAACACTATGGAAGAAACCACATTTGAAGACTTAGGAGTAGCTCAAGCTATTGCCGACAACCTGCGCAAGCAGGAGATCACTGAACCTACGGACATCCAGGCAAACGCCATTCCAGCGGTGCTGGAAGGCAGGGATGTCATCGGCAAATCAAGGACTGGCAGCGGCAAGACCGCAGCCTTTGGTGTCCCGCTGCTGCAGCGCCTGCAGGCGGGAAAAGCCGCTCAGGCGCTCGTCTTGGCCCCCACACGCGAGCTCGCTGTGCAGATAGCCAATGAATTGCGCAAGTGGCGCAAGGACACCAGTGTGTCCACAGTCTATGGCGGCGTGGGCTACGATCTGCAGATACAGAAGATGCGTAAGTGCGAAGTCATTGTCGCGACCCCCGGAAGACTGCTCGATCATCTGCAGCAGGGAAATTGCGATCTGAGCCATCTGAGTATGTTCGTCCTAGACGAAGCGGACAAGATGGTGGAAATGGGATTTATCGAAGATGTCGAACGCATCATGTCATTCATGCCAGCGGAAAAGCAGATGCTGCTCTTCGGCGCGACCCTTTCCAGCGAGATACAGGCCATCCAGCAAAGGCATATGCAAAACCCGGTGGTCGTTGAGGCCAAGGCCATGGTCGAGGCCGACGCGTTGAAACAATACTACTATGATGTCAAACCACAGGAGAAATTCTCCTTGCTCATGCACCTGCTTCGTAAGGAGTCTGTGCATCGATGCATCATCTTCTGCAGCACGCGGGCGACAGTCGATATCGTCTCCAGGAACCTCAAGAAGCAGGGCATTGACAATGAGGCCATCCATGGCAAGCTGAGCCAGAGCAGGCGACTTGCGGTCATGGAGGATTTCAACAAGGGAAAGCCGCCTGTGCTCGTGGCCTCAGCAGTGGCTGCAAGAGGAATAGATATCAAGGATGTCAGCCATATCTTCAACTACGACCTGGCCAATGACCCGCAGGAATATATCCATCGCATCGGCAGGACTGCACGAGCAGGCGAGCAGGGCAAAGCCATAACGCTGCTCTCCAACAAGGACCACGACGCATTCCGTGAGATCCAGGGAAGGCACCACGTCAATATCCAGAAACTGCCGATGGTCAAGTTCGAGCGCATACCGTTTGATGCGCGTGGCGATCGCGGCGACAGGGAAGGTCGTGGACGAGGCGGCCCGCGAAGCTATGGACGAGGAAGCTCTGGAAGCAGAGGCGGTTTTGGACGCAGCAGTGAATCCGGCCCACGCAGCAGCGATCGCGACCATGAACGGTCAGAGCGCTCAGAGCGCGGCAAGGTCTGGGACCCGCTGCAGAGAAGGTTCGTGTAGTGAGCAGGACGCCAGGGTTGGGATTTGAACCCAAAAGGCCTTGCGGCCACCCGCTCTCGAGGCGAGCGCGTTACCAGATTCCGCCACCCTGGCCTGCTTTGCTAACGATTGAGCAATGGTATTTTAAGGTATCCTCAGGTAGACTGGAGTTATTCTCCAGGTGCTCGAAGCATTCTTGGTTGAAACCAGGAAGACAGCGGCAGAACCTGTGTATATGATGTTAGTAATCGGAAAAGATAGTTTATTTTGATACGAATTGCACTAATAATACACCGATATCCTTTAACCAAACCCGAAAAGTTTTTATCCTGCAGTGAGAAATCAACTGATTATGGCACTTATTGATCGCTACAGCAAGGATGAAGAGGAGCGAAAGCACGAAAAAGTCCTCAAATGCCCTGACTGCGGCGCTGAAGACGATGACATCGGCTACGATGACGGCGAGCACTACTGCAAGAAGTGTGGCGCCATCATCGAGGAAGCCAGTAACATTGATGAAGACTGAATTTTTTCTGGCAGAATATGAGACTTTCCGCACCCACACCCCAGCAGCTCTGGAGCCCCATCAGGGAACGATTGCACTGTCCGGAACTGGTTCCAACCAACGAGTTATTCGGCCGTATAGTCATGGATTCCCAGGATGCGCTCCTGCACCCTGCAGACCCTGTCGCACCGCAGGATGTCATGGCAGCGGCAAGCGAGGCCGCGCAACGCGTCATCGCGTGGTACGACGAAACACTTGAGCTTAACCTTCTGGTCGATACTCCTGAGGTATATGCACGGGCATGCGACGAGCGGCAGCGCATAGCGAAAACCCGCTTCGGCTATGGCGTGGATGCCCTTGATTATCCGCCCTATTTTGAAGTCGCGTCAGATTCAGGTACCATCAATTTCCCAGACCATGTGATTCTCGTAGATCAGCATGGTACTTCACCCACTGTTTACGAGTTCCCCTGGGACCGGCCGCATCTTGAGATCCTCGCGACCGAAGCAGCCAGCAGGGCCGCGTTCAGACAAGTCCGCGGAGAATGGGGAGATGCATATTTCACCACGCAGACTGCTTTGGATCCTTACTGGGAGAATGCCATATGCATTCAGAACACCCTCCTCTCGCACCATGCTGCGCTGGCTGTGACACCGCAGGAAGAGCGCTATGCGACTTATATGGCACGGGAGCATCTTCTCGACGCGTGGACAGCACTTCCTACGCATACGTCCTACGCCGCATTGGGCGGATTTCTTGCAGCAGGCATCCCGCCACGCACCGTCGCCCTCATGGACCACACGGACATTAACCTGTCCGCAAATTCACTCGTTTACTCCATGGCGAGCGTCCATCCGAACAACGAGTGGAAGTCCCGACTCGTGCTCGACGCCATGGATGAGCTTGGGATGTAGCTGTTCAAGGTGAGCGGATACCGCCTGCCAGACTCGCGCACACATCAGACCTTGATATACACCCGCCTGTCGGTGCCACCTCATCCATCTTATCCAAACACGCTCGCCACCAGCTTGCCCGCCAGGTTCGTTATGCTGATGACCGCCATGGCGATGAACAAGTGCTCTGCGACGACGCGCCAGGGCCTCTTATGCTCGGTGGTGGCCATGCGCCAGGAGAGCATGCTCAGCACCAGCAGCCCCCAGACGATACTGACTTCAATCGCGTGCTGCAAGGGCAACAACAGCACGGGAATCAGGAAGGTGCTGGCAAAGAGGAACTTGGCAAGGAAGGTCGCGATGGTAGACTCCCATATCTCGCGGTCCGTATGCTGGCACTCCGACTCTTCAGAGATATGGATACC
>MNWW01000017.1 GCA_001871415.1 Candidatus Woesearchaeota archaeon CG1_02_57_44 | reverse complement strand
CCGGAAAAGTACCCAACACGGGTAGCATTCTCTACACAACTAGTGTCATCTGTACTATGCAGATTCTTGCACATACATATTTATCCAAGCATCTCAATAACAAAAATCCGCCACTCGGCGCTAACCGCGGCCTGAAGGCCGCGGTATTACCGCGCCTCGTCATTGCAGGCGGATTTTTGAATTGCAAAGCACGTCCTGAAGGACGGGGTATTCAACCCCGTGCTTTGCAATGAAAAAACAGAAGAGTAATCCTTCTGATTCGTTCATATGTATATCAAGAATAAGCTCGTTGGTATCACTGCCACCTTGTTTTTTTGGGTCAGGTCTTTCTTGCTTATCATGCATCCCCTTCCAAGCGTGTTGAGCCCTCTGAAGTCACCTGAGTTTATCGAATTCTGGTATTTCACCTCTACCCCAAGAAGCTGATCCTGGCTTTTCAGCACAAAATCCACTTCATGACCTTTATTCGTCTTGAAGTAGAATATGAAATTAGACGGGTCAAACGTGTCAGAGGGCCTAAGGTTGTGTGCCGCACGATTCAGATGATCCCCGACTACAGACTCGATCAGCTTCGACTTGTTCTCAGGCATCAACATATATTCAATCGACGATTGGTATGGGTCCTGTGCAGGATTTATCAGCCAGCTATAGAGCGAATGGAATATGAATGGGTTGAGAATGTGGACCTTCTTGTCGCTCGCATGCTTTACTTTCCCGTCAGTTTCAATCTTATAATGGATATTTAGTATGAACATATTCTGCAGCAGATTTGCATACTGATCAACTGTAGGCTGTGATGCAATACCAGAATCATTCTTGATACTGTTCCAGCTAAATGTCGAACCAACACGCTTCAACATCGCTGCGAGAATCAGCTTGGCCGTCTTTTCATCCCGGTTTATCCTTGCAATGTCTCCTATCAGATGCCGAATATAGATGTCATATATCTGCGCATTGATCCTCTTATGCTCATGATACTCATTCACGGCTATCATGATCCCGCCAGTAAGCAAGTATTCATCTAGCCGCATGTCTAGTTCTGGCAATATCCTGATCAGATTATTTGCAGACTCAGGTATCGTCCCTTCAACTATTGTCATGAATTGCTTAGCTCGTTCCTTTGCATCGTCCAACTTATGCTCTTGAATTTGTGAATACAATTTGGGATCAATCATCTGGACGTACTCTGCAAACTTCATTGGCAAGAATATCTTGTGAGTCGGAACATGTTCTTTTTCCCCCACCCGACCAGGCAGGCGCTCGGTACTATTCTTGATATCAATCGTGTGCGAACCTGTCACGATCATCGTAATGTTGCTGTTTCCATACTGGTCAACGAACAGCTTGATTGACTTCTGCCAATCTTTCACCGAAGAAATCTCGTCAAGAAAGATGAACATCCTGTCATTATTCTGCGACCGTATCCATGAATGATAAGAATTCAGCAGGTCATTCAGCGCCAGGTTATCCTTCAGCAGATCACATGAAAAATACATGATGTTAATCTGGTTGTTCTTTTCCAGCAGTTCTCTGATGATTATCTTGATTAGTGTCGTTTTACCAACCTGCCTTGGTCCCCTGATGCTATAAACCACATTCTTGTCAAGATAGATGTACTTTTTCAATCTCGGGTTCCATTTAAGCTTCGCAAGATCATAATCCTTGATCTTCGGATCCTCATTTATACGACTCTTGCTCTCCCACCAAGGATTCTGCTTCCTTATATCCAAAATGTCCATAAATCACACTTTGATATAAACTTATATATAAATCTTCTTATATTCGGATATAAAGTTTATTATAAATAGATTTATATTTGAATATGAGATAAGTGTGCTAAATGAGACCTGTGAGCCATAAAAATTAAAGTACTCAAGAAACACCATTCTTCCTCACGTTTGGGTGATGAAAGATGCAGCTTGTCATCAAATGCTTAGAATGCAACAAGACAACAAGAAAAGTCAATCTTGGAAAAGTGTACTACAAAATAAATGATCCATCAAACACTGCAATGTTTGAAGATGAAGTGATCTGCCCAAAATGCAAGAAGAACGTCAGCGACAGTAAATTTGAACTCAATGAATCCTATTTCCTGATGTCATTGATAACTGCACATATCGGCATAGATACATTCGGATATATTCCAGACCACCTATCAGGCTGCATCCATGTAAACAATTCACAATATGAAAGGATAGAACCAAGTCTCAAGAGCAAACCAAAATTCGATAGAGCACCAAGATGAGAAAAGAGATTGACAAGCAAGGTAGAACACTATACATATTCCATAGAGGCGTGGCTCAAGGTGGAAACGTATATGTCCACAAGACAAAAGGCGAAAGTATAAAAGAAAGGGATAGACTAAGAAACGCATTAAACAAACAGGCAGCAGAACTTGACCTAATAGACACAACAATAAAAGTATACAACACGATTATCTTCATCTTCTTTCACATGCCAAAAAAATTATCACAACTAGAACTGGAAAATTCGATACAGGAAACAATCAAGCCCTTTGGAAACTGGGATGAAGAAAATGCCTTCATGGCAATATATGACCCACAAGAAAGATTCATCAGAAAAGACCTTGAGAGATGGGGATGCAACTACGATGATGGATAATAATCATTGCACATAAACCCTCGATAAAATTTCACAAAAAAGAAACATAAAATTTTACTACCACATAGTGACGAAGTGCCCCGAAGGGGGCATCCCCCTGTCAATGCGCACCATGCAACACATCAGCCTTCGCCATTGCTGCTGGCTGGACTCTTAGGACAGAGCCTGAAGGCCCATACCTCATCCGAACAGCTTCAGGTACTCGCCATAGCCCTCGGCCTGCATCCTGTCCTTGGGGACAAAGCGCAACGCCGCCGAGTTGATGCAGAAGCGCTGGCCTGTGGGCTTGGGACCGTCGTCAAAGACATGACCAAGATGCGAGTCTGCGTCCTTGCTTCGCACCTCGGTTCTGACCATGAAGCTGGAGACATCTTTTCGCTCCACGACGCTCGCATCGTCTATTGGCCCGGTGAATGACGGCCAGCCCGTGCCGGAGTCGAACTTGTCAGTGGACGAGAACAATGGCTCGCCTGACACGACATCGACGTAGATGCCCTCGGCATGATTGTCCCAGTACTCGTTGCGAAACGGCGCCTCAGTCCCATTGTTCTGCGTCACTTCATATTGCATCTTGGTCAGTCTCATCTTCAGCTCCTCCTGCGATGGCTTCATGTAACCGCTGCTCTCGTCAGTCACCGCGCTGTCCCCCGTGGCAGGGTCTGCGGCCCCATCATCAGAAGGGACCTGCGCCATAACGTCCGCGTAGCGCTGCTCATTCTCATGGATGCCAGCGGCCCTGCCAGAGCCGACCTTGTAGGCATCGTAGCGGCCCTGCTGCTTCCTGTAGTAGTCCTGATGGTACTCCTCTGCCGGATAAAAGCTCGTGAAGGGCAGCAGCTTGGTCACGATGGGCTTGCCGTACTTCCCGGCCACCACGTCAGCGATATAGGCCTCGGCCTGCTGGCGCTGGGACCCGTCCGTGTAGAAGATTGCGGTCTCATACTGGCTGCCGCGGTCCGCGAACTGCCCGCCAGGGTCGGTCGGGTCTATCTGGATGAAGAAGGACTCGAGCATCCTTGTATAGTCGGTCTTGGTCGTATCATAGCGCACCATGACCGCCTCATAGTGGCCGGTCGTGCCGGTCGAGACCTGCTCATAGGTCGGGTCTGGCCCGTCACCTCCGGCATAGCCGGAGATCGCCCCGATGACACCGGGCTGCGCCTCAAAGCCCGCTTCCATGCACCAGAAGCAGCCGCCCGCGAAATAAGCGACGCCAACATCACCGGGAGTGTCAGGCTCTGCTGCCGCTATCCTGGCAGGATCCTTCTTCTGCGGCAATGAGCAGCCGAATAGCCCGAGCAGAGGGAGTCCGAGTAGCGCTGCCAGCATCAGTCGCCTGGCGATGAGCTTTGCAGTGCGACTATTGCTCTCCATGAAAGTATAGTACACCTAACTTCCTTAAGAGTGTATTCCCAAATTGAACCAGAATCAGGCCCAAGAACCGAGGGGCCCATCAGCTACGTCCTATTGAGCTATTGGGGGCATCGACACAGCACCAGAACACACGCCCGATGGGGAGTTGCTATCTCAGCCAATCCCGCTCAAGGGCTTCCCGGACCATCTTGTGCAGGCGGTCTGCATCGCTCAGCGCTTGCCCAACTCGTTGCCGGGCGGCCGCACAGGCCTGCTGATATCCCTGCCCGCCCGGCTCGCCCCTTGACCGGGCATTTATCTGGCCTATACTATCGCCATAGCACAGGTCTGCCGTCAGCCGCGAACACTGCTCGGCGAACCCGTGGACCTCATCAGCCAATCTATCGAATGTCGACCCCATGGGCGTCAATCCCCCCCTTGTCTGGATACGCATATCCAGTCCATAGAGAAGATTCGCTGAGGCTTCAAGCTCGTGCGGAAAAACTGTGAATGCCCCGCGCGCGTCCCACATCCTCGTGCGGGCGTCATCGAATGCCGCCCCGGACCTGTCAGAACCGTCATCATCCAGTCCAGTCAATTCCTGAAGAGCGCTGCCCAGCGCGTCAGCCTCCTGCCTCATCTTCTCATACGACGCATCAAGCACCTTTATCCTGTCACCTATCACGCCAGACTTCTTCTGCAGGACGCGCACCAGGTGCCTTATCCCGACGAGACGCGCGCGCAGGTGATTGACATCAGCTATGAGCCGGGTCATGCGATGCTCGACCGCACGGTACATACCGTCGACCTCCTTGAGCCCAGGCCCCGCGTCCTGCATCGCCTTCACCAATGGGCCTGTGTGCGCCCACACACCTCGCACACCCTCAAAGGCAGATAGAATACTCTTCTCATCGCGCTGCGAAGCGAATGTCTGTAGATGCGCCTTCACACCAGCTATCAACTCTGCGGCCAGATCCACCGCGACCTTGTCGCAGCCCTGCTCAAACTCCCGCTCTATGGATCGGACTTGACTCGCGATCTCCCCCGCAGCCTGCGATGCCTCCTGGATCCCGGCCTCAATGGCCCTCAACCGGGACTGGATGTAGAATTGCTGCTCTTGCATCTCATCCTCGCTGCCTGAGAGCGCCTTTCCCGCAGCGTGGCTGGCTTTCTGCGCCTGCTCCACCATGTCCCTGAACAATTGACCTGAGCGAAGCGAGAGCAGATCACTGCTTGTGGCCCTGCATCTCTCGCGCAGCTTCTCAAGCCTCCTGTGATGCTGGTCGGCCTGCCTGACAACCTCCGCTGCATCGTCGAGGTCCTTCCTGATGGCATCGACCAGATTCCTTGTGGCAGACGCCAATTGCTGGGTAGCCTTCGGCCCTTTCCTCTTGTTCGCCTCGCGCACGTCCCACCAGTATTGCGTCTCATCCTGCCTGCGCATCAGGTTAGCGCCCCATGCCCGGGAGGGAGCATCGTACTCCGCAAGCATCCGATGACCTGTCCGCAGCTTGTGAAATACCCGCCCCAATGCCTGAGCCAGTCCGATCCCGGGAGTCATAGCGTCACCTTCATCAAGATACTGTCAAGGGTCTTCCCGCAGACCAATGTTATAAATTTTACTGCTGTGTTGCATAACTCCTGGGTCGATTACATAGCTCTTGCTATGCTTCTCCGTATCTTTTGATTCGTTGGTACGCCCATATCTTGCTTGCCGCTTCT
>MNWW01000062.1:646-7063 GCA_001871415.1 Candidatus Woesearchaeota archaeon CG1_02_57_44 | reverse complement strand
GCAGATGATGTGGACTGGACTCTCTTAGGGTCTGACAAGCCCTGCTCGAGCTTTTCTTCCACTCTCTCTGCCAGCTCATCCTCAAGGCGCTCATCGTCAACATCTGCCGACCCCATACGCTGATTCTGGGCGCTGGCATATTTAAAGGTATTGGCGAGCATGGCTGATGGAGGAGTCAGCGGCAAACAGACGCGGTGCTCCTGCGATTATCGGGGAAGATTGGATAGCATTGTCAGGTCAACAAGGTGAATCGTCGAGGGTGAAGCATCGCTGAGCGTGCCTCACGTGCATTCCTTATGCCTGCAGAAGACCATGTTTGGATGATAGCGAACCAATCTGTCATAATAGATATACTGCACCTCACTGCAGTGCGTTCCGTCTGCATAGCATCCATTGGTGCTGTGGATGAACACAGGTTTGCCATTCGGATCCTGCTTGAAGACGTAGTGGCCATCGACCAATGCCTGATACCCGACACCGACAAACATTCCCGTATGTCCGCTCTTTCTGCTGCTATACGAGAATATGTCCCCTGGTTGCAGGATGCTGGGATCCTTGCCGATCTTAGTCACCAGCGGTCCATCGCACTTGCCATCACCATTACCTACTGGCACAGCATGACCTGTGTAGCGGTACGCGTTGCTTACAAAGGAGCCGCATTGTGTCGTGCACGCGCCAGCCTGCGCGTTCTTGGCGGAACAGGCAGTGAGCCCACCATATCCAGTCCCCAAGTAGCCCTGCGCGTAATTGATGACATCTGCGCACTTACCGGTGACCCGGGTGTCATAGGTGGCAGGGGCGTCTCCAGACCACCAGCCATCCCCCCACCAGGAATCGCTGTCTGAGCCGCTATATACGCTGGCGTCCCCATCTCCCAGGTCGTCATAGCCGTTGGCGGCGCTCTCTTCATATGGGCTGCGAAGCATGACGCTGTACTCTTTGACTGCCAGATAATCATAGGTCACAGACGCGGCGAAGATGACCGGATTCGGCATGGCAGGGAACTTGAGCAGAGCATGCAATCCTGCTTTGTCTGTGGTCAGCATGCACGAGCCGATGGCCACCTGCTGGTTCTTTGCGACATCGTCAAGATTTATCCTCCCCAAGTAGGACGGGTCCACGGTCACTGTGGTCCTGTCCTGGGTGAAATGCGGGCAGGATTCAGCATCCGTATCGATATGCAGGCCTTCGGGAAGCTGGACCGTGAGCGTGTGCAAAAAAGTGATGGTCCCGGGAGCAGCGTTTTCCAGCGCGACCTTGAGCCGGACGCCGTGGCTCTCGTCGATGCCTATCACAGATGTAGGCTCGGTCTGGATGATGAGCTTGAGCGGTCCCTGGTCTGACACGGAGAGATAGCTGGTGTCGCCGGCGACGCCGAACTCATCGCTGATGGCCCGGGCGTGGTCACTAGGATTATTGATGGTGGCGCTGTGCTGGATGGCCCAGTCACGAAGCTTCCCGTCCAGCGCGTCCTTGTGCACAAAATTATTCGTCAGGTGCGCTTCGGTCACAAATCCTTCGGCAAGGGCGCGGAATGCGACCTTGTTGAGCCCCAGCTGGATGCTCTGGCCAGGGCCATAGCAGGTCAATTCCTCAGCGACATAGCGGATTCCCTGATAGGGCGCTTTGGGCACTATTTCCCATTGCTCCTGCTCCGTGCCACAGGTCACGGTTATCTTCGTTATCTCCTGACGCGAGTTGAATGCCTGCAGCTTGGCGTGCAGCTCGATGTACTCCTTCTCATCAAGATCGTATTCCCGCTGATTGGGGATGGACGGGTCATCGATCGCTATGCCGATGAATTCCTTGGTCTGCTCGGTGTCACCTTCCACATACTGTCCGCTTGCCTCTTGGATCATCCGATTGTAGCCTGTGTCCAGCGAGCCCTTGAATCCTAGGATACCTGCCTTGAAATCGTCCCATCTCTCCTGCAGGATGCCTGCCTGCGACCACCCGTAAGCGACGCTTCCCATCCATCCGATCAGCAGGAGCAGGAGCAGCAGGATGATGATGGAGGCTATCTTGCTGATGGTCCAGCCCGTCCCCTTGGTCAGCGCGTCCTTGTAGAAATTCGGGTCTGTCAGGTTGTCGGCGGTGGTCAGCACCAGCTTGCCGCCATCCCTGATGGTCCGGCCTGCTCTCCGGAGTGTGCCATCTCCTGCAGCGTCATCCGTCATCTTCTGCGCAGCTCGACATCCAGGGTGACGAGCAGCAAGGTGCTTTTCGGATCGATGCGCAGGTCGTTGGTACCTTCACGCAGCCACTCTGGGGGTATGGACCTGACATAGGTCGGGCCGTACTGGCGCAGGGATGTCGCGTGGCCGTTCACGTACACGCCCGCGCTCTTCTCCTTGTCGTCATCGACGAACTGCATGGTCATATTGGCAGTCAGATTGTGGTTCTGCGTCGCCTCTAGCTGGTCTGCGCTCAGCTCAAAGAAATAGACGATGCTCGGCAGCTCCCGCAGCGTGGTCTCCACGGTGATTCGATCGATGAGATATGAACCGGAATCCGTCTTGAAGACCACGTTGTTCTCGCCGGCTTCAAGCGCGTTGCCTGGGATCTCCACAACATTCAGCACCGAGCACTCAGGAACACCCCCGTACAGCTCGATATTATTGATGCTCGCGTGCAATGTCCCGGCATCACGGCAGTCCGGGATGAATTTCAGGAACGCTTTCTCCAGATTGTAGCGCTCGATGCTGGACATGGAAAAAACATTGTTGGCCTGCTGGCGTGTGAGATCAGTAATGTCTGAGGTTATCTTGAGATTCTGGATGAGGAACTCATTTGTGCGCCAGAATTGCCAGCCCACACTCCCGACGGAAAACTCCAGTTCATTGATGGGCTGCAGCAAGGACTTGTCAAGGGTGATTGGCGGCACATTCATCTCATCGACCACGCTGCTGAAGATCTCCCTGCCATTCAGCTTGATGGTCAATTCGCCCTTGCGTTTGGTCGCGGTGAAACTGAGCAACACATTCTGGGCCGTCGTCAGGTCTTGGACGCGAAATGTGGTCACTACGTTCTTCTTATCAAAGACGCCGTTGCGTACGGTTATTGGTGGTTCTTCCTTGAGCACCTGCGCATTGGTGGTCTTGGATAGATAGAAACTGGGGATGCTATGGACATAGTTGTCCTCTGCGATGAAATCCAGTCTGCCAGGGTTCTCATGCAGCAGCGTCGCTTCTAGTTTTCCCACGCCAGAGCTTCCGGAACCGCCAGACGCTATGCTGCTCCCGGATTCTCCTAGCAGGTCATTGCGGATGTCTGGGGGCAAGAACAGGATGTAGAGGATGATGAACGCGGTGATGATGCCCAGCAGGACCGCGGCATTGGCGGCATCCTGGGCTTTGCGGCCTTTCCGACGGTGCAGGAGTCTGCTGGCAGTGCTTTTCACACTCTTCACCCTGCATACCTTTATATATAAATCTTTTCCTTCGGGCGTCCATGCACCTTGTTTTCAGCGATTTCAGGAAGGGCAGTGCCAAGGTGCGGCTGGACTCGCCAGAAGACGCCTGGTATCTCGCGCGCATCATCACTACAGGGGACACTATCGAAGGCAAGACCATGCGCAAGGTCGCGGTATCAGAGACCGCGACTGAACGACGGCCTGTGCGCTTGGGCATCTCTGTTGAGAAGATGGAACTTGGCGATGGTCTTCGCGCCAGCGGCAAGATAGTCTCTGGGCCTGATGATGTCCCGTTGGGCAGCTACCATAGCTTCCAGCTCGCGCCAGGTGATGCCCTCACTATCATCAAGCAGGATTGGCTTGGTTATGCGCGGGAATTGCTCACTGAAGCGTGCAAGCCCCGGCGTAAGCCCGTGCTGGTCTGCGCGTTTGACAAGGGCAAGGCATCTTTCGCTATGCTGACCGGAGCGCAGGTGGCGCATCTTGCTGACTTTGCTTCTGGTGTCTCAGGCAAGCAGTTTGACACGGGCGAGAAGGGCAACAGGACAACGGGGTTCTTTGAGGGGTTGGCTGCGCACTTGTCTGCGCTGGCATCACGTCAGGACCCTGCAAAGATCGTCCTCGCCAGTCCTGGATTCTGGAAGGAAGAGCTCAAGCGGCATCTGACGCCAGACATTGATGGTCTGGCGCTCTATGCAACGTGCCAGGGAGCGGGCAAGGAAGGCATCGAAGAGGTGCTCAAGCGACCGGAGGTCGCGGCGGCGCTGGCCGGCGAGCGGGCGGCATCGGAGTCGGCAGCGGTGGAGAGATTGCTGGTGGCTATCGCGAAGAACATCGCCGCTTATGGCATGAAGGAAGTCGGCGACGCGGTGGACGCGGGGGCGGTGGAGGAACTGCTGGTCTCAGAACGATTGCTCAATGACGATGCTGTCCGCGAACTCATGCGCAAGGCGGACAGCCAGCGCGGGAGCGTGCATATCATCACCGGTGATATGACCGGTATGGCCGCGGGTGGCGCCGCTGGTGCGGGCAGCAGCGGTGCCCGTGATGGCGCTGGTGGTGGGGCGTCCGACAGCCTCGCTTCGCCAACCGCGAGCAGCGACGCAGCCAAGAAGCTGGACGGGCTGGGCGGGATAGGGGCTGTGCTCAGGTACTCTTTAGGATAGGACTGCTCATCGCAGTGAGGTTGTATGCTTATCGACCATATCCGCGACAGACCAACAATATGCTTCAGACCTACAATATGCTTCAGACAGGTCTATCTTCTCTTCTTGTTGCTGCCCGCGACAAACAGCGCGTGCATGGCGAGCGCAGCATTGCGCGGGTCATTATAGTCTGGGATGCCATGGGCCTCCAGAAGGTGTATGGCCTTGCGGCTGAACCTGCCGCCCATGTACAGGCAGATGATGGGCTTGTCCGGGAAGCGCTGCTTGGCCTTGACCACGACCATCGCGTCCTCCAATGACTGCGTCATGGTCTGTATGGTCTGGATGACGATGATGCCGTCGATATACTTCTCACCCAGGAATGTCATGATTCCGGCCTCATACTGATGCGGCAGGGCGTCACCCACCAGGTCCAGCGGATTGCTCCGGGAATACGCGGGGCTCATGACCTTGGTCGCGTCCAGCTTCTTTATCGTGGACTGCTCCAAGGGCACGACCTCCAGCCCCAGCCTGCTGCACCAGTCAGCGCAGACCACGCCAGGGCCGCCGGCATTGGTGACGATTGCCACGCGCCCGTGTCTCAGCGGCGGTTGCCAGGCCAATGCCTTGCCCATGTCAAAGAGGTCCTCCACAGAATCGACAAGGATGCCTCCTGCCTGTTCGATGGCTGCCGTGAATACGGCGAAATCACCGGACAAGGACGCGGTGTGACTGCCTATGGCCTTCTGGCTAGCGGCGGTCCTGCCTGCTTTCAGGATAACGACCGGCTTCTTCGCGGTCGCGGCCTTCAAGTGATGGTAGAACCTGCGCCCGTCATGCAGTCCCTCTATATAGAGCGTGATGACCTTCGTGTGCGGGTCCTGCGAGAAGAACTCCAGCAGGTCGGCAAAACCCAGGTCCAGTGCGTTGCCTATGCTCACGATGCCAGAGAACCCGTAACCTTCGTCGATCGCCCAGTCGATGACGCTGTCCGCCAAAGCGCCGCTCTGGCTGATGAACGCCACCGGGCCCGCCTTTGGCATGCTCGGCGCGAAGCTCGCGTTCAGATGCGTCTGCGGGCGCAGCAGACCCAGGCAATTCGGGCCGATGAGGCGGATGCCTTGTCTCTTCGCCACTTTCATGGTCAGGTCTGAGAGATCGTCTCCTCCTGACTCGTTGAAACCGGCAGAGATGATGATGGCGAACGGGACTTTCTTTTTTCCACATTCCTCGAGCACCGCAGGAACGACCTTCGCAGGAACAGCGATGACCGCAAGGTCTATTGCTTTGGGCACTTTCAGGATGGAGGTCAGGCACTTTCTGCCAAGTATCTCATCAGCGTGAGGATTGATGAAGAAGACATCACCTTCGAAGGGGCTGCTGGACGCGCTCTTCATGACCGCGCCGAACACCAGATTCTCGGCGATGCCGAAGCCTACGCTGGTCTTGTCACGCGACGCGCCTATCAACGCGACGGACCTTGGCGCGAACAGACGGTCAAGATACGGGCGGCTCATAGTATCACCCTCGCGTCGACGGCGATCGCTTTTTTTCCGCACAGCAGAGGATTTATCTCCACTTCCTGCACTTTCTTGAGCATACGCTGCAGTCCGTCGAGCACCTTGATTATCTCATCGATGTCGGATACGGTCCCACGGGCTCCTTGCAGCACAGGATAGAGCTTGAGCTTCTCGACCAGGCCGCGTAGCTGCGCCTTGCTAAGCGGGCAGATGCCAATCTGGATGTCCTTGACAATCTCTGTCAGGATGCCGCCTGAGCCCACGAGGATGATGGGTCCGAACTGTCCGTCATGTCTCGCTCCCGCGATAAGCTCATTGCCATGCGCGGTCTCCTGCACCA
>MNWW01000062.1:0-637 GCA_001871415.1 Candidatus Woesearchaeota archaeon CG1_02_57_44 | reverse complement strand
CCACGCCATCGGCAGGGATGCCTTTGGCCCTGGTCATGATGCCCATGAACGCGGCTTTGGCCGCCGCCGCGTCAGGGATGCCTGTCACGATGAGGCCTTTATTGGACTTGTGCACCAGCTCCTGGGCGGCTATCTTCATGACCACCGGGAATCCTATGCGCATGGCGGCCGCTGACGCCTGCTCCGCGCTGGTCGCCAGGTGTTGCTTCGGGCCACTAATGCCGTAGCTCGCCAGAAACTTCTGCCCTGAGTAGCCGTCCAGAAAGCTCATCGTGCCACAATCATGGTCGATGTCAATTTCACATCAGGATTGGTACGGATGTCATCAGAGATGATATGGTCAATGGCCTCAAGCTGCTCACCTTCGAGCTTGGCGATAAGGTCCCATTCGCCATAGAGCTCATTGACAAACTCGATTCCTTTGACTCCCTGTATCTCATTAAGCACTTTCTTCTCCCGGCCAGCCCTGACGGCAATCAATACAAACGCGCTGATCAATGGATCACCCCAATGCATTGCAGCTGTCATTGCCTCTTATAAACCTATTGGTCGGGCGTGATGCTTTTCGCAACGCTGCAGGGTATGATATAGTGTGGAATACAAAGCGTGGGCTAGTAAGAATGAGCGTGTGTTGATG
>MNWW01000046.1 GCA_001871415.1 Candidatus Woesearchaeota archaeon CG1_02_57_44 | reverse complement strand
CCGTGGGATGTTCAGGTCGACCTGGAGGGTATAGGACTTCCGGGTGGAGCCCGTGAGTCGTATGGTCGGGCGAAATTCTCTTGCTCGTGTACCATTGACAGAGCGGCGAAGCCCCCCGGAACCGCCAAGTATTCTGCGTCCTACTCCCCATGTAGCATAGTCTATCTCCGTGTTTGTGTTCCTCCTGATGATCACGCAGCATAGCTCGAATTCTCCAGGTCCTCCGCTCTTGTCGATGTTGAACATGAGTTTGTCAATATAGCGGGTATTGGGTGGGGTCGTAGGTATAGTGGTGCTTCCTGCTCGTGCGGGATCTATAAGTGTAGGGTCTGCTGGATCAGTCGCTGGTGTGGGTGTCGTATGAGGATTGGCGCCATCCTGCGGCGTGATGAGTATCTGGAAGGGTGCGGGTGTTGGCGTTGGTGTCGGAGTTGGCGTTGGAGTCGGTGTAGGTGTTGGAGTTGGTGTAGGTGTTGGTGTCGGCGTTGGTGTCGGAGTGGGCGTCGGTGTAGGTGTTGGAGTTGGTGTCGGTGTGGGTGTAGGTGTTGGTGTCGGTGTGGGTGTTGGTGTGGGTGTTGGAGTTGGTGTCGGAGTGGGCGTTGGCGTGGGCGTTGGTGTTGGTGTGGGCGTTGGTGTCGGTGTTGGAGTTGGTGTTGGTGGTATAGGCGTAGGCGTCGGAGTAGGAGCCGGAGCAGGCGGCGGCACCGGCGGCGGCAACGGATCTTCCGGCCGCTCCCGCCTGAGCCAGCTCACTATGCTATACAGCAGCATCGCCAAGGCCAATAGCATCCATCCTATCCACCAGACATTATCATAGCCCAATAATGCGCCCATCCAGACCATCGCGAGCGCGGCTGCGGTCAGCGCGAATTGATACCCGGCGCCTTCCTCCCGAAGCCCGACAGACACCAGGAGAAACACGATTGCGGCAGTCACCAGCCCTGCCAGCACACCGAACGGCGCGAGTACCTGCGTCAGCACCGTGACAGGATCACTCTTCCAGAACATGGCCAGCACGGATAGCAGCGCGAATGACAGCGCGACCATCTTGCCGGAGCGCGACATATGGTCGCCTGCCTGAAAGACCTTGATGCGACGAAGGCCGACAGAATAGATGCTGTACAGCAGCACAATCAGGACAATGAATGTCAGCATATAGACGACATTCGTGCTCTGGATGAGGTCCATGAGCAATTTGCCCGCGTTGCTGATGAACCCGGCGACACTGGAGAGGTCAAGACGGAAATTGACCGGCATCTCAATGGCAAAGGCCATGGGTACGGCTAGCGCTGCGGAAAGAAGCCATGCTAGCCTATTCTTCACCCTTATTCCCCCCAAAATAGTGGTTAGCACGGCCGGAGGTTTATAAATGCTACGGTCGGTGGAGCTGGGTGGATAGTGAAGATTGAGGCGTGCGGATGCCTTGTTGCCCGCTGCCAGACGTGTTGGGGGAATAGAGGCGCTTCATGCCCGGAGCGCGTGAAGGATGCGCTGCGTTGATGCGCATTGGCAGGATGGTGCGCGGGTGCGTTGGGCGTGCGGGTCTAAGGGCCTATCACCTATGCGGCGGTCTGTGCAACAGACTTCTTGCAGGTGAGCCGCGCAACCATCAGCGTATGCAGATGCTTCATGTCGTGATCATCGCAATGATGTTGGGAGTAGTATCCCGAGCACGTACCGTGCGCCAGTCAGAGCATCATGGTTTCTTCCGGCCCATTCATATTTATCATACAAGGTTTTATAAACCGCATGACCAAGATATCCTGGTTGGTGAATCTCATGGAACTACGAAAAGACTATTTTCAGAACAAGTGGGTCATCATCGCAGAGAAGCGCGGTGTGCGCCCGCATGAGTTCAAGAAGCTTGAAGAGACTGTGGAAGGTTCTGTCTGTTACTTCTGCCCCGGTAGCGAAGGTCTCACCCCGCCGGAGATCATGCGCATCGGCAAGCCCTGGCGTGTGCGGGTGTTTCCCAATAAATTTCCAGCAGTGGATGGCAGCGGTCAGCTGTCTGGTTTTCAGCCCATCATGGATGCCAAGCTCCTTCCTGCTATCGGCACGCATGAGGTCATTGTCGAGACGCCTGACCACAAGCAGCAGCTTGCGGACCTCCCTGCCGCAAGGATCCGTGAGATATTTAACGTCTATTCTCAGCGCATTGAGCAGCTTGAGGCGCAGGGCGCCAAGTACGTGCTGGTCTTCAAGAACAATGGCAGGGCTGGCGGAACATCGCTTGTCCACAGCCATACGCAGATCATTTCCCTGCCAATAATGCCCCATCATGTGGTCGAGGAGCAGAAGGACGCGGCAGCGTATCAGAAGAAGCATGGTGTCTCTCCGTATGTCGCCATGGCGAAAGCAGAGTCAAAGGGCCCAAGGTTCATCATGGAGAGTGGCGGTGTTGTCGCGTTCGCGCCGTACGCTTCTGCCTATAACTTCCAGGCCCGCATATTGCCTAAGCGCACGGTGAAGCGTTTCTCTGACCTCAAGGATAAGGAGCTGGCGGGCATGGCGCTCTGTCTGTCAAAAGTGCTCAAGCGTCTGAAGAGCATCAATGCCGCGTACAACTTCTTCATCCACTACGGCACGCACCTGCACATCGAGATAACCCCGCGCATCGCGACCTGGGCGGGCTTTGAGCTCTCTGGCGGTGTCATTATCAATTCCGTGAGCCCGGAATTGGCGGCGCGATACTTCAGGACAGGGAAGTAGTAAAGAATCAATGCCGCGCGCTCGCGCGTTTTTTTCTTCTGTTTCGCTTCTGGTAATTCTCCTGATGTCTTCTTCCTATCATATCGATTGCTTCTCGATCATGAACAGCGCGGGGTCATCGCCTGCGAGGATGCCTGCGATGACGCCAGCGTCCAACCAGGCGTGCGCGTAGTAGGCAGCCCCAAAGGCCCTGATGTGATCACCCAATGTAAGAAAATGCCCTGAGTCTGCGTAATACCGTTGCGCCATGTCAAGAAACTGACGCGCCCGCTGCGCGTCTTTCTCGTCAAGCCCCTCGACAACCCGCACCTGCGCGAGCGCCCTTGCGGTCACGTCGCGCTCTTTTTCGACCCGCGCGGTATCAAGCACGCTGCTGTCGTGCGCTGAGGATCTCTTGTCTTTGGTCGTGTTCCCTGCCATGACGCAGCAAGATGCGCGTCCCGTATAAATGCCTGTTGGCAAAACTTTATTACTGCGCGCCAACGCGCCATCCGCCATGCCAAAACAGGATGACGCGGCGCTGCCATCGGACACCACCGCGCACGCTGCCTTTGTCTATGCTCTGCAGAACGCCCAGAAGTTCGGCGGAAAGGCGAATCCCAAGGCGATAGTCGGCATGCTGATGAAAAATCATCCTGAGCTGCGCGATAGCCCGAAAGATGCCGCCGGGCTGGCCGATGAGGCTGTAAAAAAAGTCAACATCATGAGCCAGCAGGAGCAGCAGGCGCTGCTCGAAAGCCAGGACGAATCCGCTCTGCACAAGACTGAGCGCAAGGAGCGCGACTTGTTCTCCAGCGTCCCTGTCGAGCCAGGTGTGCCAGTCACGACCGCGTTTCCACCAGAGCCCAGCAAGTGGCCGCACATTGGTCATGCCAAGGCATTGCTCATCAATCAGGAGTTCGCGAGGAGGAACAATGGCAGGTTCCTGTTGCGTTTTGAGGACACTAATCCAGCGCTCGCAAGGCCGGAGTTCTACCAGCAGCACCTTGATGATTACGCGTGGCTGGGAGCGAAGTTTGACGGCATTGATTATGCGTCTGCTCACATGGAAGAGTTCTATCGCCTGGCTGAGCGCCTCATCACTGATGGCAACGCGTACATCTGCGATTGCCCCGCTGAGCTCATGCGTGAGAACCGCATGAAGGGCGAGGCGTGCGGGTGCCGCTCCAGACCAGCAGACAAGCATCTGGTCTGTTGGAAGTCGCTCTTCAGCGCACCAGCAGGAACAGCAGTCCTGCGCCTGAAGGTCGATATGCAGGCCAAGAACACCACGCTTCGCGACCCGACCATGTTTCGCATCGCGGAGGGGAACCACGCGCGGACAGGTACACAGTACCGTCTCTGGCCGTCCTACGATTTCGAGAACGCGGTCATGGACGGTATTACGGACGTCACCCACCGTTTCCGCAGCAAGGAATTTGAGATGCGCGCAGAGCTGCAGCATCGCCTGCAGGACATGCTCTCGCTGCCCCGGACGCAGACCGTGGAGTTCGCGCGCTTCAATCTTGAGGGTGTCGTGTCCAGCGGCCGTGAGATACGCCAGCTGGTGGATGGCGGCAAGCTCATGGGCTGGGATGACCCACAGCTGACCACGCTCGCGGCATTGCGCAGGAGGGGCTTTCAGCCAGTGGCGATAAGGGAGTTCTGCCTCGCCACAGGCATCAGCAAGGCGGAATCCACCCTGACATGGGATGACCTTATGGTGCACAACCGCAGGTTCCTGGATGCGACGGCTCCACGATATTTCTTCGTCCCGGATCCTGTCGTGGTACAGGTCAGCGCCCTGCCTGCGTTGACGGCGACAGTCAGGCGCCATCCGGAGAACGACATGGGCTCGCGCACATTCGTGGTCAAGGAGGGAGGCAAGGTCCTGCTTGCAAGGGCCGATGTGGCGCGCATGAAACAGCACCCTGGATTGTATCGGCTCATGGGTTGTTGCAACCTGCAGGTCACTGCAGACGCCGTCACCTTCGCCGGGACAGCACTGGATGATTATCGCGGACAGGGCAAGGGTGTACTACAGTGGCTTCCTGTTGGCGTTGGCGAGGATATCGAGGTGCTGATGCCTGATCACGATATCATCGCGGGCATGGCAGAGCCAGAATCACTATCGATCCCTGTAGGTCAGGTCGTGCAGTTCGAGCGCTTTGGCTTTGTGCGATGCGATGCGCGTTCCCGGTTCTGGTTCACGCATAAGTGAGCGATGAGAATGCATGGCATTGCTGCGCAAGGGTCTGGATGGGGTTGAGGCGTGGATGCAAAAGGGCCGATCGCGTCGTTCCTTCTCCTCAGGTACGCATTCCATCAATTTTGCGCGAAAGACGATGCAGGCTACGAATTTACCTACTGAGTGGCACTAAATTGAATGCATAGAGAAACTTTTTTAAAGAAATTCGTTATGGCGATGAGTATGCCCGATGCAACTGACCGAAAGATAATCGAGACGCTCCGCGCCAACAGCCGCACCAGTTTCCTTGAGATAGCCCGGCAGTTGGGCGTCTCTGAAGGGACCGTGCGTAAGCGCGTGAAGAACCTGGTGGAGCGCAAGGTCATCCGCAAGTTCACGCTCGAGGAGGCCTATGACACCACGGCCATCATCGAGATAGTGACGAGCACGCAGGTGGGCACTGACGGCATTGTCAAGGAGTTGCGCACCGTCCCGGGTATGCAGACAGTCATGGAAGTGGCTGGCAGATTCACGATCCTTTGCATGGTCAAGACCAAGGCCAAGGGCCTTGACGAGGTCAATGACATTATCGAGCAGATCAGAATCATCAAGGGCGTGCTGCAGACCGAGACATTCCCTGTTCTCCGGCAGGGTTAATGGTCCTGATGACAGCGGAGCATATATATTGCGCTCAAGCTGCCGCGCTGCATTCTGCTGGTATGGGTGCGCGGCGAAAACCGATGCGCCGATAATGCCTGCTCGTGCAGGGCGCAATATTGCTTTCATGGTGACATATCGTACTACAATCTGCTGCCTTTCGCAGGATTGTGGCAACTAGATTACGAAATGCAGCGTATTTCTGCAATGCTGGTCGTAAAGCATAAATACTACTGCCGATTGCAGCCGCGCTGGGGAAGTCAAGTGCCGTTCAGACTATGTGGCTACGCATCAGGCAGTACCGTCAGTTGCTTCGCCATGTTCTTTGGGACTTGTTGAATCTCCCCGCTATCATGGTGGGAGGCAATGCAAAAAACACTCGCAATCGGGGGCATAAACGCCCCGACGCTGGCTGAACAATTTGGCACGCCATTGTATGTCTATGACGAGGCAATTATTCGCAGCCGTGTCAAGTCCCTGAAGGACTCGATGGTGTATCCGAAAGTCAGGATGCTATATGCCTGTAAGGCAAACACCAACCTGCAGATACTGCGCATCCTGCGCGAAGAGGGCATGGGCATTGACGCGGTCTCATTCAATGAGATAAAAGCTGCGCTTCTTGCCGGGTTTGCGCCAAAGGATATCATCTTCACGGGCAATAATGTCGCTGACGAGGAGATGCGTGAGGTCCATGAGCAGGGTGTGCTCATCAATATGGACAGCATCTCGCAGGTGCGCAGGTTCGGCGCGATGTTCCCCGGAACCAGCATCTCGCTGCGCATCAATCCCGATGTGGGTGCAGGTCATCACAATCATACTATCACCGGAGGGCCGGACAGCAAGTTCGGCATCTACTATGACCAGCTGCCTGCGGCATTGAAGGAAGC
>MNWW01000048.1 GCA_001871415.1 Candidatus Woesearchaeota archaeon CG1_02_57_44 | reverse complement strand
CCCCCAACGCTCTTGGTCAAGAATTCTGGTTCCTTGTAGGATCTTCTGATTACTAGGTATACCCCCTTCTCTTTAGGTACTGTTTTCCACTTACCTGATGTGAGCTCAGCAACTGATACAAAACCTGAAAAACCATGTTCCAACATTATTTCACCTCGACTCGTTAATTATTCTTAGAAGGAGCATGTTAATATAGTTTCCGACCATTTATTCCATCGCAAGTACCATCTCCTGTGCCATCTTCAAGACCATTTACATCCATCTCTCTGTTCATTCCACATCCATCTGTGGTTCCTTCATCTTCTCTTGTAGATCTTGTCATGATGCTCGAAGTCCTCGAGCGTTACTGTCTTGGTCTGCTCGTCTATCGAGAACGTGAGCACGAAACTGCCGTCAATGTGCACCCGTTTCCAATGCTGCAAAGGCTTCTTGAGGTTCTTGTAGCGGTGTGGGTTCCGGACTATCTCCTCGACCTTGCTCATCATCAACTCGTGCTGTTTCTTGTTTCTCTTCGCCAGTTTTTCGAGCGTCTTGTCAAGTCCAGTCCGGATGGCGAGAGCATAGGACATCATTCATACCGTTTCCTCAGCTCAGCGACACTGCCGATCCTGATGGAATTCTGAGCTTGTATCTTCCTGGCTTTTTCCACGTATTCTGGGCGCAATTCGGGCTCCATGATGTGGGCTTCATAGTGCTGGGCCATGAGGTCGATAGCCGCTGACTTATCGTTGAGCCCGTGCTTGGCTTTCAGGATATTGAGCACCCTGTTTGTATGGTCTGATATGTTGATTATCGCTTGCACCATAGTATCACCTTAATTCGGTATTAATGTGGTATTAATATGTCTTATGGTCGGTCTTCTCCCAGGGGTCCCCGCAAAACCTTATAAAGCCCTTCGGCTGCTATGCTGCCCATGCGGGAAAAAAGAGGCGCCTCCTACGTAGACTGGTCTATTTCCCTGGCTATCTTCCTCATCTTCGTCACCTGGTTCTTCGTCTTTCTGCTCCCCCGGCAGGTGCCGGCGCAGGACCTCTCGCCATTGCTTGACGTGCTGGAGAAGGCATCGCAGGAGGCGTACTGGACTGTTGAACTGCTGCCGGCCACCATCATCAGCAATCATTCGCTGCGCAATACCCCTGTCATCGGGCCTGCCACGCCGAATTTCAGCTTCGCTGATATGAGGCCCTACCATGAGGAAGCAGGCCAGCGCTATTTCCTCGTCAATGCCACGGCGGGCAGCAACCTGCTCGTGCTCATCAACGCCTCCAACCAGAGCAGCCCCTGGAGCGGCATCCAGCACGCAGAGGACATCACGACCCTGCTCGCCTACAACTTCAGCGTCACGTTCCTGAACGGAACGCCTGACACCCTGACGTACCGAAATGCGACGCTCATCAGCGCTTTGAGCCCGCGGGGGCATGTCTCCAATGATACTGACGCGCGCGTCGTCTCGCTTCACCGCGGCTACTTCGATCCGTACTACCTTCGCACGGTCGTCTTTGACAGGAACCCTCAGCTGCAGCTTATGCTCGTGTCGCGCGATGCAGATCCGGGCAATGTCACCTTCGCCATGAATCTCACCCGGTTTGGCAGCTACTGGTCAGATGCGCTGCATGTGGGCACGTTCAATTACACGGTCGATTCCTGCGCCAATTACACGTCGCATCGCGTCGCTCTCGCAGGGACCTATCAGCTGTTATTCAGTGCTGATACGGAATTGGGCGTCAGGCTATGCACGGCCAATACCACACTGTTGCTGAATCTCACCTTGTCTGCCAACAATACGCGACTTACGGTCTCACCACATGAAGGCGCTATCAACATCACCTCCCGGTATCAGGAACTGCCTATCATGAAGCTGGGCCTTGCGGATGCCAGGGGAGGGCTGTCTCTATCACGCCTGTCATCTATCGCGGCAGAGGACTATGGCGCGCTCAAGAAACGATGGCGTATGCCTTCCACGACTGATTTCAAGATTGTGCTGTACAACGATACTGATACGCTCATAGACATCGGTCCTAGTCCTGGCAGCGCGATAACTGTCAAAGTCAAAGACGAGGCCGTGCAGATACTCGCTGCCGACGGCAGCGTCTCGCGGGCGCGATTCAACCTGAGGGTGTGGTGATGATGCAGAAGAATGCCATGTACAAGACCCTTGAAGCCTTCCTCGCGGTCTCGGCCATCATGGTCTTTGTCGCAATCCTCGCCACTGCCATACGTCATGAGCGCGCCGACCCGCTGGACATCATGCCCTCGCTCATGCAGGATAGAAGCTTCAGAGGATGCATCGTCGCTGATGATATCGCTTGCGCTGACGCCATTGTCAGGGAGTACGTGCAGCAGAACTATGATTTCCTACTGGTGTCATCTCGTACTGCGGAAGGAACGGCACCGCAGCTGCCAGCGAAGAACGTCTGGGTGGAATCAACCTTTGTCGCGGGCAATGAGACCGTCTATCGGCCGCGCATCGTGCGGCTCTATTACTGGAAGAGGTGAGCCAGAAAGAACGACAGAAGGCTTCGGGGATGCGATAGCTGAAGGCAGCGGTTCTCACTTCAACTCAATGATCTTGCCACCCCTGCCCACATTGATGACACGGGTCTTGCCGAGAATCTCTTCAATGCCTTCAGCCTCGTGCACATGGCCGCACAGAACAATGTCTGGTTTGAACGTGTCGATGGCCTTCTTGAGCCCCTTGCTGCCGGGAAAAATCTTAGTGAATTGGTCGATGGTGCTGCCGTCCGGATGCACGTGGCTGACGAGCACCTTGGTCCTGCTCGCCCGCACGCCTTGATATCCTTTCTCGAGCAACGAGAAGATATCGCTCTCCGCAAGCTGGAACGGCGGGATGTTCGCGCCGCCGCAGCCGAAGAAACCGATGTCCTTGTACTTGATGGAGTAGCCATGCAGGTTCACGACGCCATAGACTTCCGCGAGAAAATCAGTGGTCGCTACGC
This sequence comes from Candidatus Woesearchaeota archaeon CG1_02_57_44, assembly GCA_001871415.1. Lineage (GTDB taxonomy): Archaea > Nanobdellota > Nanobdellia > Woesearchaeales > CG1-02-57-44 > CG1-02-57-44. The sequence goes on along the minus strand of MNWW01000048.1, from coordinate 23,555 downwards.
TCTCATGGTTGCCCGGTATGATGACGACCTTCTTATGGCGCTTGACGAACGGGCCGATGATGCCCTCCGTGGACTCCTCGAAATGCGTGAGGTCGCCGCAGAGCACTACCAGATCAACGTTCTCCTTCTCGGCCTGCTCAGCGAGGCGCTCTGCCTGCTGGCGGTCGCCGTGGATGTCTGACGCTGCGAGGATGCGCATGGCAGGAAGGAATCCTGCGGATGTTATTAAGATTGCGGAGAAACTCTTTTCAGTATCTAGGGTCGATATGTCCGAGGGCAAGGCCTGCTGTGCAGATGGCCGCTAGTTGTTCATGCTCAGCTCGATGATGCGCAGCACACAGATGTTCTGCGCGTGCTGCAGTTTGGTGACCGCGTGCATCGGATCCGCCTGGTCCAGGTGCTTGGCGATCTTGCTCTGCAGTCCCAATACCTGCTTGGTGATGTCACGGATGCCCTGCATGTGACGATGCTCCTGCTTGTTTGTTGATGCGCGGGTTCGGTCATAGACGATGCGGACGAGCTGGAACGCCCTGCGATACTGCTGCGGGTTAAGGTTTTCTGTAGCCCTGATAAGATGCGTATAGATGCGCAGGTAGTCAACGATTTGCTCTGTGCTGTTTCCTGGCAGCAGGGAGCGCAGGGTCTTGTTGAAGGAGTCCAGTGGAGCATTCATATGAACCACCCCCAGATGTTCTCGCCCAGCATGCCTCGTATCTCCCGTGTGCTCTTGCGCAACACCAGCGCTGTGTCGACGAGCATCTGCAGGGATACCCAATGGTCATAGTAGGGGGCGTCGGAGCCGAAGACAATCTTCTCAGCAGGGAAGTGACGCAGCAGGTCATAGAGATCGAAGATGCGCACGGTGCTGGTCTCCAGCACCACAAAGGGCGCTTTTCGCAGCAGGCGCATGGCTTCAAACAGGTCAACAAAACAGGCATGGCCAACGATGAGCTTGAGGGCAGGGAACTCTTTTTTCATCTGATAGAATCCTTTGGCAGCGTTGCTGACGCCAAATCCTGCGTGGATCAGCACAGGCATGCCTGTAGATTCGCACTCGCGATAGATGGCCTTCGCCTGTCCGGAGAGCAAGGGGAAATTCTGACTGCGAGGATGCAGCTTCACGCCCATGAACCCAAGCTCCCTGCAACGGTTGAATTCCTTGCGCCAGTCCAGATGCGGATTGAGACGGAAGAACGGGATGAGCCGGTCAGGGTAGCGCCGGAACGCGCGATAGACCGTGGTATTCTCGAGCACAAAGTCCTTCGGGGTCCTGGCGGTGTTGAGGGCGAAGACGACAGAGCGGTCGATGCCGAATTGGTCCATCAGTTTGATAATGCCTGCGCCGCCCATCTTATGGCCGTCCTTGTCCTCTCCGATGTGGGCGTGCGCGTCGATGACCCTCGCCATGGAGAAGAGGTCACGGTACCTGTCCGGAGGCATGGAGTTGAAGGCAGACAGGCATTATATGAACGTTTCGATTTGACGCGCGAGGATTGCTCTCACGGACGGGGCTCATGGCGGCCTCCGGATCATGTTCGCATCATCACGTCATACTCGTCTCTCTGCATGCCAGGATGAATAACCCGGCGGTCCACGCGAATGGATGCTCGCTCCGGTAGAGAAGACGACGCAGCGGTATGCCGTCCTGGTCGAGGATCTCCTGCGTCCCGTGGGTGTTGATGGTCCCTGCCATGGTGTGGAGGATCGCAAGAGCCGCCCTCCGGTTTCCTGCCCGTTGGTTGGCCAATGCCGCCAGAGCGCCCAGCCAGGGCCAGACGGCATGGCTATGATAATCCCCCATACCGAGGGCACGGAGCAGGAGACTGGTCTCCTGCTGCCGGTATGGCCGGTCCGTTGTCTTCGCAGGGATGGTCCAGATGTCCTGCTGTTCTGCGTAGCGGAGCAGGGCCGTTGCCTGTCGTCTTGTCGCAAGGCCCCACCAGACCGCGAGCAGATTGCCATCCGCGCTGAAGATATCTCGTCGCGAGGCATCCGCCCAATCAGAGAAATAGGACCCGTTCCACAGCCGCGCGTTGATGCCCGCCTGCACCTTCTGCGCGCATCTCCTGTAACTGTCCGCCTGCTGCCTGTCCCTCAGGCGACTGCTCAGCGATGCCAGATCTGTCAGCGCCTTCCAGTACAGGACATTCGTGTAGAGCACAGCGCCGCGCTTCCTCACCGCATCCGCCCAGGACGCATAGGAAGTCTCTCGGATGAGTCCTGCGCGGTCGCACTGCCGCTGGTTCCATCGGTCTGCCCGCAGCATGGCGGCATGGATGCGCGCTCGCTGATCCTTGGTCAGATGGTCCTTCCTATCGAGCAGCGCCGCTGCGGTGATGATGAACAGGCTATTGCCATCGGTCGGGATGTGACGCAGTTTGTCCTCGCTGTACGCGTATCCTTGCGGACCGCGCCCGGGCAGGCGCAATGCAGCGCACGTCAGGGTGATTGCCATGCTCCTCGCGCCGATACGCAAGGGCACCTGATCATCGCGCATGGCGTCGGCGAAGGTCAGCAGGTTCTGCTGCACGATGGCCGTGTCGCCTATGGCGAGCGCGCCCCAGGACGCGAAGCAACTATCGCGCGCCCAGAGGTCCGCGAATTGATGCGCGCCCGCGTTGATGCCCCTGCCGTCCCGGTAGCAGGAGCGAAGATCAATGATGGCGCGTCTGAAGGCCGTCGTGATGGGTCCGCTGAGGCGTTCTTCTCCTTTCCTTCGCAATCGCTGCGCCATGCGCAGAGGGTGGGAGGCTAGGTTCATAATCCTTTGGGCAAGAAAAGGTTGTGGTCGGCCATCGCTTCGCTCGGCTGGCCGGTCTTGCAGGATTGGTGCATTATTGCTCAGATGAAATAAATAGAACGCGCCCGATTGGTCCCGAACGACCCTTTTAGGAAAATGGTCGATCCAAAACAAGGACAGCACTCGCTTCGCTCGGCTGGCCGGTCTTGCAGGATGGATGGTTATCTGCTGGCATCGGATCAGTGGAATAAGAAGCGCGCCCGAGGGGATTCGAACCCCCAACCTACAGCTTAGGAGGCTGTCGCCCTATCCAGATTAGGCTACGGGCGCAAGATATTCGCGAATCAGGGGGCATTATTTAAACCTTTATGCATTCCTCGCGCTCATGGCAGACGGGTATGTGATCAAGGAAACGCCAGAGGACTTTGTCGTCAGAGAAGACCTTGCGCTGGATTTGCATGAGACTGGAGCGTATGGAATCTTCCTGCTGCAGAAGCGAGGCGTCAGCACGCCGCAAGCGGTCGCGCACCTCGCCAAAGTCAATAGTCTTCAGCAGCGTGCCATCGGCTACGCGGGCAACAAGGATGCAAGGGCCGTGACAGAGCAGCACATCAGCGTCAAGGGCAGAGCGAAGCTGCGCTGCGAAGACGAGCGCATCACGGTATCGCATCTTGGATTCGCTGATGAGCCTATCACGCTCGGCTCTAACAAGGGCAACAGGTTCACTATCACGGTGCGCAATGTGGCTGCCGCGGTGCATGTGGCTGATGAATTCATGTTCCCGAACTATTTCGGCGAGCAGCGATTCGTGGGCAATAACCGCGAGATAGGGCTTGCCATCCTGCAGCGCAGGTTCGGCGACGCTGCGGTGCTCGCTGGCGCAACGCGCGGCCGGGATGAGCGAGCTGGGCAGGAGACGCGTGACGAGGAGGCCGGCTTGGCAGCCGGCGCTGACGGGCGGGAGGGGGCAGCAGGGTCAGCGTCATCTGCGGTGACCAATGGCGACGGGCTTCGCTACCTGCAGTCGCTGCCCAAGCGTCGCCTGCGCATGTATGTCCACGCGTACCAGAGCGGCATCTTCAATGCGCTGCTCGCCGAGAAGGTCAGGCGGATCGCATCAGACGCGGTCGTTGCAGCCGATGGACTCGCGTATCCGAGCGGTGGGGTGCAGTTCGATGACGTGGAGCAGACCTTGCCGTTGCCCGGTTTCGGTCTTGTCTATGGCCCGGTTATACAGGCGCTTGCTGCTGACGGGCTCGACGAGCGCAGTTTCGTCATCCGGCAGATGCCGGGCATCAGCGAAGAGGGCGTCGAGCGCAGAGCGTTCTGTCTGGCGAAGGATGTCAGCGTCATCGCTGCTGTTGATGAGACGGATCCTGGTACGTGGGTATTGCGTATGGAATTCTGGTTGCCGAAAGGAAGCTATGCCACGGTAGCTATCGCCGCGATGATGGCGATAGGAGAGAAAAGCGCGTAGCTACTCGTGACGGTCGCTGACCAGCTTCGCGAGGAACGATTCAAGGTCCCCTCTTTTGTATGGCTTTTGCAGGAACGGGACGGTCGTGTTGCCCTGCGGGTTATCTCTCCCTGAAGTGAGTCCCACGGGCAGGCCGATGTAGGTCTCCTGGATGAACAGGGCAAGTCCATAGCCGCAATCCTGGACCTCAGACCCTCCTCTCGCGTACGGGCAATCATTGTCGAGGAAGACCGCGGCGTATTGCGGACCCTTGGGCTCAGTGCCTGCTGCCATCGCCAAAAGGCCTTGCACGCCTGCAGCAGTGCCAAGGGCGCTTCCACCCTTTATGGCGGACGCTGCCATGCCATAGGACGCATCCAGAAGCTCGCGCACCTCCTGCGCTGAGCCGACGACGGTCGCTTCATACCCGAGGGTGCCTAACATCCGAGGAAGCAACCTTGCTATCGCAATTTCATCCTCTATTGCGAGGATGTGCGGGCGATTGGAAAGGCCTTTACTAAGGATATTGTCTTCACTCATAAGTTACATAAAAAATGGCGGTTGTATTTAAGGCTTGCGATGTCAGGATGGCTGTGTCGATGTCCTGCGTAAGCATTAAATAACATGGGGGTGCCTTGCGTGCCATGGTCGCATCGTCATCTCCGACACAGGTCGTGAGCAGCGAGCCCCGCGTGGGCATGGAGCTGGAATTCTTCTGCATAGACCGGCACGGGCAGGTCGTCAACAAGGCGGACGAAGTCCTGGACAGCGTGCGCAAGGTCGATCCGACCTATCATGTGGTCAAGGAATGCGCGCATAATCTGCTGGAGATAGGCGCTGAGCCGCACGCGTTCAGCAGAGAGGCGCTCAAGAGCCTGCTAGACAACCTCGAGGCGCTCATGGCGGGAGCGAACGCCCACGGATGCATGGTGCTTCCCTTGGGGACCTATCCTGGCGTGTTCAGGCCATCCATGCGCACGGGTGACGGATACGCTGCCAAGAAAAAGGTCTTTGGCAACAGGTTTCCCATCGCGGGACGGGCGTGCGGCTACCACTTCCATTTCGAACTTCCGGTCGCTGAAGGCTTCGGCTTGGAGCCGTCGTCGATGCTGCGGCTCAACGCAAAAAAAGCGCAGGTCATGGTGAACCTGCACAATTTCGCTCTCGCGGTCGACCCGGTCATCACCGCGTTCATGCAGAGCTCGCCGTTCTACCAAGGCCAGCACCTGGGAAAGGATTCCAGGGTCATTATCTATCGTGGTGGTGCTGCGCTCGATTATCCGCGAGGGCTCTATACGGCGCACCCGCTCATAGGGGCATTGCCTGATTATGTCGATGATGTCCCTGCGTTGCTGGGGCTTATCAACAACCGTAACGACTATTGGATGAAGCTGCTCGAGAGCAAAGGGGCGCGTGCGCAGTACGCGTCGGTCCTGGACACCTGCTGGGGTCCTGTCAAGGTCAACAAGCTTGGTACCATCGAGCAGCGCGGTATGGATGTCAATCGGCCAAGCCTTGTCATCGCGGTCGCGGTGCTGCTCAAGTACGCATCACGCCTCCTGTATGAGGATGGCGCGCGGGTGATCGTTGATCCTAAGGCGAGGGACATCACGACGCGGGATGGTATCCTGAGCATCCCTTCTGCGCAAATGGTGCGCGACGAGCTGCAGCTCCTCTCTGCCCGTGAAGGGCTCGCCAATGCCAAGGTGCATGCGTATTGCTCGTCGCTCTATAACCTGGCGTCGCAGCAGGCACCAAAGAAAGTCCATATACTCATGGAACCTCTGCGTCATATGTTGCGCACCCGCAAGAGCGTGAGCGACGATCTGCTCACGCACGCGCGCGCCCGAGGATGGCGCGACGGCACGACGCTCCCGCAGTCCCTCGCACGGGAGATGGTGCTCGAGCAGGCGGGCAAGATGTTCCGCGAGATCCTCTCCTGCAGGACGCTGCTCGAGAAGCTGACCTGGTGAGCGCGGTACTGTATGACTGACAGAAGCAGCAGGAGGGGTGGCGCTGTGGTGGGCGACATTCGCTCGGCTGACGCGCGACCTACACTTCCAGGTCCATCCTCAGCTCCGCCAGCGACGAGATGAGCTTGACTATTTTTTTCACGTGATGCGCCATGCGCGTCTGCGAGGCTGGCACTTGCTCTAATTGCTTGAGGATCTTCTTCTCCATCTCCAGCAGGGCGTTCGCTGATTCCTTCCGGAAGCTGTAGAACATGCCGTAGTAGGTATCGAACATACGGCTGATGTCCTCGAGCGCCTTATGCATGGGAGCAGAGACTTTTGTTTTCTGGTTCAGGACGGCCGCCAAGCCCTTGAACTCGTCGCCCACCATCTCCAGCAGAAAAATGATGCTGTGCATGGTCGGTGTCTTGCGGAAATCCTCGTAGCCACGCTTGTTGAGCACCCTGATGCAGAAGTCCTCAAAGCGGTCAAGGTTCGTGTCCTCCATGTGGATGCGCTTGAGCAATGTCTTGCTGCCATCTATCGCCTCGATGAGTTCTTCGCTCATGGACTTGATGATGAGGAAGATGCGTCGCAGTGCGTTGTTGAACTCCTTGTAGGTGGTCTCTCCAAGCTCGCGGATCACGCAGTAGGCTTCCTTTTGGTCTATGATCTCTACGCCCACGAGGCGGTTGACCAGGGCCTGTATGAGCTCAGGTGTGCTCAGCTCCTCTTTCTCATTTATGTAGGCGAGGGTGTCATAGGAGAACGCCGTATAGAAGTTTCGTTTGCTGTCGCGTGGGTTGTAGCGCACGATTATCTCGTCGTAGCCCGCGCGATAAGCGCTGAGCACGTGCTTCCAGATGAGGGGGATGGAGAATCCTGACACGTCCAGGGTCACTTTGCTGCCCGATACATTGCTCTGGGCGCTCACGACCAGGGCCTTGTTGGTCTCGCTTATCTCGACCTCGTCGCCTGAATGCAAGTCGCATTTCTTCACCCAGGCGCTGGGCAGGGTGATGGTCAAGGTGTTGTGGCCCTGGCGTATTATCTTTCGTTTCATGCGTGGTTCACCCCCATTATTCCCCTGCTGCTCGCAGATGGCACGCAGCGCGTATCCCCCTATCTGTTGGCGACATTGCTTGGTCCTCGGACCGCGATATCGCCTGTCATTGATATCGATGGTATAGTGTTCTTCGTTGATTCCCCGTAGTATGTGGTATGGTGTCTAGTATCATATATAAATGTTGGTTTTAATATATATCCCTATTGAAATAGGGACGCATATATTTAGTAAGGGTAATTCTTATAAAGTGGGGGTAGACTGCAGAATCCATGCACCCGGGGACTGCATTATCCGGGATGCATGGAGTGTGAATTCCATGGTCATCAAGGTAGGCGTTGTCGGATACGGTACCATTGGCAAGCGCGTGGCTGACGCGGTGCTGCTCCAGCCGGACATGGAGCTCGTCGGTGTCACCATCAATTCCTACAACTACCGCATGAGCAGCGCCGCGCGAGCAGGCATCCGGCTTTTCGCCCTGTCTTCTGCTGCTTCGTTTCCTGTTCCCATCGCGGGTACGTTCAAGGACTTGCTCGCGGCCTGTGATGTGATAGTCGACTGCAGCCCAAAACCCCAGGGCCTGAAGAACAAGGAGCAATATTACCTGCCCGCTGGCGTCAAGGTCATCTATCAGGGCGGTGAGAAAGCCCCCGTCGGCCAGGCGAGCTTCACGGCGCAGTGCAATTATGAGCAATGCGTCGGCCTGGATCATGTCCGCGTGGTCAGCTGCAACACCACGGGCCTCGCCAGGACCATCGGCGCCATTGACGCGCGATGGGGCGTTGCCAGCGCGCATGTCACGCTGATACGAAGGGCGGCGGATCCCTGGGACAGCCATAAGGGACCTATCAATGCAATCGTTCCTGAGCTGCGTCTGCCCAGCCACCATGGGCCTGACTTGCAGACCATCCTGCCCCACATTCCCATCATGACCTCGGCGGTGATCGTACCGACCACGGTCATGCACCTGCATACCATCAATCTACGGCTGCGCAACATCCCGACGCGTGAGGAGGCCATAGCATACCTTGGAGGAACCCAGCGGCTCTTGCTGGTCAAGGGCTCAGAAGGGTTGGTCAGCACCGCGGAGATAATGGATATGGCCCGCGACTCCGGTGCCAAACGCGGTGATCTTATGGAGGTGGCCATCTGGGAGGAAGGTATCAATGTGGTCGGTGATGAACTGTTCTTCCATCAGGCAGTGCATCAGGAGTCTGATGTGGTCCCTGAGAATATCGACGCCATACGCGCGGTCATGGGCAGCATGAGCGCACAGGAAAGCATGGCGCTCACCAACAAGACTCTTGGTATCTATGCGGGCAAGCAGACCACAACGGTTGTGCAGAAAGCGATGCTCACCAAGTAAATACGGCATACTGCTGCTGTATTCTCTTTTTTTCTGTCCTTATCTTCTCTCTTCTTCTCTTCTGTCGATGTGTGCTTCGTCGCGACAGGCCTGCTGCGACGTGGGGGGCAGTAGGGGCTGCAAGAGCAAAGATCCTTTACCTGCGTGCGATAATCATCATCCAAGATATCCGACATCTATCTCGTCGTTGGTCTCTTCATGCCAGGAATCTCTCATGCGTGTGAAGAGCGCGAGCAACTCTGGCTTGGTTTCCTGCCATCGCGCGAAGGCGGTCGTGATGAATGTTGCATCAGCCTGTACACTGGCCACGAGTTCGAGACGCGCATGTTCTCTATCCAAGTACATGAGCAGGCGATAGCATTCCCACGCTTGTTTGCGTTCAGTCTCATTGAGGAACTGCTGTTCATGCATCTGCGTGACGCACTGCTCTGGCGAAAGAATCCCCTCGAGCACTTCCAGTACGCTGGCGAACCGGTCCTGCATACGGTGGCGTACAAAACGAAGCAAAGGGTCGCTCGGCTCGCTCAGGTCAAACTCATTGAGTTCTTCTGTCGACGGAAGGCCATACTGCTCGGCCAGTGCTGTGTATGCTTTTGGGAAATCAGTCATGGCGTCAGCGATGGATGGTCTCCTAATAAATGTTTCCAGCGCCCATTGCGATATCTTTCCCGAGCAGGCAAAGATTTATAGGTGCACAAGTGTTTTTTTTCGCAACATGCCTCCGTAGCATAGTAGCTATTGCGGCGGACTTGTAATCCGCAGGTCGAGGGTGCGACTCCCTCCGGAGGCTTTCGTCGACAAATCCGTACTGTTTGTAGCAGATACGTGTAATGTGTGCTGAGGCATCGCAGAGGCATTGTATCGCGGGAATTTATCTTCAAAAAAAGCGAAGCATTTAAATATTACATGTGGCAAAAATGCCTTGAGGTGTTACCATGCCAGCAAAGAAGACAGTCAAGAAGAAAGCCGTAGCCAAGAAGGCAGTCAAGAAGAAAGCCGTAGCCAAGAAGGCAGTCAAGAAGAAAGCCGTAGCCAAGAAGGCAGTCAAGAAGAAGGCAGTGAAGAAGGTTGCCAAGAAGGCGGCGAAGAAACCCGCCAAGAAGAAAGTGGCCAAGAAAGCTGTGAAGAAGGCGGCGAAGAAACCGGCCAAGAAAAAGAAGTGAGTTTCTCACTTCTTACTTTTTTCTCTTTTTCCTCGACGAGGATTTTTTCTGCGATTCGATGATTTCCTTCTCCTGTTGCTGATTTCCTGCGATGGATGCATACCCCGTCCTTTAGGACGCGGATAGCTGCGAGCGGTGATTTTTTTTAATCGTCCTGCTGCATCATGGCTGAAGTGTGATGTCTTATCCTTGTCGTGTGGTGGCGCAGCTGAATCGGCAGTAAACGCAGAACTTATCCATTGGGACTCGAGTGCGGCAGCTGTCCTATGGCAATAACTCTCTTGGCTCATAGCGATGCAGGTTGAGGAATGCCTTGAGTTGCGCGTGCAGTCGGTTGGTATCCGCGGCGACATCTGAGCGATACTTGTCCAGATGATGGCCAGTCACGAACTTCTCGAGCACGGCGCGCACGAACGAGACGCTCGGCTTCATCTCATAGCGGTGCTCAAGGTCCGTCACAATCCATCCGTCGAGAATGATCTTCACTTTTCCCTGCATGAGGATCTTAGGACTCTTGCCCAGCTTCTTGAGATTCGTGAACTTCGCGATGACATAGATCTGCTTGACCAGATAGTCGTTCATGCGCTTGTTGAGCACATACTTGAGCTCCATGTTGCGACCGTCCTCGGTCACACGCTCGGCCATCTTCGCGTCGGTCTTGGAGAAACCGTTCTTCTGGGCGAAGTCCGTCACAAAATTGATGAATCCTGGAGGGTCGACAGGTCCCTCATAGAGTATCTGCAGGTTGTCCGCGATGATTTCCTTTTCTGCCATTTTTCGACCACGGGTGAGCGTTGCTGAAGCGCGAGGGGGTGAATGATATCGTGCTTGTCAGATTTTCTATCAGGCGTAGATCTCAAAGAGATTGAAGTAGCGCTTAATCATGTCGACGATGAGACGTGTATCTTCGAGGAGCACGCCCTTGTACTTGTCTGTGTAGGGCTTGTAAAAATACTTGTCAAAGAGCGTCCGGATGAACTGATGGATGGGCTTGTTCTCCCAGCGATCATCGTAGTCATACTCCAGGAACGCGTCGATGACGAACTGCACCCTGCCATTCTGGAGCTTGATCTTGGTGTTGTCCTTCTCCACCTCGACGTCGCGCATCTTGCTCATGTAGATCTTCATCTTGATGATGTTGCGGTGATAATCCGTGGTCTTCTTCCATGGCGTTATCTCGATCTCGACATACTTGCCCTCGGGTGTCGTGTTCTCCATGTTGCGCGTCTCGCGCTTATCGTAGCCCTTCTCACGGAAGTAGTAGTCGATGATGTGATGCAGCTCATGCGCGTCAAAGAGCCCCTCGTACTCGATGCGCTGCTTCTCGATGACTATCTCACGGAATGACATTGCTACCACACATCATAATACGCGTTCTCCTTGCCCTGCATGTCGAGGAACTGCTTTATCTCGCCATGCAGCTTATAGATACGATAGTAGAGCCGGTCCCACCACATCAGCTCCATATGCTTCTTGATGATGAACTTGTGGTAGAACTCCTTGAGATACGCGCCCATCAGGGTCTGCTTCCACCTGCCATGGTAGTCCATCTCCACCATGCCTGTGAGTTCGATATAGAAGCGCGCCTTGGTGAGCTTCTGCTTCTTTCCGTCCTTGATGACCTCGACCTCGCGCATCTCGAAGAAGTGATAGTAGACGTAGATCCACTCCCGCATGTAATCGTTGGTCTTACGCCATCCTTCGCATTTGAGCTTCATCTCCGCGCCCATGGGCGTGGGGACCTTATAGGAGTAATTGGTCTCGTTGTAGAAGTAGCCCTTCTGCTGGTACCAGTTGTAGACCATCTTGTAGAGCCCTTCCCAATCAAAGAGACCGAAGTACTTGATGCGCATGGGCCACATGGGGATGCCCACCATGGTGTCAAATTCGATTGGCGCGTCAGGCACCGCCATGAGGTCGGTGTCCGCTTTGCTGTCCATGGTGCTTTTCCTGGGGGTTTGGGTTTAAAAAGGTTGCTGCCTCATCCTGTATCTTGCCCGCTATCTTTAAAAGGGCGTGGGGATTTGTATCCATGCGCCTGTCACATCATGGCCTATCACATCAAGGACCCGTAGCCTAGCCTGGGCGCGCAGGGCGATGCGGCATATGCCCGACGCTCCGCGGGGCGCATAAGGCGGCAGCCTTCTAAGCTGCAGATCGGGGGTTCAAATCCTCCCGGGTCCATGTAGTATTCCTCCTGTGCCTGTCCCTGCATATGCTCGCTGCCTTCACCTGCTGGAACACGATACTCATTACTAATACAAGATACTACGTAATCACTAAAACAAGATACTAATACAAGAACGTCTCATGCAAGGTGCGCTCTGCAATCTCTCCTGCGATGTCGCTGGTGAATACTCCTGCGGCCTTGTCCTTGTCGGTTGTCTGACCCAGCGCCCAGGACAATTTCACATACGCGCACTCGGGCGTCATGCTCTGGGCTGAGATGGCTCCTGCCTGATGCAGGATGCGCAGGTTCGAGTAGACCTGCTGGTTGATGCGGCCGTACAGGCACTGGCTACTGATGACGATGAGGACGCCCGCCTCTGCGCAGCGCTGGATCGCCGGAATCCACGAGCGCGACGCGTCCTGCGGCTGCGTGATGACATGTCCCAGGCCGGTGCCTTCCAGCACGATGCCCTTGCAGCCCTGCTTGCGGTGGAAATCGAGCACCTCAGGATCGGCTCCGGGGAAGAGCTTGACGAGCGCGACCTTGGCGAAGCTGTCCTTGAGTATCACCTTGCTCCTGCCATGGCTGGCTCCCTGGCTGGCCGGGCGCGGGTCTGGATGGATGCGCTCTATCTTCCCATCAGGCCATATCTTCGCGAGCGGCAGCTGGTTGACGGGACGGAATGCGTCGCGCCTGCTCGTGTGCATCTTGCGCGCGGTGGTTCCACGGATGGCGAGGCATGCGTCATCATCGGATCCTGCGTGCATGACCAGCGCGACCTCGCCGATGCCTGATGACATGTAATGGGCTGCGCAGACCAGGTTCATGGCGCCGTCGAAGGAGCCGCGGTCCGAGGAGCGCTGGCCGCCCACGAGCGCGACGGGCTTGTCGAGCCCCTGAAGCATGAACGACAATGCGGCCGCGGTATAGTGCAGTGTGTCCGTTCCGTGGGTGATGATGACGCCGTCGAGGCCTGACTGCAGCGCCGCCACGACCTGCCGTGCTATCTCCTGCCACTCCTCGAAGTACATGTCCTCGCTCGCAATGGCGAACGGGCGTTCTATGGTCTCGATGCTGACGATGCCCTGCAGCTCCGGCACATTGAAGAGCAGCTGCTCGGGGGTGAGCAGCATGTGCACGCCGCCGGTGCGATAGTCCACACGGCTGCCGATGGTGCCGCCGGTCGCGATGAGCGCTATCCTTGGGAGTCCTTTCTTTTGCTGCAGCTTCGCGATGGGAAAGGAGAGCTCTTTTGGCGGCGCGAGCACCTCTATAGTCGAGGTCTTGTCGATGCCGATGTTATAGCCGGAATCCAGCTTCAGGAGGATGTTGCCTGTGCCCATCTCGGCAGAAGGGAGCAGGATGCCCTCATAGGTAACGTCATTGGCTGTCACGCGCACGCGCGCGCCCGGCTGGGGCTTTTGGGGTTGCATGGTGATCCTTGGATCCACTTTGGTCGAATCGTTCAGGCCGTTTTTCGTCGTCGTGCGCCGGCTCCACAGACGTGTCCGCCTATCCCATGTAGGAGGGTCTCTCGACCTTCATCTCCTCTGCCTGCGCTGAGGAGAAGTGCTCCTTGAGCTGCGCGTAGGTCTCCTCGACCTCCTTGGAGACTGATGGCCTGACACGCTTGAGCGCTTCAGTGAAATGCTTCTTCTTTATCTCCTTGGCCTTCATGTTCTCGCGCAGCGCCAGCATCGCAGCTTCGCGACAGACTGACTCGATGTCAGCGCCGACATAGCCTTCCGTGTCCTTGGCGAGCGTCTCGAGTTTGACGTCAGAGGCGAGAGGCATGCTTTTAGTATGCACCTTGAAAATCTCAAGGCGGGAACCTTTGTCAGGCGCAGGTGTCAGGATGATGCGGTCAAACCTGCCTGGCCGTAGCAAGGCAGTATCCAGCATGTCGGGTCTGTTGGTCGCGCCGATGATGACAATGTCATGCAATCCGACAAGACCGTCCATCTCAGTCAGTAGTTGATTGACAACGCGCTCGGTCACATGGCTGTCGCTGCTCGCGCCACGACGTGGAGCTATGCTGTCTATCTCGTCGAAGAAGATGATGCTCGGGCTGACCGTCCTGGCCTTCTTGAATATCTCCCGTACGGCCTTCTCTGATTCACCGACCCACTTACTCAGTAGCTCGGGTCCCTTGACCACGATGAAATTTGATTCCGCTTCTGTCGCAACAGCCTTTGCCAGCATGGTCTTGCCGCTGCCTGGCGCGCCATAGAGCAATATGCCCTTGGGCGGCCTCACACCAAGGCGTTTGAACGCGTCAGGATGCTGCAGCGGCCATTCCACGGCCTCCTTGAGCTCCTGCTTGACCTCCTCGAGGCCTCCAATATCCTCCCATGCGACATTCGGATTCTCGACCAGCACCTCGCGCAGCGCCGAGGGACGAACGACCTTGAGCGCTTCCTGAAAGTCCTTTTGCGTGATGCGAAGCTTCTCGAGCAGTTCCCTTGGGATGCGCTCCTCGTCGTCCAGCCGGATCTCCGGCAGCAGGCGGCGCAGTACGATCATGGCCGACTCCTTCGCGAGCGCGGCAAGATCGGCCCCCACGAACCCATGGGTTATTGCCGCCATTGCCTCAAGCTCTCTGGCGCTGGATTCATACCTTGTCTGCTCGATGGTGCGCAGGGTGATGAGCTCAGCGTCGAGCATGGCCTTCGCCATCTCTTTCTCATTGCCTTCGAGCGATTCCATGATGATCTTTGATAGATCGTCCTCTTCCAGGATGCTCTTCTCTGCGACCTTCTTCACTTGCCTCGCCACCTTGGTCAGCGTCCCTTTGTTGTCCTTGATGTCCTTTTCCAGATTACGAAGAACGGTCAGCTCGGTCTCATGGGATTCGCCGTTGGTTTTCTGGTCGTCCTGCAGTTTGGTGATGGCCTCCTGCACATTGCGGCGCAGGATGTTCGCTATAACGTCCGTGCTGATGTTCTGGGGCGCCAACGGCATATTGCGTGTGTGTATCTTGAGGATGCGCAGCCGGCCTTCCTTGTTGGGAACGCTAATCTCCAGCTCGCGGTCAAAGCGGCCAGGGCGTCGCAAAGCCGGGTCAAGCAGGTTCGGAATATTGGTCGCCGCGATGACGACCACTTTGCCTCTTGCTTTCAGGCCATCCATGATAGCGAGCAATTGCGCGACAACGCGACGCTCCACTTCGCCGCGCGACTCTTCGCGCTTGCTGGCGATGGCATCAATCTCATCGATGAAGATGATAGAGGGCGCGTTCTGCTCCGCCTCCTCGAATTTCTTGCGCAGGTTCTCCTCGCTCTGGCCATAGTACTTGCTCATTATCTCCGGGCCATTGATGAGGATGAAATTCGCGTTGGTCTCTGTCGCTACTGCCTTTGCGAGCAAGGTTTTGCCTGTCCCTGGCGGGCCATGCAGCAGCACGCCCTTGGGCGGATCGATGCCCAATCGCTCGAAGAGCTCAGGATGCTTGATGGGCAGCTCGACCATCTCGCGTATCTTGGTTATCTCCTGCTCCAGGCCACCGATATCCTCATAGGTCACTTCAAGGACCTTGTCGTCCTTTATCTCCACTGCCTCAGGATTGAACTCTATCTTGGTCTGGTCAGTCACGACGACAATGCCCTTGGGGAAGGTGTCTACGATAAGGAACTTGATGTCGGGATAGCCCAGGCCGAACCCGGAGCTCTCGTCCAGGATGCTGAAGATATCATCCAGGTAGCGGTTCTGAGGCGCTCCTGTGTTATCAAAGAACGGTGATTGCATGGGTCTTCGCGTGCGGCCGCCCAGGGACACGATGTCGCCTTTGGTGATGCCTTTGCCCAGCAGGCCGCGCCTGAAGATCTCCGGGCTCGCCTTGATATGCACTCCCTTGCTAGCGGGCGCGATGACAACCCGCTTAGCAGGCTTGGCCATGGCCTTTCGCACTTTCACCAGCTCGCCGATGCCTGTCTTTGCGTTGCGGCGGATGATGCCATCCATGCGGATATGAGAGAACCCGATATCTCCAGGATACGCGCGCGCGACTATTGCTGCGCTGACCCGACCGCCCTCAATCTCCACGAGATCGCCTTCGCGGACACCGACCTGCGCCATCAGCGAGTTGTCGATGCGGACAATACCCTTGTTGACATCGTCCTGGATTGCCTCAGCAACCTTGAGATTGAGTTCCTTGGCCATGGGAAAAACGAGTTTGTCCCCCTATATATGTATTACTCTGTATGGCGCGATTTTCAGACTCTGGGGTGCAATTCCGTCTATTGCATTGATCGTTGCATCGCGGGCGTATTGCATGCATCAAGGTCCTGGCGGCAGAACTGACAGAGGATGATGGAATTGACCAGAATAAGGATCGCAGGATTCTTGTCGCTGTCCGGGAAACATTAGCTTATCCAAGACGCGGCAGCTGCACTGGCGGTGGAAGCTCCAAATCCTTGGACAAAAAGAGCGCCTGGATATTGCACTTGTCCAGGACAGGGGCCAATAGCAGTCGGTTGGTGTTATCGTCCAGCTTCTTGTCCTTTTTCCAGGCCGCGGTCATGGAAGCGATTTTTTCCTGCTCATCGATATACAGAATCTCACCGGTCAGGGCTATCTTGCCGACATCCGGCCCATAGGAGGAGACGAATTCAAACGTGAGGCGCAGACCGTCCTGCTGGCTCTTTCCCAGCAGCAGGTCAGCATTCTCCACTTTCTTGAACGCTATCTTGCTGTTGATGGTCACTGGGCCATCAGGCAGCGCATTTCTCTGCGCATCCATCTTGGTAAACGCGAAACGGACAATTGGCATGAAATGCCGGATATTACCCAGCGTATAAATACCTGCCGAAAAGTTATTAAATACGCGTAGCGAGCATGATTACCATGGCCATGATCCACAAGCCATCGTCCCTGGCGACTATCGGGGCGCTCATCCTGCTGCTCGCCACTCTGACAGGGCTCGTTGTCATCACCAATTATCCTGGTACAGGCAGTGGCGCGGCGGGCATGGCATTCGCTCCTGCATGCTTTGACAGTGACGGTGGACCTGACATAGCTCTGTACGGTTATGTCGCCTACGATCAAAAGAGGTACTTTGACGCATGCCTTGATACAGTCACTCTGCGCGAGGCCATCTGCCTGAAAGGCGCTATCGACTACCGACTCATCGACTGTCCATCCGGCTGCGACGCTGGTGTGTGCCTGCAAGGATGAGGGCGCGGCTGATTTTGCCGCTGACTTTGGTTTTCGAGGATTATGCTCCCGCAGGCAGTGCGCAGTCGTGTGCTCCTCGCGTCCCCTGATCCAGGGCCTATAACCGTGCTGGTGTTCGTATGGTCCTTGAAAAAATATATCCGAGCGGGTGGCTGGAGAATCGGCCATGGTCCGCATTCGTCCTGGGCTTCGCCTACAGTGTCTTCGGCCTGTTTCTCGCGTTGTTCCTGTTTCCGCAGGAACCCAGCATGGTCGCTGTCGCGCTCACAGCCATTCTCCTGATACCGACCATTGACGCTATTGTGCAGCGCGGGGAGCTTAACTCTGCCACGAAAGAGAGCGTCGGCCTTGGGGTGCTCACGGTCCATCGCAATATGATCCTCGCCTACCTATTCGCGTTCCTCGGCGTGTTCACCACTTTCGCCATCTTCTCGACGGTTCTTCCCACGCTCGCGGCAGGCCATCTGTTCAGTTCGCTCCTGAGCGTCAGGTATGGCAGCGTCGGGCAGGCCACGTTCAGCCAGGGTCTGTTCAAGTCGCTCTTCTCCAATAACCTGAAAGTCATGGTGTTCTGCTTTGTCTCCGCGTTCATCATCGGGGATTCTGGCTTGTTCATCATCACGCTCAATGCATCGGTCTGGGGAACGCTATTCGGCGATCTCGCCAAGAACGCGGCGGCCAGCACAGGCAAGGCGCCGCTGATCTACCTTGGACTGGTCATCATCGCGGTCTTCCCGCACATGATAACAGAAGCGCTCGCGTACTTTTCCGCAGCCGCTGCAGGCGGGCTCATCTCTGTCGGCGTGGAGAAAGAGAAAAGCGAAGAGAAACGCAGCCGCGTCATGAACGCGACTCTGCTGCTGCTGGCCCTCGCAATAGGATTTGTCATCCTGGGCGCGATTATTGAGACATACATGCTCAATAACAATGTCCTCTATCAGCGCATCATCCAGCAGGGATTGCGATAACGAGACAGGACCTTCGCATGAGGATTATAGGCACTATCTTCTTTTCACCTATATCTTTTTATAACCGGGCCCGCTTGCCAGCAGCATGCTTGATCCTTGGATGCAGGAGGCAGTGGCAGGGGTGCAGCAGACGCCGTCGCTGGTACTCCATGGCCCGACAGCGGTGCTGCAGGCTCGTCACTTCGAGCGCAGCGTACAAGGTTACTTTCCTAAAGCTACTGTCCATTATTCTGTCAAGGCCAACCCAGAGCTGGTCGGCGCGCTGGCGGAAACGAATGTCTGCTTCATGGTCACGGACGAACGCCAGCTTGATAGGGTGCTAAGTGTCGCAGCAGCTGACAAGGTCACCATGCTCGCGCAGGCATACACGCGCGACATGATTGTGGCGGCTGCTTCGCGTGGTGTGACGCGGTTCATCGCGGATTCGGCCAGCCAGGCGTCATTGCTCGCTGAGGTCGCGCCTCAAGCGACTATTCTTTGCAGGATGTCAAGCACCGTCGGCGGTACTTACCGGAGCCACGCGTCGCTGGGCATGCCTCTCAAGGAATGCGTTGATGCCTTGCGCTCCCTGCACAGCAAGGACGTAAAAGTCGGACTGCATTGCCATAGCTTCTCACAGAACAACAACCTGCCTAAATGGCGCGAGCACTTCGGCTTTGTGCTCAGCGCGATGGCTGCGGTGAGGGCTGCCAAGGTTTCTCTGGCTGTCATCGACACAGGCGGTGGCTATCCGGTCAGCTATGACGAGCAAGCGCTGTCGCTGGAGAGCATCTTCCGCGGCAGCCAGGATATCATCAAGCAGCTGGTCGATGAATCTGCGGGAGCTGAGATAGCGTTCGAGCCTGGACGCTTCATCGCGGCGCCGGCTGGAATAGTGCTGATGCGCGTCATCGCCACCAAGCCAGGTGTCGCTACAGTGGATTTCTCGTGCTATTCTGGCTGCATGGATGCCATCCTGGTGCGGCAGTATCTGCCTGTGCTGAAGGTATTGGCGGATGGTGCGGTTGCGCCATTCGCCGACGAGGGCGTCGTGCTGCGCGGCAAGCTGCCTGACAGCCTGGATATCCTGCATCCGTCCGCGCGAGTGGCGGCGAAAGAAGGAGATCTCTTGCTCATGGGCAATGCGGGCGCATACGCGTTCAGCACCGACTTCGGACCATCATGCATGGTCGTCGTCAAGGAGTGATGCGCGAATTGTCCCTTGCGCAGTCCTATAGCGACGTTTATATCCTCCTTGTGTTTCCTGCGATGCATGCGTCATGAGCTTGGCATGCTGGATGCTTTTCTGGACCGTGAGCAGATAGCTGCGGTGCTGTCGATGGCCAGCGGCCTGCAGATAGAGCCATCATCCTTCCGATCGCTGGAGGTGCCGCTTGGCTGCGCGGAGCATCCGCACCGGATCGCCGGTTGTGGCTTTGAGGGGTATGCGACCGCTACGGACAGACACTATGAGGTGGATGTGCAGCTGCAGCCACGCGATGATTACCGTCTGCTCGAATGCAATCACCGGGTCGACGCTGGGTGCGATAGGGCTCTGGTGGTGGATGACGCCCTGCGTGGCCTGGTCTATCTGGTGCAGCATCCTGACGAAGGGCATCTCACGGCCAACACGCGCTGCCTGCTGCTGCGAGACTAGCGTGGCAGCGTGCCGCACCGCGACAGCGGGCCGCTGCCTGAAAACGTCTGCTTTTCGGGCCTTATTCAAGCACCATCGCGGCGAGCAATGGCAGCACTATCTGCGCGTCTCCGTGCACCGTGACAGCATTGCCTGGCTTGACCTTGCCCCAGGACATAGCTTCGCTGGTCGTCGCCCCTGATAATGAGCCGCGATACGGGCTGGAACTGTTGACGTAGACGGCGTAATCAAAGCCGCCGCGCATCAGGCTGGAAAGAATCGCGTGATGCTTGGCAATGCCACCGCCCAGCGCGATAAGCCCCATGCGCTTGAAGCCGAAAGAATTCGAGACCGCCTGCTTAAGATCAGCTACTGGATCGACCACAAAATCAGGACGCTTCTGCTGGAACAAGAAGAGCTGCATGCCGAAAGCACCGTCGGTGATGCCCGGGCAGTAGATGGGGACATTCTTGTCTGCGGCTGCTTTGAGCAGGGAGCCTTCGGGGCATCTCTTTCCGATCTCTTCGAGGAGCTTGCTTGGTGTTATTCTCGGCCGCTCCTTCGCTATCGCATCGAGTATCGCTGGCATCTCTGTCTCCAGCAGCTCATAGCGGTCATTGGGCACAAAGACATTGCCCATGCGGTTGATACCGTCTTTGCCAAGCTGCTCGTCGTCGGCCTCGAACTCGCCCTGCAGGTAGGTGCTCTTGCTGCGGATGAAATCCTCGTCCACCGTGCCTGATGTGGTGACCAATACCTTGACGATACCTTGTTCCACTAATTGGCGCATGACACCGCGCAGGCCTGATGCGACCAGGTTGCAGGGAAAGCTCATGACGATAGCGCAGTCCTTGTCCTCATGCATCTTCTGCACGATGTCAGCAGCTACCGCGATATGGTGCGCCTGAAAGCCGGTGTTGCGGAACTGCCTGAGCAGCTCCCTGATGTTTGTGTCCTTTGCAATGGCGATGTCTTTGACAGGTTCCATTGCCATGGCGATGCCCGCGAGGGTTAAAAATCTTTTTATAGGGATCCAAGATTGTACGTTTATGCTTGATATTCATGCGCATCTGGACTGGAAGGATTTCACTGATGTTTCCGGGGTGCTGGAGCGGATGCGTGCTGCGGGGGTACGTGGGGTCATTGCTGCGGGAATCAATCCTGAGAGCAACCGTAAGGTGCTTGACCTGGCGGCTTCGCATCCGACAGTATATGCTGCATTGGGGCTGTATCCCGATGAGGCGCAGGTCATGAGCGATGCGGAGGTGGATGCTGAGTTCAGGTTCATCGAAGCGCAGGCTGTTGCAGGGAAGATTGTCGCGCTGTCTGAAGTGGGGTTGGATTTTTCCGAAGAACGCTCAATCATCGATGTGGCTCGGCAGGAAGCGGTGTTCGGCAGGTTTCTTTCATTGGGTGCAGTGACGGGGCTGCCATCGATTGTGCACACACGCAAGGCGGAAGCGCGGGTACTGGAGATGATTGAGGGGCTCGTGGCTGAAGGTCGCAAGGCGACGGTGGTGTTGCACTGCTTCTGCGGCAAGAAGGCGCTGGTGAAGAAAGCGATGGAACTGGGTTGTTATTTTTCTGTTCCTGCGATTATTGCCCGGAGCGAGCAGTTCCAGGCATTGGTCAGCATGGTGTCATCGCGTCAGCTGCTGCTGGAGAGCGACGCGCCATTCCTGGGACTGGATAAGCGTGTTCCCAATGAGCCATCCTGTGTGGCTGGCACCCTTGCGGTGGTGGCAGGAATCAAGGGCGTGACGCTCGGGGAGATGCGGCGCATGATAGAGATGAACGAGCAGGCGGTGCTCGGGATGGCGATGGGCAGGTATCAGTCATGATCTTCCCTGTCGCGCCTGTTTCTATCCTTCTCGGTCTGATGCTCAAGCAGCAGGATTCTCCAAACGTCCGATGAATAGTATCGCGCCCGTGCTGCGCTCCTGGATGAGGAACAGGAACGGATGATCTGCTTCGAAGACGGTCTGCTGGATGATGGCGGTCTTCAGCACAACGACGACTGCAGTGGCAGCAGCGGCTTCGGTTCCTTGTTCATCTACCTTAACATATGCCTTGTGCAGCACGTTGCCTATCTGGAGCATCTTCGAGCCGTCCATGCCGGAGAAATCGGCGTCCAGGTTGAATGCGGCCCGCATTCCCAATTGTTGGAGCTGGATGGGAAGATTGTCCAGTCGCTCGTCAAGCTCGAACTTGGGCAGGAAGAGCGTCAGCTGTTGGTCACGTAGACTGCTTCGCCAGAGGGCGAGGTTCTCTGGCAGCGCTGATTCGACCTGTGCCAGTGTGGTCCCCTCTTTCGGCAGGATGACGAGCATGGAGAGATCATCCCCTTTGTAGGGCAGCTCGACCATCTGCATGATATCGTTCTCTGCGTAATTGTACTTCGCGCCCTTTCCGCTGCTTTCCATCATGTCCACTTTCACGGTCCCTGTCGGCGTGGTGAAATCGCGCTGTTGCGTCTTCTTCTTGTCGAACTGCTGTGCCCAGTCGCCCTTGAAATAGACAGCGTTCGTGAGCACCAGCACCGTTGCTCCGGGCAGGTCGCCCTCCCTGATGAGCTCGGTTATCTTGTCTCTTGTCTTATCCTCTACCCATGCGTTTATCTTCTTGCGAGAGCCTTCTAGGTCATTGGCAAAGTCCACGTTGCTGGCTTGGGCATGATAGTAGGTGGTGAGCAGATGTGAGTAGTCCTGCAGGAAACGGTATTGCTTGTCCGCCCAATAGGCGTTGGCCGTGCTGAGCTGATAGTCCCTGCCACCCTGACCGACCAAAGTATGCAGAGCATCGTACGCCTCCTTGACGCTCACGTCTTGCTGGAGGTGAAGGACCTGCGCCATCTCGGCCTGCGTCTGGGTGCGCGCTCCCTCATATGTCATGGCAAGTGCGGTCGAAAGGCTCCAAGGGGAGAAGAAGATATTGCCCGGTTTTTCCGCGACTTTGCTGTACAGGTCGAATGCGAAGGCATTGTTCGCGTCAGCGATGCTCTGCACAGACGCGGCGCCCTCTGGGATAGGTGGGAGCGGCGCGGTGGATGCGCATGCGGCCAGGATGGCAGTGAGCGCGAGGACTAGCAGGAGGAATCCTGCGGTTGAGCGATGGGTATGCGGTCTCATGACGGGGAGGGTTGGAAGCAAGTTTAAATATGTCTGCTAAGGTTCGAGATGGGTTGTGGTCTTGGGGTCGGTTGAATACTGCGATGGTCAAGGTAGGGAACCTTTGTGTATGAAGCCTTGGTGTGGATATTCGGTGCTGGGTCAAGCGCATTAGCCGTGTCGTATCCCCCGTCTAGCATCCGGGGCATTGCTGGCAGGCTGAGGCTCTCTGGAAAGGGCAAGCAGCATGTGCGTGTTCCTCTGTTGGTAAGCTTTATTAATGGACCCTATATTGCAGGGATTGGAATCTGACGCTATTATCGGGGCTCGTGGTCTTACCCACGGCACCAGGGAGACCCTCGTGGTAACCCCGGGAGGGTATGCGCCTTACGGCGCAGCCCGCCGCGCGATACCGGATGGGTGTCATCGTCGTCAAAACCAATGAACTGAGCGGGTATGCAGGGCATGCCTGTGCGCAGGAACAACAACGGGCTCGTGGTCTACTCCGGTATGACGCCGCCTTCGCAAGGCGGAGACTCCGGGTTCAAATCCCGGCGAGTCCACTTTTCTTTATTGCAAAGCACGGGGTTGAATACCCCATCCTTCAGGACGTGCTTTGCAATTCAAAAATCCGCTTGCAATGACGAGGCGCGGTAATACCGCGGCCTTCAGGCCGCGGTTAGCGCCGAGTGGCGGATTTTTGTTATCGTCGCCCATCTTTGGCGCGTCCAGTCATCATGTCGAAGCGTCATTGGCTTTCCTGTCCAGGCAGAAGCTATCGGG
>MNWW01000026.1 GCA_001871415.1 Candidatus Woesearchaeota archaeon CG1_02_57_44 | reverse complement strand
GCTCAATAAACAACGTTATTGCAAAGCACGGGGTTGAATACCCCGTCCTTCAGGACGTGCTTTGCAATTCAAAAATCCGCCTGCAATGACGAGGCGCGGTAATACCGCGGCCTTCAGGCCGCGGTTAGCACCGAGTGGCGGATTTTTGTTATTTCCTGAAGACGCTATATGAGCCAGACTATCTGTGCGATATGTGATGTGTATTGGTCACGGGCACAACAGCAGGCTGCTGCGGGTTTTGGCAGGTCAGTAAGTGCCCGGCGTGCGCAGGATGCTCACGCCCTTGCTGGTACTGGTCTTATAACCATAACTGAGAACCAGCTGCAATGGGGTCTCATAGGCGCCGGCATTGCCGTTGATGTTTCCAAATCGGCAGTAGGTGAATCCCTGACCATTGTTCATGGTGATAACTTCAGGGTTGCAGGTCCCTGAACC
The DNA here is from genome assembly GCA_001871415.1 of Candidatus Woesearchaeota archaeon CG1_02_57_44. Taxonomy (GTDB): domain Archaea; phylum Nanobdellota; class Nanobdellia; order Woesearchaeales; family CG1-02-57-44; genus CG1-02-57-44. Next base: position 5,514 of record MNWW01000026.1, on the reverse strand, counting down.
CAGGCCGCTGATATATGCCTGCTCGATAACTACCTTATTGAGGTTACCTATGGACAACTGCTGGTTTGCGCATTCTGTGAAACTATCCTGGTCAAAGAGCGTGCCGCCGCCGACATTACTCACCACGACCTTGAACTGTACTTCCCCTGTCTGCGGGAAGATTTGCTCTTCCACCCTTGTCACGGCAACAGGCGCACCCTGACCTCCTGAGAGTGAGATATCGCGTACCTGACAGGCCTTGTCCTGCGCCAATGATAGCGCAGAATACGGGTCAGGATCAAGGCAGACTGTTGGCGACGCACGCGTCCGATAGATATAGCACGCGGTCGCTATGAATTGCTGATCCAGGCGGTCGATGTCCCGGGGCATGAGGATAGACGCTGTCGCCCACTGCGCGAGCTCATAACCTCCTTCGGGCATGAACTCACTCTTGCCAAGCAAGGTGTCTCGCAGTTGATAGACTGCTCCTGCTCCTGACGCGCCGCTTCCATAGGAAGGAGCGATGCTGACAATAGACGGGTCATAGCCGGACAGGCGAAGATCGATGGATCCTGGATCGACATCCTCGACGCCCTTGTTGCGCACATCCAGCATCAGGGTCAGCGCGCTTGGATCCGTCGCATAGACGCGCGCGGGTGGAGGAGACGCATGGAATGAGAGCTCTATCCCTTGGGTTCCTGTGCGCGGCACCTGGCGCGGGGACTCAGAGCCCTGCCTGACGCCGCAGGAGGACAAGAGCACGAGCGCGACAAGCAGCAGGGCTATATTGCGGGCAGCAGGCCTCATGCGCATAATTCTGGATGGAGATTATATATAGTTTTCTATTGGGTGCGTCCCCTGTCAGATGTATCCTTGTTCGCGGATGTCGAGGTCTTCGCCATCTCTCTCATGAGCCAACTGGCGAGTCTGGCTCCTGGCTGGTCACTATCTCAACAGTGGTGGAGATGGATTCTGTGTAGCCATATGATAAGGTGATGACCACCGGAGTCGTGAAAGCCGTATCGGGCAGGCCATCAAGCGTGCAGTAGGATGTCCCCTGCTTGTTGTACAAAGTGATTGGTGTGCAGGAGAGCTCCTGCTCATTGACCCTCGCTGCCACGGTCACCTTGCCAAGGTCCTGCACCTGCAGGTCGCCTGCGACGCACTTGTCCAATGCAATGTCCGGATTGATGACCTCTCCTTTGCCGAGATTCTGCACAGTCAGCTTCAGCTGCGCCCTGCTCACGCTCGGCAGCAGCGCTTGATCTATCTTCACCACGCTCACCGGGCCGCCTTGTCCGTTCTTCAAGGTGGTGCTTGCGGGCGAGCAGACCTTATCCTTGACCTGCGCCTCGGGCTTGGGGTCCAGGCAGATGGTCTGCGTCGCAATGGTCTGATACCGATAGCAGGCGCGCGCGGTAACGCTCTGGCTAATGCTGTCATGCTTGGCCGGGAAGTTGATCGCGGTGGTCGTCCAGGTCGCTACCTTCGTCGTCCCTTGAGGATTCTCGACACTGCGCGCAGGGAGCGCGAGGTCCTGCTCGTCAGGTTCAATGGTGAGTATCTTCTTATCGTAGCCGACTATCGCAAGCTTCAGGGTCTCTGCTGACAGGTCCGCAGCGCCATTGTTGTGCAGCTGCACCGCGAACTGCAATGACTGCGGGTCGGCGGAAAACACCCGCGCAGGAGGCATGTTGGGCAGGAACTTCATCACCAATGCCTCCTTGCCCTGATGCGCATCGATGATGGTGTTCTTTGCTGTTGTCCTGCCGCAGGAAGCCAGCAGCAGGAGCGCAAGGAGCAGCGTGACTGATGAGACCGTCTTCAGTATCCTCCCGGAATGTCCCATCGCCGTCGCTCTCATCGTTCTCCTCTCACTTTCTGCCATGGATACAGTCTTTTGCTGCCTATCCCGTCACTTCCTGCACGCGCTGGAACAGGCGCTTGACCCTCACGGTCGTTGCCTGCTGCACCACATAGCCGTACTTGACATAGACGGTCACGGGCGCTAGGTGCGCGTCCGCGCTATCAACAGGCATCTGGCAGATGACGCTCGTGCCATCCTCTGTGTACTTGACACGGACTTTTGTCGCCGCAGGATCGCGCAGGTCGCAGTCTATCTCCTGTCCGGAGACCTCCGCCCATACGAGCAAGGTGTTGAAGTGGTCCTCGCCGAGCTGGCTGCTCCAGCCAAGATTGTCCTGATTGTCGCCGCCCGTAGCTGGCGCGCACTCGGCATTGACGGTCTGCGCATCGCGGATGCCGCCATTGCCCTTGTTCTCTATCGATATACGCAGCTGCAGGGTCTTGGTCGTCGCGTCTCCTCCTGCCCTGATGAGCATCTCCGGATCGATGTTCGTGACTGCTATCGGTGCGCCAGAGCCGCCTGCCAGCCGGACTGGCTTCATCTGGCACGCGCGCTTCTGCACTTCATACGGTATATTGGCCTGCGGGTCCACGCAGATGTCTGTGCCTGCTTCTGTCACATAGCCGTAGCACGCTGTAGCGATGAAGCGCGCGTCATAGGAGTCCCCATAGGGGATGCCTTTATTGGTGACGCTCCAGGTCACGAGCCGTCGTCCGCCGTCAGGTGTTGCGAAATCACGTCCCTCTATCTTCTCAAAATGCTTGAGCGTGTCAAGGTCAGGCGCCTGGCTTGAGGCCTTGTCAGCATCCTTGCTGTCCAAGGTGACGGTGAAATAATCGCCGCTGAACCCTGACAAGGCGATGACTGGATAGTTGATTGCCCACGCGCCCGTGTTCCGCACCTCCAGGCCCAGGACAAAGCTCGTGTCAGACCAGACCTCTGAGGGCGGCATGCCCTTGGTGAAGGAGAGCTGCATGCCGCCATAGCCGGTGTGAAACTTCGGGTCATCGAGGATCTTGATGTTATTGCTGGTGCCAAGGCGGCCACAACCTGCGAGCAGGAGCATCGCCAGGAGCATGAGCGGCCATACCCTGTCCTGTCCTGCTCTCTTTCGCATCTTCCTGTCCTGCACTGTCTATCGTGACTGGTCGTTGTCCTATGACCCTGTCGTTATATTAGTTCCTATCGATGCCTAGGTGTAGGGGCAATCGCGATGCTCGCACGCGTTGTCAGCGGCAAAGCGCCAGGTGACATCTATGAATCCGGCATTGACAGCCGCGCTCCCCCCTAGCTGCTCGAAGAGCCCGTCAGCCAGATCGATGCCCGCGCCATTGACACGGCGTCCTGCGTGGCGTCCCCCGGATTGTATGCCATTGTTACTGATGAGGTCCTTGTACGCCTGCGGCACGCCGTCACCCTCCCAGTAGGGATCGTCAGTGTACCACGGGCCGACATCCAATGCTTCTGTGATCACGCAACGGTTCCCCCTGCAGACCTCAACGCATCGGCCGAGAGCGCTCCTGTCTGGCAGCGCGACAAAGAAATCATTGGGCTTGACCGTGCAACCAGATGCTGTCTGCTTCCCGACATCCCCTTCCATTGATGCCTTTACGCTGAATGTCGCGCCAGTGCCGCCGCCTGATGGGTCCAAGGGATTGGTCCCTTCCCCTGCGGGCCCTGGGCTGTTGGCCGAGGAGGCATCTTCCACCGGCGCCTTGTTCGGATCGCCGACCACGATGCTGTACTCCTTGAAGGATTCGTAATCATACACCACTTCGGCCCTGAAGTTATTGGCATTGGGCTGGCCCGGCAGGGGGATGATGGTGTTGAGGGCGTTGGCTTTCGGCTTCACATGGCAGGTGCCCAGTGAGAGCGGCAGATACTGGACCATGTCCTTGGTGTTCGCGACAGCGAGATACTCGCTCTTGACCGTCAAGACATTGCCGCTGACGTCAAAACGCTTGCTGCAGTCGCTTCCCGGTTCAAACCCGTCGGGAATGGTGATGCTCGCGCTCTTCACTGCTTTTATCGTCCCTGGTCGTGTGTTCTCAACAGCCAGCGTGATCTGCAGCTCTGTCGTGGCATCGATTCCTATCACTGGCCAGGCAATAGTCGCGACAATGACCTTGACAGGACCGGCGTCTGACACGGAGAGCGGCTGCGGGTCTGTTCCCGGATAGAGCTGCTGCATGGCTGCAATCAGTTCCTGCTCATTGCGGTTAGGGCTTCCTGTCGCGCGCGCATGGTCCTGGAGATTGCCATCGAGCGTGTTCGAGGATATGAACTGATTGGTGAGCAGCGCCTTTGACGTGAATCCCTCAGCGGTCGCGCTCATGCGCACCAGATAGGCGCCTTCGGGCGCGCCCCCTGCAGGCGGACGGCACGTCATCTCCTCATGCAGGTAACTGGATGACGGAAACTCTGCTGGCGACACCTGCCACTCCTGACCTTTCGCTGTGCAGGAGGACTTGATGGCCCGGACCTGACCATTCTTGTTGAACGCGCTGACCATGGAGTAGAGCTCCACATCACCTGCTTCCTCCTTGGCGTACTTCAGGCGGCCTTGCACCAACGGGTCAGTCACTTCTATCCCAATAGGTTCGCTGGTCTTCTCCTGATCGCCTTCCAAGCATGTTCCCGCTGCACTGCAGATGGTCTGCTGCTGCCAGGCCTGGATGTGCGTGATGGGATTGAGATTATGCCAGAACGCGACAAAGCGGTTCCAGGCGTCCTGGATGGTGCCTGCCTGCCACTGGGCCTTTATCGCTCCATAAGCGAAGATGCTGAAGATGATGAGCGTGAGCAGGAACAATATGCCGATGAGCTTGCGGAAGGTCCAGAACCCGATAGCGGCGCCTGCAGAGGAGATGGCGCGCACGTTTGTCGCTGTGTCAAGACCATGGATGCCTGCGCCCACGGTATTAACTGTCCCCTTGCCAAGCGCCCACGCCGTGCCGGCTGTGGCCGCAGCGATACCACCCACGGCCGCCACGGTCTTGCCCGTGGCGCGCGCGACCTTCCGTGTGCCTTGGATCGCGGTGTCAGCAGCAGCGTCCATGGTGTCATTGAACCTCGCGGTCCTTCGCCTTGACGCGTCGTTCAGGTCCCTTGCCCCTTGCCTCAATGTCGCCTTCGCGTCCTGCAGCGCTGCCCGCGGGCGGCTCTCGGACATCCACGCGGGGATGTCAAGACCATCTCTCCGATGACCCGGAGCTGGTGATGCGGCATCATCTGCGTCATGCTCCAGCTCCTGCTGCCCCAGCTCCTGCCTGATGTCCTGCTGGATCCTGCGCTCGCCTTGGAGGGCATCTTCTGCATCCTGCTGGATAGCTACTTCCTGCTCTGTCGCCCGCGCGTTTAGCGCGGTGTCTGCTGGAGAATTATCCGCTCCTGTGGATGCCGGCCGCGCAGATGATGTGGACTGGACTCTCTTAGGGTCTGACAAGCCCTGCTCGAGCTTTTCTTCCACTCTCTCTGCCAGCTCATCCTCAAGGCGCTCATCGTCAACATCTGCCGACCCCATACGCTGATTCTGGGCGCTGGCATATTTAAAGGTATTGGCGAGCATGGCTGATGGAGGAGTCAGCGGCAAACAGACGCGGTGCTCCTGCGATTATCGGGGAAGATTGGATAGCATTGTCAGGTCAACAAGGTGAATCGTCGAGGGT
>MNWW01000043.1 GCA_001871415.1 Candidatus Woesearchaeota archaeon CG1_02_57_44 | reverse complement strand
GAATGGTATGATGGGCGATACCATTTTGTCAGAATGGTTTAAGCCCTGTGCATACCGTGTTGACCACACCACAGCCTGAACATATGAGTGTTGTGTATTCCGCATTGCCACTATTCATGGTCGCTCCTTTGCACATGGTTGAGCCGCATTTACCGCACATTTGCATATGAATCACCTCTCTCTGGGAGGTCATTTAGTGCATACCCTGATATATAAAGCTTTCGATTACCTATGCTGGTATACGGATGTGTATACTACTTATGCGGAAAAGGAGAAAAAGTCACGAATAGTATCAAATTTTCCCCCATTATTCGTAGTTGATTCTATAGTTTCCTGAAAAACGCTACTGTGGGATTGATATAGGAATAGTCCATGGCGACGCCGACATAATCACGAAGCTCTGGTAGGTAAGGTCCTGGTTTATGGAACACCAGAAAGCCTGATTGTCCTGCCGGGCCGTGGTACTGGCCGAGCAGGGCCATCATATGCGCCATGCGATTACCCGCCAGAAAGACGGCAAGATCTGCGCGCTGTATCTGGTCAGACTCTTCGAATCCAAGGCCTTCGATGATGTCCTTGCTCATGCGCGTACATCGGGGAAGTGCTATCTGACCTAGCTGCGTTCCTGTTGTCGCATTGGCCGCTGGATCAGAGATGCCTGTGGACAGTAGCGGAACGGAAGGTTCGTCGAAAAGATGTCCGGTCAGAGCGTATAGCGCAGCTTCGTAGCACTGGTATTGCCTATAGGTCGATGAAGGCTGGCTGACAGGGCCTGGGGGCAGAAGTTGCTTCACGCGCGCTTCGACTCCCTGGTCAAGAAGCAATTCTGGAAACGCGCTGTCCCACAACCGGCTGAGTGTGGCGTGGCCTTTTGCATCAAGATCCGCATGAAATGGAAATGGGATGCCAAAGACCAGCGTGCTTACGGATGCTTCGCTGAGGGGCATGTGGTTCACATCAACTGCTTGAGCATGGCTATCTTCTGCTGGTCATTGAGCGTGTCGCTCTCGAGAATCTGCTGCATCAGGGTCTGCTGCGAGCTATCCTGCTGAGCTGTGCTGGCTGCTTGATCATCTGATGTCGTGCCCGCCTGCACCTGGAGCGCTGCCTCGAGCTGTGGCCTGAGCGCATCCTGAAGGATCTGCAGTTGCGCCATGGTCTCCTTCGCCTCTGGCTCAAAGTCATAGCCGAGAAGCTGTGGCGCACACTCGTCCAGAGTCTGGCCGTGCATAGTGCAGTGCATGGCGCTATCCATGTCATCAGCGAAGGCGATGGCCTTACTGGACGTCCTCGTAGCGATGTCAGAGAGCTGCATGGCCGCGCCGATGATAAGCAAAGCGATGGCGGGTGCGATGAGGAGCGCCTTCATGCTGCTGAGGGAAGGCCAGGTGATATATAAAGTTATTCACAGTTGAGTGGTAACAAATAACTGCTGGCTGGTCCCTGTATCTGATATCCTGCCAAGGCTCAGGACTGCTGCTCGTTCTTGAGCAGGTCACTGGCAGCTACCAGTGCTGCAAGCTTCGCTTTTGCGACAGCGGGGGGCAATAGCAGCAATCCGCAATCGGGCGCAAGCCACAGGCGTTCTGGCTTGATGACCTTGAGCACCTCTCTCACCCGGGCAGCGATTGCATCAGGGTTTTCAACCGCATGCTCGCCGATATTGACCAGCCCCAGTTCCAGGCCGCAGCTCCCGAACTGTCCGTAGATCGAAAGAGGCAGGTGCTCTGTGGAATCTTCGACGCATATCCTGCTGATGCCTGACTTCGCCAGCGCACCAAGCACGTCTCCATACAGTCTGGTGTGCGCTTTGACATCTCTGCCCGGGGCAGGATACCCACGGCAGATGTGCACCGCAGTGGCACAACCGACGCCTTTGATGCATGCTTTCAGCGCATCCAGCCCCCAGGTCTTGAATTTCTCCGGCTCGCGTATGAACGCGGGTTCGTCGAACTGCACGACTGCGCAGCCTGCGTCGGCAAGTGCGCGTGCTTCGCTGTTCAAAGCTTCAGCCAGCGCGAACGCGAGCTTTTTCTCGTCGCCATAGTGCTTGTCCTTGACGGAGTCAATGATGGTGAGGGGACCGGGCATGGTGACCTTGACAGGCTTCTTTGTCAGGCTTTGCGTGAAACGTAGTTCGTCAACCAGAAAATGCTCTTTCGCACGCACAGGCCCTGTCACCACAGGCACTGCCTCAAAGCGGGTCCCAGCCCGAAGATGCCGCTTCTCCATGTGCTGGAAATCAAATCCGGCAAGGTGCTGGCAATGGTAGAGCACAAAATTTCCCCGTCGCTGCTCGCCATCGGTGACGATGTCGATGCCTGCTTCAGCCTGCTCTTTGACCGCCCATCTGATGGCTTCCTGGAAGAGCGGTTCCAGATCTTCCCGATTCTTCCATGCCCTATCCAGATTCTCGCCTGGCCTCGTCAGCCAGACGGGGTCGAAATCCTTTGGCAAGAGCTTGTGGTATTTTGGATAAGAACCGATGACTGACACGTTCAGCATCAGTGTCCCCTCACGCCTATCAGCCCGACAAAATGCGAATCTTCACCAGGCATGTTGTAGTCGGGGATGGCCCACGCGATGGGTCGTTGCACTGCGTAGCCGTGTCGACTTAATTCTGTTATGAGTGGGTCCACCTGACTGACAAAAAGCCGCTCGATGCCATCATCATGGCTCCTGACGATGGGCCCTGCTGCTGTCTGCTCCACGACCTGGCCGCGGGTACGAAGCGCGTCATCATATCCCTTGAAACTGACGGCGACCAGTCCTCCGGCGGGCTGTCGAGATGCGACTTCGCCGTAGACTTCATCTCGCTCGTCAGGGGAAAAGAAGTGCAGGACTGAATTGGCGTAAAAGAGCCCTAAATCTCCGGCATCTTGTAGACACATGACTAGATCGCCAGGCACGACGCTCAGCCTGCTGGAATCGTCGTTGAGATGTTGCTTCGCCAGGGCCGTGATGCCTGCTGCTGTTGCTGGATCATACTCGTTGGCTGTATGATGGCCTCCGTGCGTATTGCGGACAATCGTGACGCTATGATACCCTCTGCCCGCGCCGCCTTCGAGCGTTCCGACCGAGGAACCCTGAAACTGTTCCTGATGGACAGCAAGCGTTGCTTCCAGGAATGGGGTAGTCCATTGTCCAGGTGTGCCATGGGAAAAACCGTCATAGAGATTTCCCCGATATGCTTGCTGAAATCCTGCGGCTGCATCGTGTCGTGTCATCTGGACTCCCCTCATATTCATTTAGGAATATTAATTCTGTGCAATATTCTTCTAAATTTCGGAAGTCCTTTATATATTTCACTGACAGCGACAGTATGAAGGGAATAATTCTGGCGGTGGGGTGCTATTATTGACCCTGCACAGTACACATCCGTAAGAACCCTTCACCTGGTTGCAGAGCGACACAAATATGCCTTTGGTGCAAGACCTATCGTAGTGCGTGGTCGTCCAGGATTCGTCTGACATCTTCGCTGCTCTTCGCTACCTCGGCTTGCCATCCTCTGTTTCGCGCCGCTACGACATTCTCTTCGCGGTCGTCCAGGAAGAGCAGCTCCTCGCCGCTGACGCCCATCATTAGCTCGGCTATGGCGTAGATGGCATCCTCCGGTTTCACGCAACCGACATCGCAGGAGAGCACCAGCGAATCGAAGCGCAGGCCGATATCGCGCGTGAATTGCGGAAGAAAATAGTCGACCGCGGGTCGTTCCGTGTTGCTGAGTACGCCGATGCGTATGCCTGCCTGCTGCAGCGTCGCCGCCATGGCGATCACGTCCTGTCTGATGCCGAGCCCTTTCTTGATGCCTTCGAGCCACAGGCCTGGCGCGGCGGCAACGCGATCTTCCTGCGCCGCGACATCCTTCCAGAGCTGCTCCTCGCTGCCGCCGCGCTGGAACTGCGCTATGGCCGGTGCATGCTTCTTGAATGAGAACGCATCGATCCGCAGCTCCTCGACGAAGCGCGCAGCCATGGCAGGGACAGGATCATCGATGATGACACCGCCAACATCGAAGTATACCGCTTGGATGCGCCCACGATGGCGCGTATCATCACTGTCTTCGTCGCTCATGCAGACCGGTCCATCGCAACCCATTAATAATCCTTCTGCAACCACGATGTTATGAAATCGCACACCCACTATCTCTGGTTCGACACCGCAAAGCACAGGCAATACATCAATATCACGCGCGAGGTGGCAGAGCAGGTCAAGGCGTCAGGCATCAAGGAGGGATTCTGCCTGGTCAGCGCCATGCACATCACCGCGAGCGTGTTCGTCAATGACAATGAGTCGGGGCTATTGCAGGACATCGATGACTGGCTCGAAGAGATGGCACCCTACAAGCAGGACTATCGTCACCACGCGACGGGCGAATCCAACGGTGACTCGCATCTGAAGAATCTGCTCATGCACCATCAGGTGGTGCTGCCCATCACCAAAGGAAAACTGGACCTGGGACCATGGCAGGCGATTTTCTACGGTGAGTTCGACGGGCAGCGCAGGAAGCGCGCGGTGATCAAGATACTCGGGGAGTGATGATGGGGGAATGATAATAATGTGTGAATAGTGTCGAACATAAGGAGTGTCGAACAAAAGGATTCTGTGGTGTGTGTCAGCAGTGCCGGGCATTCGCGATACATTGCTTCCGGAAATATTCCGATTATTCCGGAGATACTTTTTTTGTCCTGTCAGGACTGCCTTTGCCCGCCTGGCTAGCATCCTTGGAATGGGCTGATTCACATCGGACTATTATTCCTATCAGAAATAGTAACGCTTTTGAATGGCCGCCTGGTCTTCTGGGTGCATGGCAAAAACAATCATCACCGGACCGACTAATGATGTCATCGCGGCGCAGAGCGCTGTGCTTGTCGCACGCAATGAAGTAAACTGGGATTCGCTGCAGATTATTGCGTCTGCCGACCCAGATTGTACGCGCACCGCCAACTATGCTGCTCGACTGTGGGAACTTAATTCCCATCCAAATCAATACACAGGATTCGGCAGCGGTGGAGTGGCTGATGGTGGTTATGAGGTTATCCAAGCCGCCCTTGATGATGTTGGGGATGCTGAACTGCTGCTTAGCTATCTTGAAAGCAAGGGGGATACTTTGGTAGTGCTGCCTGGTGAGCAGGCAGGGCTCGTTGCGCGAGTGGCCCAGGAGCTATTCCTCCATCAGACAGGCTTGGCTGGCACGGTGAATCTCTTAGGGGTGGATCGGCTGACATCTCAAGTAAATGCTGTGGTAGACTTTGATAGGAGGGCCGTCACCTATGCCGTAGGTCATGCATTGTCCCCTGCTCCGTCTGAACTGACCGGCGGAACGAAGCGATTCTACTGATGCTTCGTCGCCTTGACGCCAAGCGCCTCTCTCACAGGTTGCGCGTCAAACCCTATCAGCTTCAGCCGCTTGGCGACGCTGGCGATAAGATCGACGCCCCTGCTCCTGCCTGGCATGCCGGTGTAATGGAACATTCGTCCACCAGGTTTGAGCAAGCGAAACAATTCCTGATAAAATGACGAGGCATACAAATCACCGGCGATATTCAGGCTCGGTGGGTCGTGGATGATGATGTCGAAATGAGCGTCAGGCAACGACTTGACGACTTCCTGCGCGTCGCCCATGAGCTGTTTTATTTTAGGCGAGGAGAACAGTTCTTTGCTCGGCAGATTCTCCCGCGCCAACGCCAGCACATTGGCGTCCCTTTCAATGGTGGTGACGCTATCCGCCTCCCGTGCCAAAAGGATAGCTGTATAACCAAGTCCGGTGCAGATATCAAGCGCCTTGCCCTGCACAGGCGCGACCTGCGCTATCTTGCGCTCGGTGTCGCTCTTGGGGTCCATGCTCTCCACGCGGTGCATGCGTATTCCGGATATCTCGATAGTTGGCCACGTTGGCGTCGGTAGCAGCTTGTAGTAGCGGTTCGTCTCCTGCGAGAAAAATCCAGATGGGTTCATGGGAACAGCCGCGCGAGCGCGGGGCTTTTCTCTTCGAGTTCCTCTGGAGTCAGTCCATCGACCTCGTGCGGAAAGACAATCCATTCGTCAGTGGCGTATAGGTAATAGTCGGGCGATAGCTCCGTCTCATTGCGGCTGGGCTTGAAGAAGACCGTGGCGATCCGTATGTCTTTGCAATGCCTGCCCAGCTCTTCTTTGAGTGCCTTCATGGTCCTGCCCGTGTCGAATACATCGTCGACGATGAGCAGTCTGTCATCTTCGGTGAAGTCAGGGGCGAAGGGCGCGAGCGTGACGTCGGATCTCTTGTCGATGCCGCTGTAGGCGCTCGTCTTTATCACCGTGGACTTGAGCGTGACGCCCTGCGTGTGGAAGTACTCGTGCATGCAGATGCCTACGGGCATTCCTCCACGCCAGGGGACGATGAGCGCGGTGGGTTCATAGCCAGAATCCTTGACCTGCTTGGCCAGGGTGAAAGAATCAAGCAATAATTCATTGGCCGAGACATAGGTTTTCTGCATATTCAGTCACCGTGAAGCAGCTGCGCAACTTCTGGTTCATGCTCACCGAGCTCGGCGTCGTTCATCTGCGTGAGCTCATGAGGGAACACGATGAAATCCTGTGTCTCGTGCAGGAAATAGTCTGGTGTGGCGCCATTGTCCTGGGGCTTGTGATAGAGCACCGCGATGCGCGCTTCGACATCTTTAAGCTTCACACGCTCACGCAGCACATCAAGCAGCCGCTCTATCTGCGCGCCGCTGGCGTAGACATCGTCTACTATCAAAAGTCGGTCGCCTGGGCATATCTTGATGTTCATAGGGCCGAGCTGGACTATCTCATTGTCCTTGCCACCGTTCTTGACCAGGTAGGATTCCGCCTTGATGGCGAGATGGTTCATAGACTCGCCTTTGCGTTTGAAGAACTCATGCACGCACACGCCGATGGGTGTTCCCCCGCGCCAGAGCGCGAGCAGATACGTTGGGCGATAGCCAGAATTCCAGACCTTGCGGGCGAGACGCATGCTGTCAAGCAGAAGTTCATCGCAACGGACAAAATGCTTCATAGCAATCCCTCAGCGCGCCACGACGCTTCTTTTGCCTTGCGCCGCCACTCGGCCCATCTGTCTTCAGGAGACCACTTGGCTGGATGCGCAGAGACCACGGCGCAGCAATCGTTCAGGGTGTACTTGCCACAGCCCGTGCATCGCATTATTTTTTTCATGCTGCCCGTTCAAACACCGCAGTGCCATAGGCGCTGGCCTGTTCGGTTATGGTATCTGTCAATTCCTTCAGGCTCTTCTCAGCGTCCTTGTAATGCTGGGCATTGACGCGCAGATGGTATCTGCCGCCGCCCTCGTAGTACACTTCAGCCTCCGTATCTTTGAGCACCTGCTCGAATGTGGAGCGGATGAGTAAGACCCCGTCAGAAGCGTAAGTGATTATCTTGAAGGTTCCTTCGATAGACACTTCCGGCGGTTTGATGCGCTGCCTGACTATGTCATCTAGCGCCTTGGTGATGGTCTTGTCAAGGCCAAGGTCTGCTACCTTCGCCTTGTCCAGGATGATGTCCTGGAAGAAGGGGTAGAGGCGCTCGCCGTGCGTCTTGAGCCCTGCCATGATCTCCTTGTACGTCGGCAGGAATTCTTTTTTGAGTTGGCCGCATACAAACTCAACGATCTTCTCAGCTTTCTGCTCTTGCTTGAGTTCATTGACTTTCTTACGGCGCTGGTTGTCCGAAACACGGCGAAGCGACAAATCGATGTGCCCGCGGTCTTCGCGCACATCAAGGACCTTACAGACAACAACCTTGCCTTCCTTGACATAGTCGCGGATATTACGTATCCTTCCAGGGCTGATCTCAGAAATGTGGATGAGGCCGCTCTTACCGAACTCATCAAGGCTCACAAAGACGCTGTGCGGCAAGACCTTAGTCACCGTGCAGAGAACAAGCTCGGAAGGCTCTGGCCATCGGTCTTGTTGCAGAAGCATTTTGTGTTCTCAGGGTCGTTTATTTCAATCAGGGCTGTGGTCTCTGGTACTCGGGGCCGTCTATTCCAGCACTTCGAGCACGCGCGCTCGGACACGGCTCTTGCCGCCTGTCGGCTCTGCCAGGGGAGTGCCGCAGACAAGGCAGCTGACAGCGGATGACACCTTGCCGAACACTATCTGTTCATTCTTGCAGTGCGTGCAGCGCACTTCCACGAAGCGTGAAGATGGGTCTCTCATGGAATCTGGCAAAGAATGGGCAGTATAAAAAGGTTGCTGTGGTTGACAAGGGAGTGCTATCCCGAAATTATTTCCCTACGCTGAGTTTCATGAGCCTATGAAACTTACGAAAACAAGGTTGTTGGAGACTCTGCGTGCGAAAAATGATGGTTTGAGCAGTTGGCAAGCGCGAAAAGTTGCTGGTGTGAGCGTTCGTAGGGTCAATCAGGTCTGGTCTGCGTATCTTTCCTCTGGCGTGATGCCAGAGGTCGGTCGGCGTGTGGGCCGGCCGCGAAGGTTGGTGTTGGAGTCTGAGATTATGATGGTCCGGGATGCGTGGTTGAAGTATCGGGTGAGTGCAAGTATGCTGGAGGCGTTGATTGAACGTGATTATGGCGTGCATATTCCGCACAATCATATTCATAAGGTGTTGGTGCAGCTTGGCTTGGCCAAGCCTTTGAAGGTAAAGGTGAAGCGCAAGATTGATTGGGTACGATATGAGCGTAAGCATAGCTTGACTGCTGTGCATCTTGACTGGCATTTATACTCGTTATCGAACGTGTGGGTGTTGCCTGTTGTCGACGACGCCAGCAGAATGCTTTTGGCCTTGATAGAAACATCCCGGGCTACAACAGAGGCAAGCATTATGGCCATGCAAGAAGCACTCACCTTTGGTAGGATACGTCAGTGTATCACTGATCATGGAACACAATTCACTAAATCACACGGGTCTTGCCGATTTGGCCAGTTTCTTGCGCGACATGACATCACATCAAGCACATCAAATGCAGAATTAAACACCCACAATCAAACGGCAAGGTAGAACGCTTCCATCACACGTACAATACCCACAGGCAAGCCTTCAAAACAAAAGAAGAATTTGCCCACTGGTACAATTGCCTAAGACCGCATCAAAGCCTCCAAACTGCGGCCCTGGAAACGCCTTACCAGGCATTCTGCCGCAAAAAGAAGGCAGAAGCATAAAAATGATAAACCCAAAGAATCCATCGAAGGGAAATAATATTAGGATAGCACACTGAACATCGCCATCGCAAGCTTTATAAACCGATTGCGGTTTGCCCGTGACCCATGAAGGTTCCCAAGCTCATCCAACGCTATTGCCCCAGCTGCAAGAAGCACGCCCAGCACCGGGTCATACAGAACAAGAAGAAGAACGCCTCTTCCCTGACCTACGGGTCAAAGACGCGGGCTCGTCTGCGCGGTAAGGCGCGTGGTGCGGGAAATCTGGGACGCTATTCAAAGCCAGCCGTGACAAAGTTTAAGATGGCGGGCAAGAAGCAGACCAAGAAGACCGACTTTCGCTATGAGTGCCAGGTGTGCAAGAAGCAGCACGCGCAGCGAAAGGGCATTCGCGCCAAGAAAGTCGAGATCAAGTAGCAGCATCAAGCCATTTCTTGTTTGTTCCATGCGTACGCGAAAGCGCTATTCTGCGCGTGTCGAGAAGCGCAGGATGATGTGCATACACACAGAAAAAAGCCGGGCATTGGGCGAACGGTTCAGGACGTGTGTATCTCTTCGGCCTTGCCGTTCTTGATGAGCAGTCCTGCCACTTCAACTGGGAGGCTGGCCACATCCTCCTGTTCAAACGGCCCGTAGGTCTCAAGATCCCTGCCTACGAACTGCTCGGTAGAGCTATTGAACCGAACGACCATGCTGCCTGGTGACTTCTGCTCCTGGCGGTGCTTGCCGTCCATGACCTTGCTGAGGCGCTCCTTGCGAAACGACATGAAGCAGTCACGCAGGGAATCAAAGAGATCCTCCTCCTCAGGGAGCAGCGCTTCTGTGTCAATGGCGACGTGTTTGGCCTCTTGCTCGGCCCTCGCTTTGTTGCGGGCCATTTCCGCAATCTTTTGCTCACGCCAGTTGTAGATTTCCCGCATGATGCGCCTGGCCTTGTCATACTGAGCGTGCGCGTCTGAGCCGAAGTGTCGCGCGTCCTTGGAAGCCTTCTGCTTTTCCTGGAGATATTCCGCGACCTTGGCGTAGAATTCCTTATCAAGCTCTTGCAGTTCCTTTCGCTTCTTTTCCGTCTGCAGGACCTCAAAGAGGGTCTGATACGTGATGGCGATGCCGTCCATGGGCGGGGTAATAAGCACGGTGATAATTAATGTTTGGGTTCCGTAAGATTAAAGTAATGCCTGAAGATTCGGAAATGATGCGCTACAGCTATGAAAACCTCCGGTTCGCCAGTGGCAAGGTCTTCCTCTATGGGGTCTTTGCCGCTCCGCTGGACCTCAGCGGCCTGGATGTCCTGAACACGTCGCGTGAGCACGTGGATGTCGCAGATAAGGATTCCAAGCAGTTTGAGCGGCGCCTTCACGCAGCGCTGCGAGAGTTGAACAGTACTGTTACCGGCAAGCCAACAACGTACATCCACGCCAACAGTGGCATACCCCTGGTCGGTTCCAACGAGTTTGGCATCATGGACCGCGGCTCAAGCATGGTGGAGCTTCGGCCCCTGTCCGGTTGCAACGTGGGTTGCACGTTCTGTTCTGTGGACGATGACAGGCGCTTGCGTGACTTTGTGGTGGAAAAGGAATACCTTGTCGCAGAGCTGGCCAGGCTATTGCCGCTCAAGAAGTGCCAGCAACTCGAAGTCATCGTCAATCCTCAGGGCGAAGCGGGCTACTACGCGCCATTGGTAGAGCTGGTGGCAGACATCGCGAAGCTTTCTGAAGTCGTCTGCGTCACGCTGTACACGACGGGCGTAGGCATCACCCCCGCGCGCATGGACGCGCTCATGGCTGCGGGCCTGGGCAAGATAAGTTTTTCGCTGCACGCACTGGAAAAGGACGCGCGAGTCGCAAGCCCCATTTACGATCCCCAGAATACCATGGCCTTGGCCAGGCGGGCTGCCAAGAGTATCAAGGTCGTTCTTGCCCCTGTGATGGTGCAGGGTGTCAATGAGGACGCGGTGCAGCAAGTCTGCAGATTTGGCAGGCAAATAGGGGCGATGGTGCTGGTGCAGAACTTTGTGAGTCACAAGTTGGGAAAAAAGCCCGCGCCGCAACGTTCCTGGGAAGATTTCTTCGCGCTGCTCGCGAGCTGGAAACAGCAGGGCATCCTTGATGATCCAGTACTCGAGCCTCTGCCCATCGCGGCGTCATTACCAAAGCCTCTGCGAAAGGGCGACATTGTCGACGCTGAAATCATGGTTGCAGGCAGGCTGCCTCATGAATGGATAGCGGTCGCCAAAGGCCGTAGCATATCGGTCATGCACGCGAAAGCAGGTCCTGCAAGAATCCGGATAATCAGGGACAAGGACAATTTCTATTATGGGGAGGTTGCTTGACGTGTGTCCCCTGTGGTTTTCTTGCATGGACATTGCTGTTGCGCGCAAGGGCCACGTGCGGCGTCGCTGTCTATTCCTCCATGAACGTCGGCCGGGGAAACTGCGCCAGGATGTGCGAGTCCTCCAGCGGATAACGCTCCATGGTGGAGACCAGTACCACGCAGTCTCCTAATTCATCGATGTTTTCAAATGCCATCCGGACCACCATCCTAAAAGACAATAATGGAGAAAAGAATATATATGCTTTAGTGTATACTCATATATGCCTATATAGTGCTGCACAGAATCCAAGCTCCAAGCACAGAATCCAAGCTCCAAGCACAGAATCCAAGCTCTATGCATTGTTGGCATGGCGGCTTGGCAATGACCTGAGTAAGATGTCGGCGAAGCGCCGTGGTGGACTGCATGGTTACCAGAAAAATCATCCAATTCGGAAAGAGCTCCTTTGTGCTATCTTTGCCAAAGGAATGGGTGGAAAGAAATGGCCTTATCAAGGGCGCGCCGCTGCAGGTGGATGATGCGGGAACAGAGCTTCGTATCAGCTATGAGTCTACTGAGTCTGTTCTTCCGGTGAGCAAGTCACTTATCGACGCCAAAGGTAAGGCGCTGCACGTCATACGGGCTGAAGTGATCAGCGCGTACCTGACGAATAAGGCCGTGCTGGAAATCCGTGGCCATCGTCCAAAAGACGCTGAGCCCATCAAGGGTGTTCTTCGTAATCTCACAGGCATGGAGATAGTGGAGGAGACGCGCCATTGCATCATCGCAAAGGACCTGCTGGATATCCGTGAGGTATCCATAGCGACACTTATCCGACGTATCGACGTGACGGTCCGCTCCATGATTGATGATGTCGCCAATGGCAAGCCCACCGATCTGGACAGCAGGGATGTCGATGTCAATCGCCTGGTGTTTCTCGCCTACCGCTCCATGCGAAAAGCGCTCATCGACCCACGTGCTTCGCGCAGCATCGGTGGGTCCTCTCTACTGGTGCTGACAGGATGGAACCTTATACTGCAGATGGAGAAGATTGGCGACTGCTGCAAGCGGGTCGCTCGCATGATGCCCGGCCTGAATCAGGCAAAGCGCGAGCGCCTGCGAGCCGTCATGCAGTCACTTGGGGAGCATTTCAGCGACACAATGAAATCCTACTACACCCAGCAGATGCCGCTCGCGATGAACGCTGAGCTGCGTGATCCTGAGCTGCAGCAGATGCTCACCGACGCTGGCCTGACCGTCGAGCTGCTCTTGCAGTTGCGAAGCGCGGTGAGCGCGGTCAAGCACATGAGCCGAAGCGTCATTGTGAGCATCCAGTGATTGGTTGACGCGTCTTCAGGGAGTGAGGAAGTGACGTGTTCTCTGGCCGTGGGTAGTGCAACGCCTGCTTCAAAGCGCACCTGGTCTTCAGTCGTTTTCCGAAGGTCTTCGCTGCCTGCGACACGGTTATCATCTTGAAAAAGCATGGTTTCTGCGTAGGTTCTGGTTTCTGCAAGCACCAAATCTTTTATACCACTACGATTCCTTGCCCTGCATGCACGCGCAGATCCTTGTGATTGACTTTGGTAGCCAGTTCGCTCATTTGATTTCCCGACGCGTCCGCGACCTTGCGGTCTCAGCTGATGTGGTGCCTTCAACCATAGCTGCGGATGAAGTGGCAACGAGAAAGCCAAGGGGCATTATCTTGTCTGGTGGTCCGGCGAGTATCTATGAGGAGGGTGCGCCAGGCATGGATGAGAACATTCTGGATCTTGGAATTCCTGTTCTGGGCCTTTGCTATGGCCATCAGCTCATGGCGCATCTGACGGGCGGCAGTGTCAGGGCAGGCGACAAGCGTGAATACGGTCTTGCCACTCTTCGAAAGACAAAGGATAGCCAACTACTCAAGGGCATTGGCGAGCAGGAGCAGGTATGGATGAATCATGGTGACATTGTGGGGCAGCTGGGGCAGGGATTCGTGGCTACAGGCGCGACGCAGAACTGTGGCAACGCCTGCTACGAGCATCAGGGAAGAAACCTGTATGGCTGCCAGTTTCACCCTGAAGTCACGCATACGCTATGCGGTTCGATGATTTTTTCGAATTTCCTGCGCATCTGCAAGACGGAACAGGATTTCGGCATGAAGAACATCGCAGAGCAGGCCATCGCTGAGCTTGCTGGGAAGCTCAATGGCAGAAAGGCGGTCATCGGCCTGTCCGGAGGCGTGGACAGCATGACTGCTGCAGTGCTTGCCGCAAAGGCCGCTCCTGAGCAGATAACAGCCATTTTCGTTGATACGGGTTTTATGCGGGAGGGCGAAGCGCAGGAGGTGCGCGACGCCATGGCGCCGCTGGGCCTGGATGTTCATATAGTCGACGCGCGAACGCGCTTCTATCAGGGTCTTAAGGGCATCATTGATCCAGAAGAGAAACGAAAAGCCATTGGCCGCATGTTCATTGAGGTGTTCCGCGAGCATGCCAAAGGCGCTCGGGTGCTGATTCAGGGCACTATCTACCCCGATCGCATCGAGTCGGGCGGCAGCGCGCATGCGTCAAAGATTAAGAGCCATCATAATGTCGGCGGCCTTCCGGAGAATGTAGGCATGGACATAGTAGAGCCGCTGCGCGAGCTCTATAAGGACGAGGTCCGAAGGCTCGCCCTGCAGTTGGGCTGTCCTGACGAGCTGGTTTGGCGGCATCCGTTTCCAGGGCCAGGGCTTGCGGTGCGTATCCTGGGTGAGGCGACAGAAGAGCGTGCCGCTATCGTCGCGCGCGCGAACGCGATCCTTGAGGAAGAGATGCATGGCGCTGACCTCTACAAGGACATCTGGCAGGGCTTCTGCGTGCTGCTCCCCATCAGCAGCGTCGGCGTGCAAGGCGACGCGCGAAGCTACAAGCAGGTCATCGGCATTCGGCTCGTGAAGAGCACCGACGCTATGACTGCGGAATTCGCCAAAGTTCCCTGGGACTTCCTCGAACAGGTGTCGACGCGTATCACCAATGAGATGACCCAGGTCAACAGGGTGGTCTATGATATCACCCACAAGCCGCCGGCGACTATTGAGTGGGAGTAGCAATGGCTGACGCCATCCTGCCAGATGCGCGGGCAGTTTCTGCGAGCATATCCCTCTGCGAGCAGGACGGTAAAATCTTATCCTGGCCCGCGTATCGCGCTGCCGTGTTCACGTTGCGCCAGCAGGTGCGCGTCGTGGAGCGAGATGAGGCGTGGCATGCGCTAAGAATCGCTGACGCGTTTCGCCACGCAGTGATTTCTGCGCCTGTTCTTTTTTCAGGCGGTGTCGATAGCTCAACCATAGCGTTGCTCGCCAATGGCACATGGGGGCGTGCAAACAAGGGGGGCAGGGGCCTTTTTGTTATCACCGTGGGCGCCAGGGATGCGCCGGATGTCGTTGAGGCGAGAGCCGCATCCAAGGCCTTAGGGCTGCGACAGCTGGTGGTCGATATTGACCAGGAGATGCTCAAAGCGACCATACCGAAAGTCGTTGCCATCACCAAAAGCGCTGATGTGACTAGAATCAGTGTTGGTCTGGTCACCTATGTCGGCCTTGCCGCCGCGAAGCGAGAGGGGTATAGGCTAGTGCAGGCAGGTCTTGGCTCTGAAGAGCTCTTCGCCGGCTATCGCAGGCATCGTCAGGCAGAAGATCTCGAGGACGCGTGCTGGCAGGGGCTGCTCAGCATGTATCATCGTGACCTGTTGCGGGACATTGCCATCGCAGACGCGCTCGGCGTCCGGGTGCACGCGCCGTTCCTGCGGCTGAACGTCGTCCAGGTGGCCATGCAGGTTCCAGCGCGTTATCGCATTGTGGAAGGCACGCAAAAGCATGTGTTCAGGATGACCGCAGAGCATATGGGCTTGCCAGCAAACATCTGCTGGAGAAAGAAGTTGGCGGCTCAATATGGTTCACGTATGGTGCGTGAGATGCGAAAGCTTTCTCGTCGTGAAGGGCACGCGACCATGCGTGATTATCTTGGCTCCCTGCTCTTTGACCTGGGGACGATGCATGAGCGCAGGGTCTGGGCAGTGGCCAAAGAGATTCCCGAAGGTAGTGTGTCTACGTACGGCGAGATAGCCAGGATCATTGGTTCGAGTCCCAGGACGGTGGGCCACGCGCTCACCAAGAATCCCTATTCCTGGGTGCCCTGCCATCGTGTCATCAAGTCAGACGGATCGCTCGGTGGCTTTGCGAGAGGAATGGAAGAGAAGCAAAGATTGCTGCGAAGCGAAGGCGTGAGCGTGCTGCGAGGCAAGGTCATAACACCTTCTGCAGGGGATGAAAAACCAAAAAATAAGGACTCGCAAAAAGTTTCATTGCGCCCTGTGTGACATAATGAGATGGCTTACGGATTCTTCTTGCGCGTCTTCTTGATCTCTTTTTCCAGCTTGAGCTTGTCGAGCAGTTCCTTGTAGCGGTTCCTGATAGTGACTTCCGTCACGCCCGCTACGTCGGCGACTTCACGCTGGGTGCGCTTCTCGCCGTGCAGCAGCGCGCTGACATAGAGCGCTGCGGCAGCGATGCCTGTCGGGCCTCTGCCTGATGTCAATTCCGCTTTCTGCGCCATCTCGAGGATCTCGACAGCATTGCTCTGCGTCTCTGGCGAAAGCTTGAGGCTGCTGGCGAAGCGCGGGATGTAGTCTGCCGGATTGCTCGGAAGGATGGTGATGCCAAGCTCGCGCGTGACAAAGCGATAGGTCCTGCCTATCTCCTTTTTCTCGATACCAGATGCTTCTGAGAGCTCATCAAGCGTCCGCGGGACTTCGTGCCTCCGGCATGCGGCGTACAGCGCGCCAGCGACGACTGATTCCATGCTCCTGCCCCTGACCAGGCCGCGTTGCACCGAGAGCGTGTAGATCCGGGCCGCCTCTTCCTCGACACTGGCCGGCAGCTTCAGGTAGCTGGCGACGCGCTTGAGCTCAGCGAGCGCGAGCTTGAGGTTGCGTTCGATTGCCGTGCTGATGCGATACTGCCACTTGCGAAGCCTAAAGAACTTGTTGCGATCCTTTCCGCCGAGCGCGTACAGGTCCGCCTTGCGGCCTACTTCTGTGCCAAGGCCTTGGTCGTACTGGGTATAGGTCATGGGCGCGCCTGTGCGGCGCCTTTTTTCAGCGCTTTCAGAGTCGAATTCGCGCCATTCCTGCGAGAAGTCCACCATCTTGTCTTCCACAACAAGGCCGCAGTCCTTGCAGATGACTTCGCCCTTGTCCTGGTTCAAGAACAGGTTGATGCTGCCGCACTCTGGGCATTTCTTGATGAATCCTACCATGGTATCACCTCGAGTATGCGTTATTGCAGGCCGCCAGCCCCCTAATATGTGGCGCATGAGCAATAATTATTTAAAATGAGAATTCCGCATTATTTATAAATCTTTCGTCAATTATTTTTAAAGTTTATCTATGCGCAGGTTTGGCTGCTGACATTAATTGTCGACGGCAAAAGGTTGTTGTTATGCTTTTTTCCACCGTGGAGAAACAAAAAGTAAAAATGTTCGGTGCTTGGTACGATGAGGGTGCAGGGTGTGGCAGACTGGTCGTGCCTGCAGGTCATCGGTTCATCTGGTACGTGGCCTGCTGATATGTCGGGGGTGATAGGTCGTGCTGCTTAAATAGGGATGTTTCTCCCATTAGCGTCCCAGGGAGCTTTTTTCCCTGATTTGTGGTTATTTTAGGTGTCCACTCAGGGTTTTATCCGAAAAGGTTTTAAAGGGGCCATAAATGCCGGGATGCGAGGTGGACGGCATGGAACAGCCAAGACCCTTAGATGCACTCAACCGGGCTCGTGATAAGCGAGTGATGGTAGAACTGAAGAACGGCCGCCAGTTAAGTGGCGTGCTCAAAGCCTTTGATATTCATATCAATGTCGTGCTCGATGATGCCGAGGAGACGGAGAACGGTCAGCTCAAACGCAAGCTGGGCAATGTCTTTATCCGCGGGGATACCATCATCATGATAAACCCGAGCTAGGCCAACAAGGTCAACAAGGTTTATTGGCCGCCTGCATAACCAGGCGGCAATGAAGGGAACACAATGGGTAAGGGAACACCATCAATGGGCAAGCGCTCCGCGAAGCGCTCGCATATCAAATGCCGTAGGTGCGGTAAGTCGGCTTATCACGTCAGCACGCGCGTCTGCGCCAGCTGCGGCTATGGTAAGTCGACAAGACTTCGCACATACACGTGGGTGAGCAAATGAAAGCAGTCATCTCAACAAAGGACGGCAATAACCATATGCGCGAGTTACCAGAACAGGCCGCGTCCGCTCTGCATGGCAAGCGCATTGGCGATTCGATCAAGGGCGAGCTTATCGACCTCACCGGTTATGAGCTGCAGATCACCGGTGGCAGCACGAGCGCGGGATTTCCGCTGCGCCGTGACGCCGCGGGTGAGGGGCTCAAAAAGATTTTCTCTGTCCGCGGTATAGGCATCCAGAAGGTGCGGCCTGGTCAGCGTGTGCGCAAGACCGTGGCAGGCAACATCATCGGCCCGACCACTGCCGCTGTGAACCTGAAGGTGCTCAAAGAGGGCAAGGCCCCGTTGGCGCAGGCAGAAGCCAAGGATTCGTCCGCGGAATCGGCCTAAAATTATAAGAAATCCGGGGTATTCACAGGCCAAAATGGAATGGGAATCTAGCAAGCCAGTTGAAAAAGCGTATCCGGCAGCTGTAGCTGGCGATTTGGCACGGCCGACACAGACAATAGCAGCAACGCCTTCAGTGTCACACACCATGGGCTCTATGGGAAATATTACTGCGCAGACTGCTACGGTCAGCACAGGCTCTGCAGGTATTGCGGCTACGGCGGCAAAACCTTTGAATCCTAAGGTGGCCCATCATCGGCTGTCTAACGTCCTGGACGCTGAACTTGAATCATTGCTCAGCCAGCAGACCGCTAGTATCAAGGTGGTCGGTTGCGGTGGCGCGGGCAATAACACCATAACGCGCATCACCGAAGTGGGTGTCGCTGGCGCTGAGACTATCGCTATCAACACTGACGCGCAGGATCTGCTCTACACTACCTGTGATAAGAAAATTCTCATCGGCAGGGAACTGACCAAAGGACTTGGCGCAGGTTCCATTCCCAAGATTGGCGAGGAAGCTGCCCGGGAGACTGAGGCGGAAATAAAGAGCGTCATCCAGGGCTCGGACCTGGTATTCGTCACCGCGGGCCTTGGCGGCGGGACAGGAACGGGGTCAGCGCCGATTGTCGCGGAGATCGCGCGCAAGCAAGGCGCACTGACCGTAGGTATTGTCACCATGCCCTTTGCCATGGAAGGCACCAGGCGTTATGAGAACGCGTCCCTTGGCTTGGAGCGTATGGAAAAGACCGTGGATACGCTCATTGTCATTCCAAATGACAAGTTGTTGTTGCTGGCTCCTGACCTGCCAATTCATACGGCATTCAAGGTCGCGGACGAAATCCTGACCAACGCGGTCAAGGGCATCGCAGAGCTCGTGACGCGGCCAGGACTGGTCAATCTTGACTTTGCTGATATCAAGACGGTCATGGGCAACGGCGGGGTCGCGCTCATCGGCGTCGGCGAGTCTGATACCGAGAACCGTGCTCTTGAAGCAGTGGAGAAGGCCATCGGCAATCCCATGCTTGATGTCGACATCTCCGGCGCGAACGGCGCGCTCATCAATATCACCGGTGGCATGGATTTGACGCTCGAGGAGGCCCGCAGCATTGTGGAGGCCGTGAGCGCCAAGGTCGACCCGGAAGCGCGCATCATCTGGGGGGCCCAGGTAAATGAGGACATGCAAAAAGCTATAAGGGTCCTGCTTATCATCACGGGTGTGCACAGTTCCCAGATTACGGGGAGCACCAGAAACCAGCCAGTGAAGAAACGAAAGAACATGGAAAACGAGCTCGGTATTGAGTTCGTGGACTGATATAAATGGCAGTAGCTAATTGGCGCATGGCATTGCAGCGGTTCTTCAGCGAGAGCCGCAGGGTGCTGATGGTGACCAAGAAGCCAGACAAGGAGGAATATGCCACCATTGTCAAGGTGACGGGCATTGGTATGCTGGCGATCGGCATGATAGGGTTCCTCATCCTGCTGGCCACAATACTATTGGGGCTCAGGCCCGCGTGATGCTCATGGAAGACGATGACCTGACTGTTGAGGATCTCTGGAAAGAGACCAAGGAAGAGGCGCCTGAGATTGTTGCTCAGGAAGGGCCCAAGCCAGACACAGAGATATTCTCATTGCGCACGACCGCTAATCGCGAGGACCAGGTCATGGACTTCGTGGTCAGCAATGTCTCCCGCAAGAAGATGGCGGTCTTCAGCATCATCCGCCCGCATGGCATGCGCGGTTACATCTTCATCGAGGCCGCGAGCAAGGTCGACGCTGAGCAGGCATGCTATGACGTGCCCTATGCGCGTGGTATCCTGGCAAAGCCCGTAGAGTACAAGGAGATTGAGTACATGCTTGAGCAGGTCAAGGTGCAGATGAACATCCGTAAGAATGATGTGGTGGAGATCATCTCCGGTCCGTTCAAACGTGAGCAGGCGAAGGTCACGCGTATTGACCACGGCAAGGAAGAGGCCGTCGTGGAGCTTTTGGAAGCCGCGGTGCCTATTCCTATCACCGTGAAGATGGACGCCATCAAGGTCGTGCGCCGCGACAATGCTGAAGGCGCTGAGCTTGAGGCCATGTAGAAAGCTGCGCTATGCATCACTTTTTTCTATTCCTCTTTATTTTTCTATTCTTGTTTCCTTTTGTTTCTCTGCGCCTCGAAGGTATATCTGCATCCTAGTGGAGGGGTTTTGAAGGGTGCGGAAGACCCTACATTCTACATCCGATGAACGACATGTAACTAACAAATAGTAGTTACAGACGAAACCTTAATTAAGTCGCCGGAATTATTACGGGACTATGGCACGTAACCACATCCGAGCCGCTGTCACCGACTTACGTTCTGCGCAGAGGCATGATGTTCCCCACATGCTCGCTGATTACGTTGTCCGGATTCCCCTGCTGCAGTCAGTGCTGGAGGATGTGACTAGCAAAGCTTCTCTTGCAGGCAGTGTGCGTGAGCTCATCGGCTCGCCTTGGCGTGTGGCGTTCGGCCCTTTGCAAGAATATGATGTGGACGCGCTTGCTGAGCAGGGTATCTATCATCTGTTTCCCTCAGCTGACCTGGCGACTGCGCCTATCAGCGCAGACGTTCCCGCGCGCGCCGCAAGGTGGTTTCCCTATCTTGCTGCGGGAACTGGACTCTGCATGCTCGCCTCCACTGTGGCGTGGGCATCCGGGGCGACAGAACCTGGACAGCAGATGCCGCTATGGCAGCAGTACGGGCACGTGGGGGTAACAATACTGGGTGCATCCACCTGTATGTGCGCCATCCCTCGTATACCGCGCCTGGTGGCAAATGCGCAGGTGCATAGTGACGCGCGATATCTGGATGGTCTGGTGCAGCAGTATCTGCGTGCTCCGGAAGATTGAGCAGACCTGTGATGCACTTGAGCCGGATTGTTCAGGGTATGCGACCTGGTGAATGATCGCACCCGCAAACCTTTTAAACCAATCCCTTTTCTTCGCGATGCATGCCATCACAAGTTGTAGAGACGCTCGTCAACGGCGGGCAGGCGACTGCCGCACCGCCGCTTGGCCCTGCGTTGGGTCCACTGGGTGTGAACATCGGTCAGGTCGTAGCTGACATCAACAAGGTGACCGCGGCTTTCAAAGGCATGAGCGTGCCTGTCAAGGTCACGGTCGACATGGACACCAAGCAGTTCTCTATCGTCGTCGGTACGCCGCCGGCATCTCAGCTCATCATCAAGGAAGTTGGGATCCAGAAAGGTTCAGGCCGCCCGAACCAGGATTTGGTCGGGGACCTGAAGATTGAGCAAGTCATCAAGATCTCCCAGATGAAAGATACAGCGCTACTCGGCGCGACCAGAAAGGCGAAGGTGCTTGAGATTGTGGGCACCTGCCAGAGCATGGGTGTCATGGTCGAGGGTATGCCTGCGCCAAAGGCGATAGCCGAGATTAGGGCGGGCAAGTACGATAAAAAGATAGCTTCGGAAAAGACTGAGCTGAGCGTGGATGAGCTCAAGGAGCTTGAGGTAGAGCAAAAGCACCTGAAGGAAGAGCTTGAAAAGAAGCGGGTCGATCATGAGAATCTGGCCAAGGCGACTGCCGAGGAGATGAAGGGCAAGCCGGCAAAGGAGATCCGAAAGCGCATGCAGGAGTTGCACATCCCTGAGCAGATAATCGACGAGTTCATTCCCAAGGATGAGGAGAAGAAGGAAGCTCCGAAGAAGTGATTGCCGCGTGTTCGCGGCTCCTTTCTGTTTTGTCTTTCTGACCTATGGTCCATCCTTTTCCGCGGCTTGATGTGCGTGCGAGCATGGCTAGGGGAGTCGGGTCATCTGAGAATGTTTCGCGCAAGAAAGGGTGCTATCGTTGGCGCTGCTCATCAAGCAATTGTCTCGTGCGTTGTTCTATCCAGGTCCTGCTGGCCTTGAACTCAGGGTTCCACGATTCAACCGTGCTCGTGATACGAGTCACTTCCTGGTTGCGCGCCGTGCGCTGCAGTTGGTTGATGACGCCCGCGAAGGCTTCCCGTGTGAGCACAAGTTCCGCAGTGATGCTCTTGAGCTGCGTCTGCAGCATGGTGAGATCGTAAGCGAGCTGGTCCTGTTCCTGGGCCCAGCGATGCTCAACACTGTCGAGGTCCTTGTCTATGTCGGACTGCTTGGCTTCCATGCTCTCGGTGCGCTTGCGGACCGCGTCCAGCACCGCCCGCGTGTCATCAGGCATAGTGACCACCTCCGGCAAAGCAACCCCGAAGCGCGCTGCCAAGCGTCGGCGCCCAGCAGACGAACAGCCATTCTCCTGGCTTCAGCGGCATGCATAATCGTAGCGCATCGTAATCATCGGCCTGTCGTTTCGCGAAATCAGCATCTCCCGGGACCTGCAGAGGCTGCAGTTGATGCAAGGCGAGCGCGCCAGTGGCGCCAGCGCGGATGGCCCTGTCTCTGGCGAGCAGGGGCTGCAAGTCGGTCTTGGTTTTGCATGCGCATGCAGGTTCCTGCGCGAAACTGAGCTTGAGTATCTGGCAGGCGATCCTTGGTTTTCGCAGCGCGAAATGGCCCTGTCGTGTCGCGCTTATTGTTCCCTGTTTCTTGAGCGTGGTGAGTATGGATTTGACCGTTCCTTCACCAAGCCCTAGCTCCTGGCAGAGCGATCCACGGCTCATGCGTGTCCAGGTGAGGAGTTGGTGGGCTGCGGCAATATCAAGCGACGTATACTGAGGGATGCCTGGCATAGGCATTGACAGGGGCGAAGGATTTATAATCCTTTCCTGCCCAGCGTTGGATATCATGTCCAACGGCGATGCGGGGTCAGTGGAAGCGAACCAGCGTGTTGTGCAGAGCGTACGCGCGGAACAACCGGATGGCATCGAGCTTCTGCTCTTTGACACGATGGTCAGCAGGATCTCTGCGAAGGGGCAGAAGGCTGATGAGGGTGATCCTGATGCTATGAGTCTGCCGCTGTTGGAGTTGGCTCTTCTAGCACAGACGATGCGTACTCGGGGGGGTGTGGTCTTTACCGGTCCTGGGTCAGAAAATCGCGTAGCGACCAACAGGCGAGTCGAGAGACAGGGTGTAGCTACCAAGTCCGATGCTTCAGCGCTCGACAAGGTCTCGCGGTCTTCATTATCAAGAACCGGGCAAAAGAAGCAGCTTGATTGTACTCTTGACGACGGGCTCGAGCACATCCTGGATGCTCTGACTGAGGCGCTATTGGATATCGACACAGGCATACAAGTCATCTATGGCAGGATGGTTGAGCAGCAAACATCATATACTGGTTTGACATCATTCGAGCAGTCCTATGTTCGTGCCTTCACCTACCAGTCGGACTCTGATAGCTTCACCTATTACCATGTCGCTGAGCGGGAAGCTGAATTGCCCGATGATTACCAGCGCGCCGAGCGCATCATCGAGGAGTCGACACGCCAGGAGATGGGTGTGCAGCATGTGACAGAGATTCATCCCGAGGAAAAAGAGCACTATGAGAATTACAAGGTCTTTGGGTTCAATCAGGTATTGATCAAGTTCAAGCGGTTGCTGGCCAGCTACAATCAGATACGAAGCGAGGAACTGGGCATCCATCCGCACCAGACGCCCGTGTATCTGATGTGATCAGGAGAATAGACTGTTGCCTGTGGCTATTGATCGAGCGTCGTGGTCTGCGACTGGTGCTGTTCGCATCGCGCCTATCCCGGGTTCCTGTCCTTCCCTTGCGCGTCGCGAAGGTTCTGGAGCGCGGAATCCCTGAAGTCTGTCCAATAGCTATTGACTGCGAGCTATTGACTGCGTCGTGGTAGCCCTGCTGGGCCTCGGTGATCACGTCGTTGAGATATGTGTTGCCTCTGCTGTAGGTGCTGGTGGGTCCGCTTGCAGTGGACTGCACGCTCACCGTATCGACGTACCCATCACCGTTGCCATCGATGTACCTTACCACAGCATCCCCGGTCTTGACCGTGACATCAACGCGCCTGCCCAGGCCAAAGGCACGCGAGCCCTGGTTGAAAGTGATCGTCTGGCCGCCCACTGACCGGGTGTTGTTGGTGCTTGCCGCTTGTGAGGGAGTGCCATCCAGCGGGGCTATCGGGCCTTCTGTCTTTGTTCCGCATCCATTCAGGCCGACCGCGGCAGTGATGCCTGCGAGGCAGAAGAGACTGTTCCTGACTCGTTGCTCAAGGGATGGTTGGATTGCCATGCCGGGGAGCAAAAATAGGGTGCTATTTAAATGTTTCGCTACTATGTAGTAACAATAATGTATTTTCCAAAATCCGTTATTCAGTCACTCGACAGTATAAGGCCTGCAAGCCTTTGCATGTAAATCCGGAACAATAGAAATCAAAAGATTTATATATAATATTTAGTTATTAATGTTATAACATTATCATATTAATATAATGCTGTGTTGCATAATTAATCGTTAACGATTATGACGTATGCTCTTTTGCCGATGCATTTCTTTGGCGCTCCAATTTTTGCTGAGTTGCCAAATGGTGTGATGTGTTGTTCGTAAATCACGTTGACATGTTCTTTGATTGTCAGGTCGCCTTTGATACGTAGCAGAAAAGTCCATTGCATGATGTCTTGGCTGTCTTTATTAGTTCCTTGTCATTCTTTAAGGCTGATTTTGCAGGACCTATCAGAGAGAAACACTTGGACCCTTGCACTATAAGAGTTCACCTGATGAAGACCGGGAAACAGGCAGGACTGGATCACAAATATGGGAGGACTAACGATGGTCATGTGTTATCTGTGCTCTGTTATCACGCCCTTGGGCATTACTTTCTGCAGAAGACCTGCGACCAAAGAGGAGTCTTTGCCGCCCAGATAACAGGTAGGCACAAGACCTTCAGGAGCACAGAAAGATATCTGACAACCTCTATGGTGGCCAGGAGAGATATTGTCAACGAGGTATTCAATGTCAAGGAAGTGGCTGCATCGTATGAAGTATCTCAGCTCAAGGATGAACTAGCCAGATTAAAGGCCCTTGTCAAGCAGTCTGTGACCATCTGCAATGGCAATCTTCAGGATGTGAAAAACCAGAGAAGAATCGCTCTGGGTGAAGCAGAAAAGGCCATGCAGAACAGGGCGCTGGTTGCCAGCAGGCATATCAGATAGAACAAGTCTGTCACCAACGAGCATAAGGTGATGGTCAGTTCTCTGGAACTATGAAGAAGATTTCTGCACCAAAAGATTTATAATCATATTAGAATACACTAATATGTTATGAGTAAAAGACTCTTTGAGCTGCATGCAGAAATGTGCAAAGTGTTCTCAAACCCTGTGAGGCTTGAGATGCTCAATATCCTAAGAGATAAGCAATGGTCTGTGACGGATCTCGTCAGCAAGACAGATCTAAGCCAGGCAAATGTATCGCAGCATCTTTCCATCATGAAAGCCAAAGGAATAGTGCTTTCAACCCGAAAAGGGAAGCATGTCTATTACAGAATTGCCAATCCAAAGATTATCAAGGCTTTTGACCTCATAAAAGAGGCGCTTGCTGAAACGCTCAATAAACAACGTTATTGCAAAGCACGGGGTTGAATACCCCGTCCTTCAGGACGTGCTTTGCAATTCAAAAATCCGCCTGCAATGACGAGGCGCGGTAATACCGCG